>CAYVQU010000148.1:0-13558 GCA_964453155.1 uncultured Anaerolineales bacterium | reverse complement strand
GTGTCTTTTTCTCTATTCTTTTTTTCTCCCTTGACAACTGCATTTATCGGTAGTTGCATCGTGGATACCCATAAACCCTTTGAGCATCCCAATGTGGGACTCCAGTTTTTCTCCTGTGCTGGTAACACTGCCAAGATAATTTCTGGTGAAGCCCAGGGAGCCACGGGCACCGTCATCGGTCATCACGGAGGTTCGGAACATCTTATCGTAGACTTCCCCCGGGAAGCCAAAGAAAAGATGACCTATGATGACAAAATTATTATCCATAGTCGCGGGCAAGGTCTTAAACTCAGCAATTATCCAGAGATTAAATTATTCAATCTCTCACCCGAATTGCTGCACAAAATGGAAATAAAAACCACGGGAGAGGGGAAATTAGAAGTCCCGGTTACAACTGTGGTTCCTGCAGCGTGCATGGGGTCAGGGATTGGAACCGCCCATGTCGCCAAAGGGGATTACGACATCATGACCAGCGATCCTGAGACGGTGAAAGAGTATCAGCTCGATAAAATTCGCTTCGGTGATTTTGTCGCCCTGCTAGATCATGATAACCGGTATGGTCGAACTTACCGTCAGGGTGCCATCTCGATCGGCATTGTGGTTCACAGTGATTGTTTATTGGCCGGACATGGTCCCGGGGTCACAACCCTAATGACTTGTAAAACTGGGAAGATAAAACCCGTAATTGATCCCAAAGCCAATATTGCCGACCTACTTGGAATTGGAACCACACTCTAAATCTCCCCAACAACAAAGCTGCCCGGAGTATAAGTTTGCTCCGGGCTGTTTTTATTTTCTGGCAATCGGTGCTAAATCGGGCACTTACAACCAATGCCAACGCCCAAGCCATCGGCCCAACAGTTGTTGGAGGAGATGCAGCCGGATTTGGTTTGTTCGCCGGTTCGCATCAAGTTGGGGAAATTGGGATCATTGATCAGGGGGCGGCACATGGCGACGAAATCGGCCAGGCCATCATCTAAGACTTTTTCCATGACGCCTTTAGAGCGCATCCCACCGACTAGGATGATGGGTAAATCTGTCGCGGGGCGGGCCAGTTCGGCCAGAAAGCGGAAATAGGCTTCTTTTTCTTCGTTTTTGATGCCTTTGGCGGTGCTGTTGGAGCGGACACCGCCGCTGATCTCGAGTGCGTCAATTCCCATATCGGTCAGCATGGCCACGATTTGAGCGCCTTCTTCTTTCGTCAGACCATCCTCAACGCCATCTTCCAGCCCTAATTTGATGAAAACGGGGTAATCGGGTCCAACCTGATTGCGAACCGCGCCGGCCACTGAGCGTAAGAACTTCGTCCGCCCTGCCAAGTCACCGCCCCACTCATCGGTCCGCTGGTTGACATATGGAGAATTGAACTGATTGATGAGATAGCCATGAGCCCCATGTAACTGAACAGCATCAAATCCAGCTTCCTTTACTCGCCAGGCAGCTTGGGCGTAAGCATCAATGAGTGCATGGATTTCGTCAACGGTCAACTCTCGAGCTGGCTGCTGAAGGAATTCTTCATCAATGTCTGATGGGGCGAGGGTGCCATCAACTACGTCTTTGGCACACTGCATCCCACCATGATTAATTTGGACTGCGATCTTGGCCCCGTGTTTATGGACTTCATCCACAATCTCTTTCAACGGAGCAATATGCTCATCGGCATAGATCGGGGTCATCTCCGGGTGGCATTTGCCGGAGGGGTGAACATACATATGTCCAGTGATGATCAGACCAGTGCCACCTTTGGCCAGGTTGACCCAGTTTTCTTTCAATTGAGCGCGAGGCACGCCAGTATCATTGTCCGCCATTTTTTCAGCGGTTGCAGATCGCACAATTCGGTTCGGGATTTCCAGGGACCCAATTTTTCCTGCGGTAAATAGAAGGTTCATTTTTGCTCCAAAATAATTTGAATTTGAAATATCAATTTTAACCGGTATCGATAATTTTTTTGTCACTAGTTGGAAATGTCGTACGTTACCCCCGCCTAATATTTCAAATTTGCCCTACAAAAGGTTAATCATTAAGCACTCATCTTGTGCTGAATCACTTGGATAAAAGCCTCAGCTAACCGGGGATCAAAATGTTTACCCGCTTCCATTTTGATGAACTTCATCACATCACTGTGGCTGCGGGCGGGGTGATAGGGTCGGACCGTCGTAAGGGCATCATAGACGTCGGCCAAAGCTAAAACTCGCCCCTGAATGGGGATTTCTTTCCCTTTCAATCCTTTTGGATACCCCGTTCCATCCCAACGTTCATGATGATACAAAATATAGGGCAAAGTTCCCTTTAAATGTTTGACACCCTGAATCATTTTAGCACCTGCGATGGTGTGCTTTTTCATTAACTCCCATTCAGCATCATCGAGTTTGCCATTTTTATTGAGTACGCTACTAGGGATCAAAATCTTCCCTACATCGTGGAGCCGAGACCCAAACTCCAACATCCGCAGATGTTCGGGAGGCCAGTTCAGTGCCTTCGCCAGCCACAACCCATACATTGTCACCCGCTCAACATGGCCGCGCGTGTATCGGTCTCGACCTTCAATTGCATTCGCCAAAACTTTAACGGTATCTAAATACGCTTGGCCAACCTGGGCAGTTTCGACTTCCGCTAACCGATATAGGCGGGCTTTGATAATTCGAACCAAGTTTTCCGGGTCAATCGGTTTGAGCAAATAGTCTTCAACCCCTAACTCCCGGCCGTGCTGAATTTCTTCTTCCGAACTACTCGAGGTCAAAAACACGAATGGAATCGCATTCCATTCCGGATTTTTCCGAATTTTCTTATAAAACTCAATCCCATCCATGCGGGGCATATTAATATCCGAGAGGATAAAATCTGGGGTAATATCCCGTAATATCCGCAGGGCTTCCCAGCCGTTTTCGGCTTGCAGGGTGGCATAATTTTCCATCTGCAGGGCCTTAGAAATCACCCCCCTAATCTGGGCACTATCTTCTACGACGAGGATTGTGCGTTTATTGGTTGGTATTGTTGGTGGCATAAAATCGATTCACAAACACTGGAAAGATTTTGGATTTATTCCATAAGTATTCTAACACCACAAAATTGAGCCGGGGAGGGGATTTTCATTACAATCCGAAGAGATGAGAAAACCTGACTGTAATGAAGATACTATTCCCATAAAGTCAGAAGAAATATATAATTGGGGCCTGTACGTACATCTTATTTTATCGGTTGTTTCTTTTTTTAGAAATAGTATGTAAGCGCTATCATTGGAGATTCAAATGTCTATTGGAAAAATTCAGACCATCACTGGCAATATTGCTCCTGAGGATTGGGGGGTTACCCTTACGCATGAACACCTATTCACCGACTTAAGAGGGCCAACTGTTCCCGACTATGGCCGCGGAGACCCAGAACATGTTGCCCAGACCCTACTCCCCTATTTGGAAGAAGCTGCTGAATTGGGAGCTGAATCCCTGATTGAATATTCCACCATGGGTGTCGGCCGCAACCCGGCAATTCTCAAAAAACTTGGGGAAGTCTCACCACTCAAAATTATCGCGCCAACCGGCGTGTATCGCGAGGCCTTCGTTCCCGAAGAACTCAAATCCAAGACGATCGCTGATCTGGTCGACATGTGGACCACGGATATCACAACGGGCATCGATGGCACCGACGTTAGAGCTGGATTCATCAAAATGTCCGTCAGCGATGAGGGGATCACCGAGTTGGAAGCCAAACATCTAAAAGCTGCAGTATTGACCAGCCAACGCACCGGGGCGATTGTTGCCAGCCACACCATCGGTGGTGAACTTGCCAAACAAGAAATAAACCTTTTGGCAGAATATGGCCTGGATTTGAACCGCTTTATTTGGACCCACGCTCAATCGGAGACCAATGAAGATTATCATATTTGGGCGGTGGAACAAGGTGTATATATTTCGATTGATGCCATCGGGTCCGGTTGGGCTTCCGACGACGATATGCTGCACCATACCTTAAACTTGATAGAAAAAGGGTTCACAAATCGGATTTTGCTCTCCCACGATGGCGGCTGGTACGACCCATCCCAACCCGATGGGCAGCCTCCAGAAGGCGGCATCCGAGGATTCACGGCCCTATTCAAGCAATTCATCCCTGCGCTCCAAGCCAACGGCGTGTCGCAAGAGATCATCGACACGATCACAATTCAAAATCCGGCGGAGGCTTTTACCTTGCAATAACCACCCGGATGCTTTTCCAGTAAAACCATGGGCGTGGAAACTTCCCTCCACGCTCTTTTTATGAAGAGGAATACCACAATGCACAACCGACGAACGCTCATCACCTTTATCCTGATCATCGGGGCTATGATCCTCAGCAGCTGTAATACGGCTGCCCAAGAAGAACTACCGACCCCAACCCCCATCCCCACCCCGATTGTACCAACCAAGCCGACCTATGAAGTCCAGGTCGGCGAGATCAGCAACGAACTCCAATTTACTGGCCGGATTTCGCCGGTCGTGGAAGAAGAGTTATTTTTCCGCGCCGATGGCCGGGTGCGCAACGTTTATGTTGAAAAAGGTGACCCGGTCACCGAAGGAACCGTGCTAGCCGATCTGGAATATCTGGATAACCTGGAGCGTCAATACGCGGCGGATCAACTCTCCCTGCGTCGGGCTGAAATCTATGCCGAAAACGCCCAACACTATCTGGATTTATTCAAGCTCTCAACCAACACCCCCGATTTGCAGGTGGCCTACGCCAAACAGGCTTTAGCTGAAGCCGAAAAAGCTGTCACCGATGCCGAACGAGCCTATGCTCTGACCCAATCATCCGCCTCCCAGGCCGATATCGACGCGGCCTATGCCCAAACTATTTTGGCTAGGGAAGCCCTCGAATGGGCCCAGGAAGCATTCGAAAATCAGGCCCACAAACCCGAAGACAATTTAGCTCGCGCCCGGGCTCAAAGTGCCCTCTCAGCAGCCCAAGGCAGCTACGATGCCGCAGTCCGCACATATAACGGCATGACCAACACCAGCGGGCCCGAAGAACAGGCCCTGGCACTTTCCCAACTGGAGACTGCCCAAGCCCAATTAGCTGACGCCCAAGCGAAACTCGAAATGATCGTATCGGGTTTAGGCTATGATCAAGAATTATCTCTTAAAGAAAACGATGTCGAACTGGCTCAAATTGCTTTGAACGAAGCCCAGTTAGGTATCTCCGATCTGGAACAATCCATCGCCGATGCCCGATTGACTGCACCGTTTGAAGGCGAGGTTTTCTCTTTAGGCCTATCCGACGGCCGGACGGTGGAAGCCTACCGGATTTACGCCGTGATTGCCGATATGTCCAGCCTTGAAATCAGTGCCGACCTTACCAGTGAAGACACCATCGATCTGGAAGAGGGAATGGTTGTTTCGGTTGTGTTGGCCAACCGTCCGAGTGAGGCCTACACCGGCGTCATCCGCCAATTGCCCTACTTGGGCTCCACCAGCACCTCCGCCGAAGATGAAGATAAATCCACCCGGGTGGCAATGGACGTTGATCCCCTCGAGGTTGGATTGGAAGTAGGCGACCTGATGCGGGTCACGGTAATCTTGGAGCACAAGGAAGATGTTCTCTGGCTCCCGCCACAGGCCATCCGCACATTTGAGGGCCGCAATTTTGTCGTAGTTCAGGATGGCGAGTTCCAAGCCCGCGTCGATGTCAAAATCGGGATTGAAGCCGAAGATCGGGTCGAAATTCTGGAAGGCCTAGAAGCCGGCCAGATCGTCATCGGTCCCTAAGACTAAAATATGGGATACCTGCTCCGTTCTTTTTCCATCATCGTTGTAGCGGTCAAACGCCTATTGGCCCAACGGGGGTTGGTTTTAGCTGCCACCCTGGGGTTTGCCGCCGCAATTTCACTGACGCTCAGCATTCCGTTGTATGCTGACGCCATCTATTATCGGATTTTTGAAGCCAAAGTTACCGATGTTGATGAAGACAACCAACAAGTCACCCAACGGCCCCCGTTTTCCTTCGTTTTTCACTACAACGGTGGCTGGTATGGCAACAAGCAGTGGGAAGATATCACCCAGGCCGACGATTACATCACCAATCGAGCTGGCAAAGTTATCGGGTTGCCTCAGCAACACATGGTCCGCTACTACCGGACAGAACCGTATGGGGTTTTCCCCACGGATCAGACCAATTTTAAGGACGATACGGCTCGAATTGCACTTTCCAGTTTCGCTTTGATGAGTGGAATCGAGGATTACATCACGATTCCTGAGGGAAGTTTTCCCACGGTCGCTGGTCAAGAAGGCCCGGTGGAAGTCTTGATGAGCGAGGCTTTAGCGACTGAAGCCGGTTTGCAAGTCGGCGAGCAATATCAGATATATGTGAGGGATGAAACCGATTTAGGAACGTTGATTTCCACACAAATCCCAATTCGGATTGCTGGATTTTGGATCCCCAATGATCCCAGTGATGATTTTTGGGTCTTTAACCCCAACAACTTAAGTGAAGCCTTGCTCATCCCTGAAGGCTCATTTGCTGGTCGGATCAGCAATGTACTCCCCGATGAAATCTATTCGGTGATCTGGTACCTGGTGATGGACGGTTCCGAGGTCCACTCCACAGATGCCCGTAATTTACTCATTCGCATCAACACCATTCAACGCCAGCTCAACAACATCCTACCGGATACAAAACTCAGCGATTCCCCTTTTGATGCCCTAATCCAATACCGGGATGCATCGGGTTTCCTGACGATTTTGTTATACGCTTTTGCGGTCCCCATCATCGGTTTGATCCTGGCCTTCATCGGACTTGTGGCCGGATTATCCATCGAACGACAACGCAATGAGATCGCCGTTCTACGCAGCCGGGGTGGTACCACAGCCCAGATTTTTGGGATGGTCGTACTCCAAAGCATGATACTGGGGTTGATTGCCCTGGCAATTAGTTCCCCCATTGCATTGGCAGTCGCCCAGCTGATGGGGCAGACCCGGAGTTTCCTTGATTTTTCCGCGGGAGCCGACCTCCGAATTGGGATGACGGCGGCAACCCTGCGCACCGGGCTGGTCGCAGTGGTACTAGCCTTGATTGCCCAAGTCGTCCCGGCGGTGAGCGCGGCCCGACACACCATCGTCTCCTACAAATTGGAACGGGCCCGGATGCTCAAACCCCCTTGGTGGCAGCGGGTAGGATTAGACGTATTCTTATTCATCCCCGCAGCCTATGGAACCTATCTCCTTCGAGAACAGGGCTCCCTAGTCGCCATCGAAGAAACTGCCCGAGGTGGCGATCCCTTTCAAAATCCGCTGTTATTTATCGTTCCGGCGTTGGGGATTTTCGCGCTGACCCTTTTCATCCTGCGGATAATCCCGCCGATCATGAAATTCATCACCTGGGTCGCTGGAAACACCAAAAGCGTGGGATTCATTCTCGCGGCCCGACATCTGGCCCGGACACCGGGTTCGTACAGCACCCCGTTGATTTTATTGGTGCTGACATTGAGTTTATCCGCCTTTACGGCTTCGTTAGCCCAAACCTTGGATACGCACCTCCATGACCAGAAGTTTTATGAACATGGGGCCGATATCAATTTCTATGAACTTGGAGAAAATGCCAATCAAACCAACCAGTTTGGTCCGGATTCATCCAGCGAGGATGATGAAGATGGCCCGATGTGGTTGTTCTTCCCGGTTTATGAGTATCTCAAAGTTCCCGGAGTGGAAGCCGTGGCCCGCGTTGGGCGGTATCAGGCCGCGACCAGTGTAGCCGACAACCAGATGACCGGCACCTTTATCGGCGTTGACCGTCTGGATTTTCCCCGAGTGGCCTTCTGGCGCCGAGATTTTGCCTCCGCAAGTCTGGGTGCGTTGATGAATGCCTTGGCCGCCCAAAGAAATGCTGTTTTAGTTCCCCGCGAGTTGATGGAAACCTACAATCTGCGCGGCGGAGACGTTTTACGGATCAATGTCGTTTCTTATGGCTTCCGGGCTGAAATGGATATGACGGTAGTCGGCAACTTTGAATATTTCCCGACCTGGTATCCGTTCGATGGGCCCCTGTTCATCGGCGATCTGGAATACCTATTTGAAAGTGCCGGGACCCAACTACCCTATGAAGTCTGGATCAAAACCGAAAACGGGGCCAACCTAGTGCAAGTTGGGGAAGAGGGTATCACGCGCTTCAACAAGCGCTTGTTCAAGATGGACACCACTTCCCTGGAAATTGTCGCCGAACAAGCCCGGCCCGAACGTCAAGGGTTGTTCGGCCTGTTATCCATCGGATTTGGGGCCGCCGCAGTTCTGACCGTGTTTGGTTTCCTGCTTTACGCCCTGTTCTCCTTCCGTCGCCGCTTTATCGAACTCGGGGTGTTACGGGCTGCCGGACTCTCCTCGGGGCAGATGATATCCTTCCTAGCCTGGGAGTTGATTTTCTTGATCGGTATCGGCGGTGTCACCGGCACGGGCTTAGGCGCCCTAGTCAGCAACCTGTTCATCCCTTATTTGCAAGTCGGGGCCGATGAAGCTGCCCGGATCCCCCCCTACCTGGTTGAGATCGCCTGGCCCGCTGTTTTCCAGATTTATGCTTTGTTTGGCCTGCTTTTCCTGGTAACATTGATCATCCTGGTCATCCTGTTACGCCGGATGCGAATCTTCGAGGCGATCAAACTGGGTGAAACTGTGTAAAAAAAATAGAACGCGGACAACGCGGATCGCTGCGCTTACGCGAATTCCCGCAGATTTAAATTAACATAAAAAAATCCGCTTTTATTCAGCGTCATCCGCGTTCAAAAAACGAATATTTATGATAAATAATCTCCAATCTCTAATCTCCCCGCCAAAGGTCAGCGACTCGCCGCATATCGTGTGCGACAACCTGGTGAAGATCTATAAAATCGCCCATTTAGAAGTGGTTGCCCTGCAAGGTTTAGATCTGGTCGTTGCTCCAGGAGAGCTCCTTGGCATTGTGGGGGCCAGCGGGTCCGGCAAATCGACTCTGATGAACATTCTGGGTGGTCTGGACCGACCTTCCGCCGGACGGGTGTGGGTCGAAGGCAATGACCTGCTAAAGTACTCAGACACTGCACTGGACCGTTACCGTCGTGAAAAAGTCGGGTTCGTTTGGCAGCAGAGTGCCCGCAACCTGATCCCGTATCTGACCGCGCTCGAAAATGTCGAGCTCCCGATGACCCTGGCCGGGCAAGCGGGGCCCAGTAAACGCAAACGGGCCGAAGCCCTGCTAGAGAACGTTGGGCTGGGTGAACGGATGAAACACCATCTTTCTGAACTCTCAGGCGGTGAGCAGCAGCGGGTTGCAATTGCCGTTTCGCTGGCCAATAACCCCCAACTCCTGCTGGCTGATGAGCCAACCGGTGAGGTTGATGAAGCCACCGCCTTGGTAATTTACGACACCCTTAAACGGCTCAACGAAGAGTATAAACTCACCATCCTGATCGTCAGCCACGATCCCGGGATCGCCAAACACGTTGACCGAGTGGTCGCTATCCGGGATGGTAAAACCGCAGCCGAAACTGTCCGTCAACGCCGCAGAAACGGTAAACGGGCTGAAAAATCCCAAGTTGAGGGGGAGGCTGGCCCAGAGGTCGCAACTGAAGTCGAAACTGAGGAAGAAGATATTTTCGAAGAACTCACCGTCCTCGATTCTGCTGGCCGCCTCCAAGTTCCCAAGGAATATCTCGAACAAATGGGCATCCGCCGTCGGGTCCGCCTGGAAGTGACCGATGATGGGATCCTGATCTTACCGGTTGAGAGTGGCGTTGACAGTTCGTTGATTGCCGAAGAGGTCGCCACTGAATTAGAAGAAGCTCGCAAATACACTGGCTTACGTGGTTTTATTGCCCGAAAATGGCAGGAACGCCAGGAGAAAAGCTAATCGCGATTAAGCGAATTATGCGAATGGAAAAACTGTGATTCGCGATTTAATTTCCCCAAAACAGGAAATAAATGTGACTGAACTTACAAAAACATCTACTGCCATTCAGACCGAAAACTTGTGGCGCAAATACAAAGCCGGAACCGAACAAGAAGTTGCCGCCCTCCGTGGGATTAATTTGGAGATCAAAACCGGGAGTTTGATCGCGCTCAAAGGTCGTTCTGGGAGCGGAAAGACGACGCTGCTGAACATTTTGGGTGGATTGGACCGCCCAACGGAGGGGCTGGTCAAGATTTTTGATCAGGATATCGCCAAACTCAATGATAAACAAATTACCCTTTGGCGGCGGGAACAGTTAGGGTTCATTTTCCAATCTTTCGGGCTGACTCCCACCTTCTCAGCTTACGAGAATGTCGAGCTCATGCTACGGATCGCGGGGAAAAAAGCCAAAGAACGCCGCGAGCGCACTGATTACTGTCTCGATCTGGTTGGATTAAGGAAACGCAAAGATCACCGGCCTGATGAACTTTCTGGCGGCCAGCAGCAACGCGTTGCCATCGCCCGGGCGTTAGCCAATCGCCCTAAATTGATCCTGGCAGACGAACCGACTGGCGAACTGGACAGCACCACGGCCCGAGTGATATTGGGGCTATTCCAGCAAATTGTCAAAGAAGAAAATCTAACCCTGCTTATGGCAACTCATGACGCTCTAGTGGATGATTATGTCGATGAAATTTTGCAGTTGAAGGATGGGCAGATTGAGAGATAGTTAGATAGTATTGTGCCCAACTAACAAAATACTCTAACCATCAGAGAACCAAATTATTTTTTGAAAGGAGCTTCGATTATGGATAAGCGGAAATTTGGACGCAGCGGGCATATGAGTTCGGTAGCAATTTATGGGGCCGCGGCGCTGTATGCTGGTGATGATGAGATGACGGATCAGGCTATGGAATATATCCTAGAGGCTGGGGTCAATCACATTGATATCGCGCCGGGTTATGGGAAAGCCGAAGAATTGATGGGACCGTGGATTGAGAAAACGCGGGACAAATTCTTTTTGGGGTGCAAAACGCAACTCAGGACGAAGGAAGAAGCCGCCCAAGAATTGCGAGTTTCACTCGAGAAATTACACACCGACAAATTTGACCTCCACCAACTGCATGCCGTTACCAGCATGGAAGAACTAGATCAGGTCACCGGAAAAGATGGGGCGCTGGAAGCCATCATTGCTGCCAAAGAAGAAGGGCTGACCGATTACGTTGGGATCACCGGGCATGGCAATCAAGTTCCGGTTGTATTCTTAGAAGCTTTGCGACGCTATGATTTTGACAGCATCTTGTTCCCGATCAATTTCGTCCAGTTTGGCCGTCCTGATTATCGCGCGGCAGCCCTGGAATTACTCAGTGTTTGCCAGGAGAAAGACGTTGGTGTGATGGTCATCAAATCCGTAGCCGTCCGTCCTTGGGGTGACCGGGACCGGAAATATGCCTGCTGGTACGAACCCTATGACACCCCCGAGATGATCCAAAAATGTGTCGATTTTGCCCTCTCTCAGGACGGTGTCACCGGCTTATGCACCACCGGTGATATCCACATCCTGCCGATGTTCCTCGAGGCTTGCGAGAATCATACTCCCATGAAGGCCGCCGATCAGGAAGCGCTGATCGCCTCAGCATCCGCTGAAAAAGCAGAAACCATTTTTGAGTAAGCGGAAATAAAACTAAGCTGAAACCCCTCTGAGAGACAACTCAAAGGGGTTTCTTTTTTCTAGATAAACCAATATGAATAAAACTGAGGTTCTCAAGAAATATCAAACACTGACAACCGAGTTGGCCAATCTGATCGGTTCGGTGCGGTTTAGCTCTGAAATCAACTTGAAATTAGAACGCATTGAGCACTTGTTGGATATCGTAGGCAATCCCCATCACACCTATCCCAGCATCCATGTGGGGGGAACCTCGGGAAAAGGTTCCACCGTGACAATGATCACGGCGATTCTGGAAAATGCGGGGTATAAAGTCGGTGGTTACTTATCCCCCCATCTCCAAATTATCAACGAACGTTTTCTGATTAACAACAAAATTGTGGCCACAACCCAATTAGCAGATATCTTCGCTGAAATCCAACCAGCGATTCAAGTCGTTGCCGCGGAAAATCCATTTGGACAACCTAGTAATTTCGAAGTTCAGGTAGCGATGGCATTTTGCCTGTTCCAACGCGAAAATGTCGATGTCGCCGTCGTAGAGGTTGGCCTGGGGGGAACATTGGATGCCACTAATGTTTTACCGGCTCAGATCGCAGTTTTGACAAATATTGGGTTAGATCATACAGAGATTTTGGGAGATACCATTGAACTGATTGCCCAGGATAAAGCGGGGATAATCAAACCAGGACAAATCGTCATCAGTGGAGTGACGCAACCATCAACAAAAGAGATTGTTGCTGAGCGATCAAAAGAAGTGGGAGCAACGTTGTGGCAGTTGGATGATGATTTTGTGGTCAGTAAAGGGGATGAAGTGAGTGTGAATTTCAGCGATCGCCAAATTACCCATTTAGGAGTCGAAATGCCTGGTGAGCATCAACAAGACAATGCCGCGATCGCGATCGCGACCTGTCATGCGTATTCGAGAGATATTTCGTTTGCTGCTTATCACCAAGGTCTAAAGGATGCCAATATCATTGGTCGTTTCGAAGTTATTCAGGAAATTCCTGTCGTTGTTTTAGATGGCGCCCACAACCCTGACAAAATCAAGGCCGCGGTTCAGGCGGTTGAGCAAGAATATCGGGGAAGACGGCGCGTTGTTATTTTCGCCCTCAAATCGGGAAAAGACCGGGAAGAAATATTGGACACATTGCTACCCAACACAGCCGCATTGGTGGTCACCAGCTTCACCGATGAATTGTGGGATGCCGTTGATCCGCGCGAATTAGCTCAGAGTGCCAAAAGCATTGATCCTAAAATGAAGATCTATGTTGAACCGGAACCATTGAAAGCGGTTGAAATCGCGTTGGATTTAGCCAAACCGGATGACTTAGTTTTTGTTACCGGTTCGCTATATTTATTGGGAAATATTCGTGAATATTGGATTTCAGCGGAGGAATTGATTTTACAAGCGGAATAAACCAGAATAATAGGCGTTCACTGCTAAGCCAGTACAAGGCACGTCGGAGGGGGCCCTTACTGATTTAAGGAAACTCTTTAGAATCCAATCAATTCGGATATTGAAAGAATAAAGTTACTATTTAGAATGATCAGCACTCCGATCATGGCAAAAACCCAATTTTTGTTGGTGATCAGGGAAGGGATGAAAATTAGTGTTAGCGGGGCAATCCAATGTTGGGTATACATAAACGGTTCGAAACCAAAGAAAATATGCAAAACGTAATTATAGGCAATGATCGCAAAACTGACGGAATAGATATCTCGCCACGGGCTTCTTTTCAGGACTTTGAACGCGCGCCGAATTGAATGGATCAACACAACGATAAAAATCACCAGAAATACATTATCTGTTCCACCCAGAACATATTCTTCGGATCTGCCTCGATTGAAAGAAAGCTGGGGGCAACCGGCTGGTTCACAATGTCTGTTGGCCAATTTTTGGGGCCAAAAATAAAAATATGAATGAAAACTAGCCAGCGGGAAATTTGTTATATTTTTTTTCTCTACCCTACATCTAGGATGCAAATGATCAGTCATGGTGTAGACTCTTGT
>CAYVQU010000147.1:0-13952 GCA_964453155.1 uncultured Anaerolineales bacterium | reverse complement strand
TCACAGCACAAAGCCGCGGCGAAAGCTTGTCCGCGGCTTTTTTCAGTTATACTATTTTTATGATCTCACCTGAACCCCTCCCCCAACCCTTTATCCCTCTGATGGCTCCTGAAGTCTCGTTGGCATTGGTCGGCGGGAAAGCGATCAATCTGAACAAGCTGGCTCTGGCCGGATTCCCGATGCCAAATGGGTTCTTCATCCCAACCAGTACGTATTGGGATTATGTGGCACACAATGATTTGACACCCAAAATTCAAAGGATATTGGCTAAGATAGACCCGGCTAATCCCACAGATTTAACTGCTGCCGCGGACGAAATCCGGACTCATTTTGATGAGGGGAGCCAGCTCCCATGGCTAGTAAACAGCCTGGAGATCGCCTGGCCGTGGTTGGGGGCCCGGCCAGTGGCAGTCCGCTCCTCCGCGACCGCCGAAGACCTGCCCGAGATGTCTTTTGCCGGGCAGCAGGATACGTTTCTAAACATCATCGGGGTGGAGCCCCTGGCTGAGGCAATTGTGAAATGTTGGTCATCGCTGTGGACAGCCCGCGCCATCGGCTACCGCGCCCGCAATGCGATTTCGCATGCTGATGTGGGTCTCTGTGTGATCGTCCAAAATATGGTTGAGAGTGTGGCTGCTGGTGTTTTATTCACCGCCAACCCCCTCACCGGGCAGCGGACAGAAACCGTCATCGATGCCACGTTGGGATTGGGAGAAGCATTGGTGGGGGGACAGGTGGAGCCGGATCATTACGTGGTGGATCCCCATAAAGGAACGATCAACCAGAAATCTTTAGGGAGCAAAGCGCTTGTCATGACGGGGAAATCTGAGGGCGGTCTCAACATCCAGGAGCAGGATTCATCCCAAATCCAGGCAATTCCAGACGATACGATTCTGAAATTGGCCGCAAGCGGTCAAGAAATCCAAAATCTATATCAGTTCCCCCAAGATATTGAATGGGCGGTGGACGCAAATAGAAATTTCCAAATTCTCCAATCCCGTCCAATCACCTCGCTCTTTCCCCTACCAGATAATTTACCCCTCGAGCCAGCGCGTTTTCTGATCGGTTTTCATACCGTTCAAGGCGTGCTCGAACCCTTAACCCCGCTTGGTAACGACTTGATAAAACTGATACTCACCGGCGGGGGCCAATTATTTGGTTTGGACCTGACTATTCAGGAACAAACCGCGTTTTACACCGCTGCCGAACGGATCTGGATCAACATGACCCCAATTTTACGAACACCCTTAGGGCACAAAAATTACCCCAAGGTGATCAAAGCAATTGATCCTGGTGTTGCGCAGGCCGTCCAGAAAATCGCCCAAGACACCCGGTTCGCGCCGATCCATTCCCGGCCAAGTTTTCGCACAATCAGACAGGTAGCCGGGTTCGTGATCCCATTCATAGGCCAGGTCCTTCGCACCCTGCGGCATCCAGATGAACAGCGCGATAAAGTTTTACAGTTTTTCGATGAGATAGTTCATCAATCGCAGCAACGGCTTAGTTCCAGCAGTAATCTCTGGACTGATTTTCGCAATCACATCCTGCTGCTCCTGAAAGCTAAAGGTTTATTTGCGGACTTTGCGATCCCGCGGGGGATGCCCCCCATTGTGGCGGGGATGGCACCCTTCTTTGGTATTTTGGAGCGATTTGCAAGAGAACTCGCTGCCGCTACTGGAGAGCCCCGCTATCAAACCATCCATCTCGAAATTACCCGCGGGATACCCCACAATGTCACCACCGAAATGGACTTAGTGCTGTGGCAAACAGCCCAAGCCATTCAGGCTGATCCGGACTCATTAAACGAATTCCAACAAACCCCCGCGACCGATTTGGCGACCCAATATCTGAAAAAATCACTACCAACTGCCGCCCAAGCCGCGATCAACAAATTCATGGCTCGCTATGGTGCCCGCGGCTTGGGTGAAATCGATATTGGGCGGATTCGCTGGCGTGAAGATCCCACCCATGTCATGCAAGTACTCCAAAGCTATCTCCAGATTGACGATCCGGATCTGGCCCCAGACGCCGTCTTTGCGCGCGGTGCCCAGGCGGCTCAAATGGCAATAGATGACATGATTGCGGCCGTCCGCACACTGCCGAAGGGCTGGCTTAAAGCCCGACTGGTGAAATTCACCGCCAACCGCTACCGGTCCCTGGGCGGAATGCGGGAGGCTCCTAAATTCTTCGCCATTCGGATGCTGGGGAATATTCGTCAGAGTTTGCTTGAGAGTGGACGGAATTTGGTTCAGCGGGGGTATTTGACAGCGGAAGATGATTTGTTTTTCTTGTATATTGATGAACTGGTAGAGATGAGCGAGGGGGTAGGGGATAAGGCTGAGGGGGTGGATTGGGCTGGAATTCGCCAGAAAATTGCTGAACGCCGGAAAATCAGAGCACGGGAGATGCGGCGCAAGCAGATTCCACGGGTTCTGTTGAGTGATGGGACCGCGTTTTATGAGGGGGTCGCCGCGACTCCGGAGGCTGGATCTGACCTTGTTGGTGATCCGGTTTCCCCAGGGGTGGTGGAGGGAACCGTGCGGGTGGTGCTCAATCCTCATGGAACTCAGTTCAAACCGGGTGAAATCCTGGTCTGCCCCGGCACCGATCCGGCCTGGACGCCGCTGTTTCTGGCCGCAGGTGGACTTATCATGGAGATTGGGGGGATGATGACGCATGGCTCGGTTGTGGCGCGTGAATATGGCATCCCGGCCGTAGTTGGGGTCGATCAGGCAACGACCCGCTTGAAGACGGGGGACCAAATCCGGGTGGATGGTTCGACGGGGATAATTGAGATGATAGTTTGATCGTTGGTATTTCTAACCAACGATCAAACCATCTAACCCCCTTCACGCGGTATAATTGCGCGCTGTACCGTTTGACCTGAATACCCCAATATACTTTACATTTTAGGAGACTTTTAATGGAAAAACGAATAGTTTTGATCGGTGCGGGCAGCGCGCAGTTTGGCTACGGCACCATTGGTGATATTCTGCAAAGCGAGATTTTGGCTGGCAGTGAGATCGTGTTATTGGACATCAACCCCGTTACCGTCGGCGTGGTCGAAGAAACCGGGAAAGCATTCATTGAAGAACATGGTTTACCCTACCATGTGACCGCCACCACCAATCGGGCCGAGGCGCTCCAAGGGGCCGATTATGTCATCATCTCGATCGAGGTTGGCGACCGGTTTGAACTCTGGGAACAGGACTGGCGCATTCCGCAGCAATACGGCGTCCAGCAGATTTACGGCGAAAACGGCGGACCCGGTGGATTGTTCCATGCCCTGCGGATCACGCCCCCGATCCTGGAAATCTGCGCCGATGTGATGGAGATTTGCCCCGAGGCCGTAGTGTTCAATTTCAGCAACCCGATGAGCCGGATTTGCACGACTGTTACCCGCGCCTTCCCCGATTTGAAATTTGTCGGCCTGTGCCACGAGATCAACTCTTTGGAGATGTTCTTGCCCCTCGTTCTGGAAGTGCCCTATGACCAACTCAAAGTCCGGGCCGCGGGTTTGAACCACTTCAGCGCCGTCATCACCGCCGAATATGCTGAAACGGGTGCTGATGCCTATCCCGATATCCGGGAAAAAGCACCGCTATTTTTTGGCAATATGCCCTCCCTGGACTCGGTTTTCAAATACTTCAAGGAAACTGGGATCTGGCCCGAAAAACCCGAAGACTTTGCCACTATCGAAAAAGAAGCCTGGCCAGAGCGCGGGGTTTTCAAAGCCGTTTTGGAGAAATTTGGGGTCCTACCGATCACCAGCGACAGCCACTTTGGCGAATACATCCAGTGGGCCTATGATGTCACCGATCACAAAGGGATCAACGATTTCTACCGCTTCTACAAAGAATATCTGTCGAATGTCGAGCCGAAAATCGAACTCCGCCTCAGTGAGCGGATTGTCCCCATCATCGAGGGCATTCTGACTGATTCAGGTTACGAAGAACCGGCCGTTAACATCCCCAACAACGGCCTGCTGACTGACCTGCCCGATTGGATTTCAGTGGAAGTTCCCGCCACTGTCGATAAAGATGGCCTCCACGGGATTTCGATGGGGCGCCTCCCCAGCGGGTTCCTGGGCTTACTCACCAACCAGGTGGCCGTCCATGATCTAACCGCCGAGGCCATCATTAATAAATCCCGGTCTGCGGCTCTACAGGCTTTGTTGGTTGATCCGATTGTCAATCAATATCGCGGTATTGAAGAAATGTTGGACACGATGATCCAATATCAGGAAAAGTGGTTGGGGTATTTGAAGTAGAGGTAAAAAATAATCCCGGAAACTTGAAAGTTTCCGGGATTATTTTTACAGACACAATTCAAAAAGGGGATTAAAAATTTGGAGCCAGTCCCTCGCCACAGGACTGGCTCCTGGTGAAGTTCTCACCGAAAGTGAGAGCTCACATAGATGAGTGGCTCACCACGGTGAGATATCACCAATCCGAATTTTCTAGCAAACGATTGAATACGGCCACAATTTGGGGGTCGAAATGGGAACCGGAATTTTCCTGCAAGTAATTAGCCACTTTCTCCCGGGGCCAGGCATCGCGATAGGGCCGGTCGGTGGTCAGGGCATCCCAGACATCCACTACGGCAAAGATACGGGCGGACAATGGGATTTGCTCCCGCTTTAGACCGCTGGGATAACCACTGCCATCCCACTTTTCATGGTGATAATGCGGAATATCTACGGCAGTTCGCAAGAAGGGAATCGCCATTAGCAATTCATGGGCATGCACCGGATGCTGCCGCATGATTTCCCACTCGTCATCATCGAGGGGACCAGGTTTGAACAGCACGCTGTCGGGTACCCCCATCTTGCCGATGTCATGTAGCAGGGCCCCACGGCGAATTTGAACTAACTCAGGCCCCCGAATCCCCATCGCCTCGGCCATCCGGACCGTCATCTCGGTCACCCGGCGGCTGTGCCCCTCGGTTTCCATATCTCTGAGTTCTAGAGTTCGGGACCAAGCTTCAATGGTGGCATCGTACGCCAAGGATAATTCCATATTGGAGCGTTGGGCTTCGTCGAACAACTCGGTATTGTTGATGGCAATACTGGCCTGAGTCGCCAGGGTGTTCACAAAATCGAACCAGTCGGGATCACGGTCAACTTTTTGACGATTGAATAATTCCAAAACGCCATTAACTTTCCCTTTGGACATTAGCGGAATCGCATAATAACTAACAAACTGCTCTTCGTTAATCTTGTTACTGCCCTGCCACACCTCATCGTTAGCCAGATCAGATATACTTACCGGTCGCCGTTCTAAGGCAGCAACCCCCGCGTGAGGCTGTCCCAACTGAATATATGTTTTTTGCGGTCCAGTAGATTTGAAACCACGCCGAGCTACATCTTCTAAGCGCTGCAAATTGGGATCCAACAACATCACTGAGGCCGCATCTACATCCAAGATGGTGGTCAATTTTTCGAGCAAAATATTGAACGGCAGGCTGAGGTCAATGCTGGCGCTGATGGCCATATCAATCTCGTGCAAAGCGGTCAGGCGTTCAACCTGAGTCCGCGTGCGGTCATGCAATTCGGCCCGGTGGAGGCTGTTGGCCGCGATATCGGCGAGAGCATTCAACAATCTTAACTGTATTTCGGTAAACTCGGCATTTCCATTGTGTTTGCTATGGGTCCGGCCGACAAATATGGCACCAATGACCTGTTCCTGGGCAATCAGCGGCACATAAGCCATAGCCCGTGGCTCTTTCACCAAATCCTTGCGCGAGAAGAGGGCGTCTTCAAGCACATTATTCGTGTGATAGGGTTGCCCAGTATCAACAACTCGTCCAAGAATACCCTGGCCTTTAGGGGTTTTTATACCAACCGAATAATCGTAAATTCCATGAGCAAATTCAATCTCAATATCTCGGGAGGCAGCATTTGGAAATGCCAGGGCCGCGCCATCTACATTCAATAAATAGATGAGGTGATCCAAAATAATGGGCGGAATTTCAGCTGAAGAGGTAGCAATCCTTAAAGCCTGAGAAACGTCAGCTATTGCCTCTAATTCTATGGCACGCTGCTTGGTTTCATCCAGCAGATTTATTTTAGCCAATGCCAATGAAACTTGAGCGGCTACATTTTCTCCCAAGGATATTTCATCACGGGTGAAATCATGATAGTCATCGAAAGAAACCAATGCGGCGCCCAACATTCTTTCATCTGCAATCAATGGCAGCCCCAAAACCGATTTTGATGTAAATTTAGCCGCAATCCGAGGACTAATATATTCGGAATTATGGACATCTGGTATTACCAAGGAGGATCCCATTTCTAAAACCGAAGCCGTAATCGTTTTTTCATTAGGCTCGACGATAACTGAGGCATAATTTCTCAAGTTATTTCCGGATACTGCTGTAGGTAGAACCGTTTGGTGGGTCTCGTCCCAGATTGTGATGAAGCAATCATCGGCATTCATCAAACGCTTGAAACGATTCGCCAAAATTTCCATCGCTTCAAGGGTAGAGTTTTCAGCCAGGGCTGTTTGGGTAATTTCGTTTAACGCTGCTTGCGTATGGGCATGCCGTTGGGTCTCATCGAAGAGGCGGGCGCTTTCTAAAGTCGTAGCGGCGGTTGCGGCCAACATTTCGAGCAGATTTTGATCTTCGCGGGAATAAACCTGGGGTTGATAACTTTGGGTTGCAATCATTCCGAACGGTTTGCCATTGACTTGCATAGGAACGGCCAAAACCGATCGGATATGTTCACCATCCCCAAAATGCGAAGCGGTTAAATCTTCAGATTGTAATAAATCGTCGATTAATATCGATTGTCCGGTTTGGAGGATATTGGCGCTAAAGCTACTAGATTCATCAACATAAACCGCCGGGTAGCGTTGATCTTTATCATATAAGTAAACGGCTTCGATCCGGCCGGGTTTGCCATTTTTGGTCGTAATTGAAAAGGCTTCACAAGGCATCAGGCGAGAAACGGCTTGGTGAATTGCCTCATACACTCGTTCTGGGGAGCGGCTGGAGGCGACCATCTCTTGACTAACCTGGTGAAGGGTTGCGCGCCGCTCTGCGGCAGCCAGCGCATCTTGATACAGGGAGGCATTTTCCAAAGCGACCGATACTTGATCTGCAAATATCAGCAATCGTCTGGCGTGTTCGGTTGTAAAGAAATTGGTGGTGTCACTATCCAGGTTGATGAACCCCACAACATTGTCTCCCCGGAGAATCGGGACCGACAAGTAAGATTTGATCCAACAGGTTTCAGAATATTGAATCCAGTCCGGATGAACCGTAGTATCCGGGATTAAGTCTGGCTCTAGGGTCTGGACCATGTGATTGAAATTGGGGGTGCTGGCGACCTCCACCGGGGTGGTCATGATCCAATCCTCAATTCCCCGCAAATCATAGCCCCGTTGGCTGACAACGCGGGCAACACCAGCCTCGATCAACATGATATTGGCAGCATCGTGCGGCACGACTCGCCCAACGCCATCTAAAACATGGGTCAAAATCTCGTTGATATCCAGCGTACTGTTGAGGATAGCGGCTGTATCCCGCAAGGTTTCGGCGAGGATCCGTTGTTCATGTTCGGCTTGTTCAGCCCGGATACGAGCAGTGATATCGGTGAAAACTCCTTCTGTCCGCAGAATGTTTCCATTTTCATCGCGATGAAGGGTCGTACTACCCAAAGCGTAGATGGGGCTGCCATCTTTACGAAGCAGAGTGAGTTCATAGGCACTGACCGTACCTTTCTCCATCAACTCCTGAAACAAATGGTGCCGTTGTTCACCATCAGCATATATACTTACCGCCGAAACGCCGACCAATTCGGAGGGGTCAGAATAGCCCAACATCCGGCTCGCGGCGGGATTTACAGAAACCAGGCAGCCGGTGTGATCAGAGATGATGATGCCTTCTTGGGTCGATTCGAATAACGACCGGTAGCGTTCTTCGGATTTACGCAGGTTTTCCTGCTCGCGGTAGCGACCAATGGCATAGCGGATAGCTCGTTCCAGCGTTTGGCTATCCAGCTTTCCTTTAACCAAATAATCGGCCGCCCCGCTTTCCATGGCTTCTAAATCAACATCCATACCGCCTTGCCCAGTCAGCAGGATCATCGGTTTCAAGCATCCCCGCTCCTGCGCTTCCCGGATCAAATCCAAGCCATTATAGGGCCCCAGACGGTAATCCACCAAATAAACATCGTGCTGGCAGATGTTCATCAAATCTAAAGCTTCATCGTAGGTGGTTACCCATTCCAGATGGTAGCTGACTCGCTTAATATCAGAGAGCAACTCATCTGTGATGAGATAATCATCTTCGTCGTCTTCAATGAGTAATACGTTTATCTTCGGCGTGTTCATACGATTTACATCACTTTCTTGCACTTATATATTACTGAAGACGCTGAAAATGAGTAACAGCCATCTGGTGAATTTTGATGGAGACAAGTGGTTGAT
Organism: uncultured Anaerolineales bacterium; assembly: GCA_964453155.1. Taxonomy (GTDB): domain Bacteria; phylum Chloroflexota; class Anaerolineae; order Anaerolineales; family UBA11858; genus CAYVQU01. The sequence continues at coordinate 5,520 of CAYVQU010000147.1, read as the reverse complement.
TTTTATATCGGCCAGATGGGGGAAGGCCATAATGACTACTTGGTGACACAACCTCTCGGCCACATTTTTGAATGTTTCTAGCACAAAATTTTTCCCGTTTTTTGGCCCCACTGTAACGGAGTATTGAAATGATAATTGGGAAAATTTTAAGTTTCCGCTAAAAACAGCGGAAACTTAAAATTACTTGAATTGCAGATAAATCACCTGCCAACAATCCGCCCTAGTCTTCCTGATGCTCCACCTTTATTCCTTTGGCTGGACGTCCGGTGTCGTAATACAATACTTCAGGGGCATAGCCATCAACTGGGCGCGGCCGGAATTTACCCGTCCATTCGAGGCGGTGGGTTGTTGTCCAGGGGCGCCGTTCCCAGGCCGGGCCGCGAAAAGGGTCGCGTTTTTCGTTCATCCAGTCGATCAGGCGGGTATGCAATTCGGCTCGGATTTGAGCATACTCGGGGTCATCAATCAAGTTTTCGACTTCGGCGGGATCGTGCTCCCGGTCGTAAAGTTCGTCTGTGTGCAGCAGGTTGATGACCAACTTATATTGCCCCGCCACCAAACACCGGACGGGTTGGAACCCGCCCCAAGAGTCATGCTCAATTTCATAGCGATTGAATGTCACCACGACACCCCGCTCCGGGTCAACCTCCCCGGCTAAATATGGGGTCAAACTATCGCCTTCCAAGATCGGGGGCACTTCCAAACCAGCGAGTTCCAGCATCGTCGGCAAAATATCCACTTGACTGACTGGGGTAGGATTCACCGCGCCCGCGCCTCTCCCCTCCGGCTGCTGAATGATAAAAGGCACCTGCGTGATTTCATCATACATGGCCGGGCCTTTACCCCACAGCCGGTGCGCACCGTTAAATTCACCGTGATCGGTGGTCATGATGAGGTAGGTATTCTCGGGCGAATATTGCGCGACCGCGTCCAACAGGCGGCCGTATTCGGTGTCGATAAAACTGTTGCAGCCAAAATAGAGCGGATCGGTGATGGTGCCATCGGGACACTCGCGTCCAGTCGCCGCGGCCCATTCCTGCTGGTGGGCTGGTTTGTTCTCCAGGGTATCGAACGCCGCCGGACCGAGGGGATAACGGAAATCTTGGAATTTTTCGACGTATTCGGGTGGACAGGTGTAGGGATGGTGGGGTTCATCCGGGGCGACGACCAGGACATAGGGTTCAGAGGGCTCCCGTTCCTGGAGGAAATCAATCGCCTTGGAGACCACCCGGTGCCCCCAGGTGAATTCGGGCGTGATGGTGTGCTCCTGGAGGGCTTCTAATGACATCAAACCCTTACGCCATAGATATCCATCTTCAGCCCCCAAATCATCCAGATAACGTTTGCCGTCATACCAATATTCGTCATCCCAACCCGGGGGACATTTTCCAGTACCGAAATAATCATGTCCATCCAGGTGCCACTTCCCCGTATAGACCGTGTGATATCCGGCATCCTGGAAACGTTGGCCCAATGTCTTGATATTGTCACTCAACGCCAGGTTATTGGTCCACGCACCGGTGGAATGGGGATAGATGCCGGTAAACATCCCCGCCCGGGCCGGCGTGCACACCGGACAGGTCGTATAGCCGCGGGTGAACAGGGTGCCGTTGGCGGCCAGCCGGTCTAAATGAGGGGTCTCTACCCCCGCATGCCCATAGGCCCCAACGACATTGGCCCCTTGGGTTTCACCATAGATAATTACAAAATTGGGAGAATTCTTGTTTAGGGTTTCGCTGCTCATCACTTCATCCTTCTAAATCAACATGAAACATGATACGTGGCTGTCTGCAAGGCTCACGTTTCACGATTCACGTAGCATTTAATTCGGCCTTGATCGCCTTCAATTTTTCAGCTTCTGGCAAACTCTTATAATACTCATCGAGGGGAAAACAACCTGAAATCAATCCCTTGCGGGGAGCAGTCGTGCAATCGCTGAATGTCCGGCAGACTTTTCGGCGTTGGAGGGGATTGCCAGCAATGACATCTGCGGGCATTTCAGGATAAGAGAGCACCATCCGACCCAGCCCCACAAAATCGACTTTCCCGGTTCGGACCACATTCTGGGCCACATTGGGCAGCCAATCCTGAAGATAACTGTATCCGGTTCCAACTAAGGCTAAATTGGGGAATTGGGCTTTTATCTCGGCGACGGTATTGATCTGCCGGGCAACCCCTACCAGGGGATCTTCGGGCGGTTGATATCCATCAGAGGGCGGGAAATAGGCCGGACGCATTATGTGCGGATTGTAATACGGGCTGCCACACGACAAATTGACCAGTTCGATTCCTAGATCTGTTAGGTACGCCAGGAATTCGAAGATTTCGGCGAAATCAATTTTTAGCGGGTCATCAGCGTCACAGCCAAAGGCGTAAGGATACTGCCCATTTTCATCCGTAAAAAATACTGGTTCCCCAGCGCGTTCTGCGCCGGGACGGAATGGTGGAAAATCAAAAGTACTCAGGCGCACCGCGCTCATCAGCTCTGGGCATTCGAAGCGAATACCACGGACGATTGCGCGCAAAAAGCGGGTACGGTTCTCAAACGGGCCGCCATACTTGCCGGGACGATGGTAGGCGCTGAGTAACTCGTGTCCCAGATAACCGTGACAATGCTTTATATCGACAAAATCAAATCCAATTTCATGGGCCTGTTTGGCAGCGCGCACGAATTCGGCCACTAAATGATCCAATTCCAAATCAGTGATCACCGGATGATCTGGCGAGATATTGAATTGGGGATCTAACAAGGGATGATGATAGGCAATTATTGGCGCCAACCCGTCCCCTGGACTTGGACGGGCAAACCGCCCGGAATGCGTCAACTGCAACCCGACCAGAAGATCGCTCGTATCGCCAAACTTCTCCTGGTGAATATCAACCAAATCTAGCCGTAATTGTTCCAGAGATGACAATGTATCGGTATTGATCATCAATTGATTGGGGTTAGCCCGGCCTTCAGGGCACACTGCAACCGCCTCGCATCCCCAGATCAATTTTGCCCCACTCCGGCCAAAATTCAACCAGCGCCGGCGCGTTTTTTCGGTCGGCTTACCATCCCGGGTGCCATCCCAGCCCTCCATAGGATGGATACAGAACCGATTGCCAATTTGGCGCCCATTCTGTAATTGCCAGGGTTGAGCCAGGGGACTTTTGGAGCCAAATTCCAGCTCTTCATCAAACGAGAGCGCAATTCCCAAATCAGCAATATGTTCCAGAAATTTTTCAACCGTATTCAAACGCGCAATTCGGGGGATGTTCTTGGTCATAAAATTATCCTTTTCTGAATTGAAAAACGAATCGCAGAGGTCCCCCAAAAAGCCACGATCTCTGCGGTTCGTTTTTGGGTATCAAAGTCGCCGCAAGTGGAAACCACCATCCACATTGATAACTTCTCCCGTGGAGAAGGGCAAGGCTTCATCGGCCAAAGCAACCACCGCCCGCCCAACATCTTCAGGGGTCCCCCAGCGCTGAATGGGGGTCAAATTCTCTGCGAAGATCAAGCGATCATACTTTTCTTTGACCCCGGCAGTCATATCAGTGGCGATGATCCCGGGGCGGATTTCGTAAACATTGATCCCAAATTCAGCCAACCGGTCGGCCCACAAGGCAGTCATCATCCCCATCCCGGCTTTGCTGAGGCAATATTCACCGCGGGCGGTGCTGCTGGTATAAGCACTGATCGAACTGATATTGATGATCTTAGGGGCGGTGACCGTTTCGTTTTCCAGCAGTGAGATCATCTCATTTGCTACCCGCTGGGTCAAGAAAAATGGGCCCCGTAGGTTGGTGTTCATCACAAAATCGTAACTATCAGCAGCAACTTGGAGGATATCGGTGCGGACCCGCGGGGCAACCCCGGCATTATTAACCAGGAGATCAATCCGCCCCAGTTTTTCCAGAACAATGGTAACCAACTGGTCGATGCTGGCTAAGTCTCCCATATCTGCCGGAATGAGGAGGGCGGATGATCCGATTTCAGTGATGGCCTGGGCCACATTTTCAGCCGCGGCTCGATTGGAGCGATAATTAATCACGATCTGCCAGCCATTTTGGGCCAGTTGGAGGGCAATACCGCGCCCAATGCCGCGACTGCTGCCGGTTACCAAAGCAACTTTTTCGGTTTTCATACCCGCTCCTGAAGATATGCCCGCGCCTTCTCCAATGCTTCGACAAAAAAATACTCGCCCCACATAACGCTCTCATTAACACCCAGATTTTTACGTTGATGGTAACAGCCATGCTTCAGAATCCCTTCCCAGCCCGGCGTTTCATTGGCCAAATATTTAGGACTAGTGAGGGTATCCACAATGGTTAGCGCGGCGTGCAGATAGTGTTGGGACCGGATTGGATCTGGCACGATCTGGCTCAAGTTCAATAACCCGCTCGCTGCGATCGCCGCGGCTGAACTTTCGACCTGGCTGCCGGGTTCGATCCAGTCATTGGGTGGAATCCCAGGACCAAACGCAGCCTCCGCAGCAAACGTGGTCTGGGCAATATAATAATCCGCACACATTTGGGCGGTGTGCAGGTAGCTTCGCTCTCCCGTCAGGGTGTAGGCAGTTCCAAAGCCATACAAGGCCCAGGCTTGCCCGCGCGCCCATGATGAATCCCCCCGCCAGCCCTGATGGGTGGATTGCCGCAAAAATTTGCCGGTATCCAGGTTAAAGAGACCTTCATGGGCCGTGCTGCCATCGCCGCGGACCAGATACCGACGGGTCGTTTGGCAGTGTTGATGGGCTTTGCAAAGCAATTTATTATCCCCCGATTCGAGCGCAGCATAAAACACGATTCCCACATTCATCATGATATCGATAAACAAAGAATCATCACTAACGAACGAACGCAGATATTGACCTTTTTCCTTGAAGCGCAAACCCATCGTCTTTCCGGCGGTGATAATGACCTCGTTAAGTTGGGCCTCATTCGTCAGGTCAAACCACCTTTTCCAGGTTGACCAAAACACGAACCCCAAATCATGAACGTCACGATCATATTGGCGCGGTTCTAGCAACAGAGAATAATGTTTGGCCGCCTGTAACCAATTTTCATCATCAGTGTATTGATAAAAAATCCACATCATCCCCCCCAAGAAGCCTTCACACCAATTGGTCCAGGCTTCTCCGCGATGCTGCCATTTCCCATTTTCAGTGTACATGGGAAAATAATCGGGATGGGCGGTGATTAAATTTTTGACCTGCTGTTGGGCAAACTCGAGGGCAGTTTCAATTTTTTTGCTTAAATTGTGATTATCGCTGCTGGGGAACATAGGGCTCCATAAATTTCTGGTGTGGCGGTTTTGGTTTGATATTACCAAAAACTGCCATACAATTTTTCACTGTCTCAAATTCAAGCGTTGCATACCCCAAATTTACCGCAAAGTTCGCAGAGAGAACAGAGAAAAATTCTAGAAGGGAGAAAATTACCCCCTGATGCCCTCTCCCTAATAATTTCGCACCTGGTTTCTTATACCAATTGCTTATTGAGACGCCATGAATGGAACGACTGCGTTATGAACGG
>CAYVQU010000146.1:0-13953 GCA_964453155.1 uncultured Anaerolineales bacterium | reverse complement strand
TTTTTTCGCTTTCAACCTGATAAACTCATCCTACATGTAGGGTAGTGAAATTGGGATTTGATCTAGGCTGTATTTTCTGATAAGATCAAATCAAGTCGTTCATTTACAATTGAATAGAAAGGAGCAATTTATTATGACAGAACTCGAACTGCAAGAACTGCTCGATTACAAGGCCGAACACCCGGTATTGAGTGTTTATCTAAACACTGATCCAGCGCTAGGTAGTTCCGATGTCTATAAACTCAAATTACGCTCCAAACTTAAGGAGGTCGATCTAAAGGATGATGTATCGGTAGTCGAACGTTATTTTGATCACGAATACGACTGGGCCGGCCGCAGTGTGGCTATTTTTTCTTGCGCAGCGGAAGACTTTTTCCGGGCTTTCCCCCTGGCAGTGTCTGTCCGTAGCCGAGTGAGAATTAATCCCCGCCCCCATGTCAAACCCCTGGCTGATTTACTTGATTCGTACGGTGGTTATGGGGTCGTGATCAGTGATAAACAAGGGGCAAGGTTGTTCTCTTTCCACCTGGGTAAACTCCAGGAACAAGAAGGCTATTTAGGGGAAAATGTCCGTCAAACAAAACACGGTGGGGGATCTCAGGCCGCGGGACGACGCAGCGGAGAAGCCGGACAAACCTATCACACCGAAGGAATTACCAAACGCAATATGAAAGAATCGGCTGATTTTGCGGCTCAATTTTTTGCCGAAAATCAAGTCCGGCGAGTATTAATCGGCGGAACCGACGACAATATCGCTCAATTCCGCACCCAATTGCCAAAATCCTGGCAAAGTTTGATTGTGGGCACCTTTCCCATCAGCATGGGGGCCAGTCACGATGAAGTAATGGCCCGGGCCTTGGAAATTGGCGAACAAGCTGAAGCCCACCGTGAAGCACGCATCGTCGAAACTTTAATCACCAACGCGGCCAAAGAACGGGGGGGAGTTATCGGTTTAGGCGATACATTGCGGGCTGTACACGAAGGTCGGGCCCAAACCCTGGTTATTGCCAAAGGGTATCGACCGGATGGTTATCGCTGTCAGGGTTGTGGGTACATGACCGCCCAGAAATTGGAAGTTTGTCCCTTCTGCGAAGGTGAATTCGAACATATTTCCGATGCAGCCGAACAAGCAGTGAGTCGAATTTTGCGGGATGGCGGTGAAGTTGAAGTTCTACATGATAATGACCGCCTGATTGAAAACGGAAAAATTGGCGCATTGTTGCGCTACTAAAACCCAAAATCCCCCTGAATTTCGGGGGGATTTTTGATTCGGGCATGCTGGTTTGTTGGTTTGTAGTTGGCTAATCAATAAATTTCAAACCAACCTACAAACCATCAAGCTAACCAACAATCTCACGGCGTGCGATCGTACAAGCGGCGATATATTGTAAAAACTTCATAAATCCCCTTGATGTAATTGCGGGTTTCTTCAAACCGAATGATTTCTAGAAAGAGATCGGGATCTCCATTGGCCAACTCAGCCCAGATAAGCGCGTTGCCTGGACCCGCATTATAGGCTGCCAAAACCGGATAAAGGCTGGTGCTCAAATCTGTTGGTGGATCGCTGGCGAAAAAATTCTGCTGAGAATTTAAATAATCGGCCCCAAAGGTAACACTCACGAGCGGCCGGTAAAGGTCGTCAGCTGTATAACCGGGCGGCCAATTGGCATTAGTGGCAATTCCGGCCCCAGTAGCGGGCATGATTTGCATCAGTCCTCTCGCCCCTGCCGAGGAGCGTACAAAACCTTCGAATAGACTTTCTTGCCGGATGACGCTGAACAAGAAGAGCGGATCCATTTCGTAAGCATTCGCGATCGGAATGATTAGATCTCGATAGAAGCTCCCAAACCGCAGATGGTTAAAATATGGCGGGGCGGTCAAAGTAGCAGCATCATCCATACCGTGAAGGTTTAACACCTGCCGGGCGGCGAAAATCGCGGTCCGATATAAACCTAATTCAACCAAATAATTTGCCAGTAAATAGTTTTCCAGGGGTTTATGAGCCACATCGGAGCGGAGGGCTTCAAACTCTATCCGGGCCAAATCATAAAGCCCCAAATTCCATAACTCGGTACCCCGCACAAACCGCGGGTCGTTTAGTAGGCGCCCAGGCTCGGAATAATCGGTTCCTTCAGGGAGTGAAAATATAGACTGTAACCAGGCTTCTGCTACCACACGTTCGGCAGCAGGATCAAAGGCCAAATCATACATCAAAGGAGCTTCAAAGGGTTGTCGTCCGACGATCACATCTCGAGCACGCTCACTATAATAGCCAGTCGGGTCCGTGTTGGCTGCATTCTGATAAAAAACCAACGCGCTGGCATTATCACCAAGAGTAGAATATGTTTTGGCAATCCATAAATAGGCTGCAGATTTGTCTACAGGATCGGCAGTGTTCCCCAGCAAGCGTTCAAACTGAGCGAGAGCGGCAGTGTAATCGGCCTGGCGATAATGGGAAATTCCTGCCAAGAATATGGCCCGTGAAACCAATGAGCTGTCGGGATATTCGGGCGGAATCCGTTGCCAAATTTGGGCAGCCAACCCCAAATCTCCAAACCGTTCTGCAATTCGGGCCGCGTCAAATAAAAATTCGGCTGACCGGGGATGCCAGGCATTTTCGGCTACAAAGTCTAATAGAGTTTGAATTGCAGCTGAATGTTGATCCAAGTAAGCCCACTGGGTGTAAGCTTTCTCATCCCAAGCTGAAATCCAGTTTTCATCTGCCAAATAAGCTTTGATCACAATATCCCAGGCCGCCACCGCGGCCGTCGGGTTATCTAAAGCTCGGTGAGCTAGCCCTTGATAATAATAGGCGGTTCCAGCGTTTTCGGCCGAATGCTCCAAATAGCGTTCAAAGGCCGCGATCGCCAAGTTATATTGTCCGGCAAAATAGTCAACTAAACCCCGATCAAACTCACTCACCGGGTACCCATTTTCCACCAAAGTAATCAAGGCTTGATAAGAATCATATGAAAGGGGAAAGTTTTCAACCGCATCTAGATAGGCGGCGTTTGCCGCTTCGGGGTTGTTAAGATAGGTATGGGCCCGTCCCATCAAAAAATCGACATGGGCTTTCGTGTAATCATTGGTTGTTCGGGTATAAACGTCTTGATAGCCGATCAGCGCGGTTTCGATATCGCCTAATGCGGCATAGGCATTGGCAATTTTGATCTCGATGGGTAGCGATGAATTCAAACGAGGCGCATTGATCGCAGCCTGATAAACATCAATGGCCCCAAAATGATCGCCCGCCGCGACCAAAGCATCCCCCCGCCATTCCTGAACATAAGAATCGATCACTCCAGGTCGTAAGCGCAAGTATTGGTCATAGGAATCCGCAGCGTCGGTGTAACGCAACAAGGCATTATAAGTTTGTGCCAACGCGAAATAGGCTAAACCGGTTTGGGGTGTTTCAGGATGTTCATTGATGACTTGCCGGAAGGCATTTAGGGCTTCGGGATAGTTGCCGGTTTGAAATCGAGTCCGACCAATCCCCAACAGGGCTGCGATTTGGATTTCGATATCGGGTTGGGTTTCCAAAACCGTTTGATAACCAATTAGAGCTCCTTCCCAATCACCATTAAAGAATGCCTGATCGGCATCCACAATCGGGACAACCGGTATCGGTGTTGGAATTGGGGTTGGCAACGGGGGCGTTTCAGTGGGCGTGGGTGGTACAAAAACTGTCGGAGTCGGTTCGAACTTCACCGGTATGGTTGGAGTTTCTTCAGACTGAAGGGGATAGGTACACGCCAAAATTCCAAAACCTAAGATGCCAATAATGAACAATACTTTTTGAAATTTCATGTCGGTGACTATACCAGAGAAAAAACGAATGTCAATGTGGCGAATAGCGCGGCTACTGCCAAAAACTCACGCTATAATAAGTGGGCGACAGTTCGACCTTTTAAAACAAATCTATTGGATTGTGGTTGTTATTCGATTGTGAAACTGAAGAGGATCCCGCGTGACCAAACCTGAATATACCCTGCTCGTGGTCATTTTGCATGACGCCGACCGCCTCCCTAAATTATTGCGTGCCTGGCGAAAATCTGGGGTTCCCGGCGCAACAATTTTGCCGAGTGCCGGCAGTTATATGGCGGAAAATTGGGTCAAGCGCAGCGGGTTAAGTAGTTTTCTCTCTCTGTTTGATCAAAATAAACTCCAACAACGCACGCTCCTAAGTCTCATCGATGATCCTGATATTCTAGAAATTGCCATTGCTGAGGCCGATCGGGTGGTAAAAGGGTTCGACAGCCCCAACAGCGGCATCTTATTCACGGCGCCTATCGGTAATGTTCTAGGTCTCAAAAAATGGGGGCAATTTCCCAAGGAGGGGCTTGAGCCTGAACACGAGCAATCTGAATCTTCCCGCTTGATGCAATGGTTCGAAGAAGATGTCAAGGACCGTTACGGCGACCTGCCCATAATGGATTGGACCCAACAACGCAACACGCCGATCTCTAAAATCTTGCAATTGCTCAATTTAAAGCCGACGATTGTCAAAGTAGATACCCCCCTCTTGGAAGTTATCGCCCGGCTGCAGACAAATCCGGGGATGCCGGCTGCCTGTGTCGTCAATAATGAAGATCGGCTCGTGGGTGTCATCCCACTCAAAGGATTAGCCGATGTCATGATGGCTCCCGTCATGCCAGAGGCCTATATCAACGATCCGGGGGGTTATGAAAAAGCGATTGAATTTGCCAATGTCAACCAACAACATATCGCCGCGGGAATTATGAGCGACCCGGTTTTCGTGATCGAAGATGAAACCCTGGAGCAAACTTATCGCAAAATGAAGGAGCGTAAACTCTCCGGTGTTCCCGTAGTCGATAAACTTTACCAGATAAAAGGATTCGTAACTTTGTTAGGCTTAATGGCGGTCTGTTTTCCAAGCGGTGATGGAGTAAAATAGTTTTTGACAAATCAACTTACACATGTTAGACTTTTGCGGTTTTGAAAGGAGTACCTATGCGTACGCTTGAGTGGAACTATGCCACCAACCAATTCCAAATGATCGACCAACGGCTACTTCCGGGTGAGCTCAAAGTAGCCGTTTTTGATGACTATCAGGATGTCGCCCAGGCCATCACTGATATGGTTGTCCGCGGCGCACCTGCCATTGGCGGCGCGGCCGGATTTGCAATGGTGCTCGCGGCCCAACAATCTGCCGCGAAAGATGCAGCTGCGCTACAGGCCGATCTCATCATTGCGGGTGACCATCTCAAACTTGCCCGTCCCACCGCCGTCAATCTGGCCTGGGCAGTAGACCGGATTCTCACTGTGGTCACTATCCGTTTATCCGCGGGTGAATCCGCGGCCGACGTCCGTTCAGCCGTTCTCACCGAAGCCCAAAAAATCGCCGACGAAGATGTCGAGATCAACAAGCGCATGGCCACTCACGGGGCCGCCCTCATCGAAGACGGCGACACCATCATCCATCACTGCAACACCGGAGCGCTGGCTACGGTCGACTACGGCACCGCTCTCGGCGTTATCCGCATGGCGCATGAACAGGGCAAAAACATCCACGTTTTGGTTGATGAAACTCGCCCGCGTCTCCAGGGCGCCCGCCTAACAGCCTGGGAATTAACCCAATACGGGATTCCTTACGACATCATCTCTGACAATGCTGCTGGATATTTCTTGCGCACTGGACAAGTTCAAAAAGTGGTCTTCGGATCCGACCGTACTGCCGCCAACGGTGATGACGCCAATAAAATCGGCACCTATATGCTGGCTCTGGCTGCCCACGACAACAATGTACCGCGCTACTCGGTTGTCCCCACTTCAACGATTGATCTCTCTCTCAAAACTGGGGCCGAAATCCCCATCGAAGAACGTCCCCAAGAAGAAGTTCTCGGCCTGACTTTCCTCGGCAACCAAGTCGCTCCCACCGCAGCATCCGCCCGCAACCCTGCCTTCGATGTCACCCCCGCTCGCCTCATCACCGGCATCATCACGGAGAATGGTGTAGCCTATCCACCCTACGAAGAAAGTCTTGTAAAGATGGTAAAAGGTTAAAAGTTGAAAGTTGGTTGTTTAACCTACAACATTCAACTTGAAACATGTAACAAGGAATAATTATGGACATCATCCTCACTGGCTCAGTCGCCTACGATTACCTCATGACCTTCCCCGGTCTGTTCAAAGATTACATCCTCGCGGACAAACTCGAACATATCAGCCTGTCGTTTTTGGTCGATGGAATGGTTAAACACCGCGGTGGGATCGCCCCGAATATCGCCTTTACTCTAGCCTTGTTGGGTGGCAAACCCCGTGTCATGGCCACCGTCGGTGAAGATTTTGCCGATTACCGCGCCCAGCTCGAGCAAGTCGGCGTTGACACTGAACTTATGAAAGTCATCCCAGGGTTGTTCACCGCCTCCTTCTTCTGTAACACCGACCAATCCAACGCCCAAATCGCCAGTTTCTATCCGGGCGCAATGGACAAAGCCGGTGAGCTTTCTTTTCACGATCTGGCAAAAAAACCCGATTGGGTCGTAATTTCACCGAACTCTCCAGATTCGATGGTTAAATATCCCCAGGAGTGTCAGGAATTAGGGATACCTTATCTTTATGATCCTAGCCAACAAATTCCGCGCATGACCGGCGAAGATCTTAAAATTGGTGTGGAAGGGGCCTCTGCCCTGATGGTCAACGATTACGAATTCGAACTGATCAAAAAACATACCGGGTTGAGCGAATCCGAGATTTTGGGTGGTCGGCGTTTTACGGTAGTTACTCGCGGTGAAGATGGGGCCTCGATCTATGTGGACGATAAAGAGATTCGCACCCCAGTCGTTCCTCCACAGGAAATTGCCGATCCCACTGGCGTCGGTGACGCCTTTCGCGGCGGCTTTCTGACCGGATTTTCCCACGGCTTTGATTGGGAAATCTGCGGTAAAATGGGTGCCTTGGCCGCGACCTACTGCCTCGAAGCAATAGGAACCCAGGAACACAGCTATACAATCAATGAATTTATCACCCGCTATCGTGAAAATTTTGATGATGGCGGCGTGTTAGAAAAAATTGTCGATTAGTCTAAAAGGTCTAACTGGTCTGATTGGTCAACCAAACTTGGTGACATCTCGGACTTTTTAGACCTTTTGGACCAATTAGACCCATAAGACTAACGGAGTTACAATGGAATACGATATTAAAGATCCAAAACAGGCCGAGGGCGGACGCCGTCGGATTCAATGGGCCGAACGCGAAATGCCCGTCCTACGTCAGATTTATGACCGCTTCAAAAAAGAGCGCCCCTTTGAGGGTATTCGCATGGGTGCCTGCCTGCACGTGACAACTGAAACTGCCAACCTGGCCCGCACGCTGCAAGTTGGTGGTGCTGATCTGGTATTGGTGGCCTCCAACCCGCTTTCAACCCAAGATGACGTCGCGGCTTCCCTGGTGATGCACGATGAAATTGCTGTCCACGCCATCAAAGGCGAAGACGATGCAACCTACTACCGCCACATCAACGCCGCCATCGATCACAAACCCCACATTACGATGGATGATGGGGCCGATGTAGTCAGCACTCTGCACACTGACCGCCGTGAAATGCTCGAACACATTATCGGTGGTACGGAAGAAACCACCACCGGTGTGATCCGCTTGAAGGCGATGGCCGCTGATGGTGCCTTAGAGTTCCCGGTAGTAGCCGTCAACGACGCTATGACCAAACACTTCTTCGACAACCGCTACGGTACCGGCCAATCGACGATTGACGGTATCGTCCGCGCCACCAACATCCTGTTGGCCGGAAAAACCTTCGTGGTCGGCGGCTACGGCTGGTGCGCCCGTGGTTTAGCCATGCGCGCCCGCGGTATGGGTGCCAACGTTATCGTGACCGAAGTTGATCCCTTGCCCGCCCTCGAGGCTGTCATGGATGGGTTCCGAGTGATGCCGATGATGGAAGCTGCTCCAATCGGCGACATCTTCTGCACCCTGACCGGTGACATCAACGTCATTGACACCCACCACTTCGACGCCATGAAAGACGGGGCCATCGTTTCCAATTCGGGGCACTTCAATGTTGAGATCAACATCCCGGGGCTCAAAGAAATGGCTGCTGGCGAACCCCGCCTGGTCCGCCCCTTCGTCGAAGCCTATGACCTGCCCGATGGCCGCAGCATCCACATCCTCGGTGAAGGCCGCCTGATCAATCTGGCCGCCGCCGAAGGCCACCCCGCCAGCGTGATGGACATGTCCTTCGCCAACCAGGCGCTGGCCGCTGAGTTCATGGTCAAAAATGCCGACACCCTCAAGAACACCGTTTACTCTGTCCCGGCCGAGATCGATGCTGAGATCGCTCGCCTGAAATTAGAAGCAATGGGCGTACAAATTGATGTTCTCACCGAAGAGCAAATTGCGTACCTGAATTCCTGGCAAGAAGGAACATGAGTTTAGTTTCAGGTTACAAGTTGAAATAAAAAAAGCCCCGTCGATGACGGGGCTTTTTTTATTTCAATGTAGGTTTATTCTTCATCATCAAAGGCTTTTAGCCAACCTTCAACTTTACTAGCAGCAATTTCACGGCTGCCGAGGCCAAAGGCCAGAGCAATTGCGACGGCAATCGCGCCTAAGAGCAAGCCGAAGGCCATATTGACGATTTCGGTGGCAACGCCCAATTGACCAAGGGCCATAGCAATCACCAACACGATGATGGCAACCTTAGCCAGTTGACCCATCAGCTTGGCATTAGCAACACCAGTGCCCAGGACGACTTTTTGGGTCAAATTAGCGAAGTACATGCCAACGCCAAAGATGGCGACTGCGACTAAGGCTTGTCCGGCATAACCAATGATGGCGGTTACCAATTCGGAAACGATGTCCAAACCGAGGATATTAGCAGCTTCGACCGCGGCAAAGAGCATAATGCCAACGAGGACCAGCATCCCAACGATATCGGAGGGAGATTGTTTTCCTTCTTCTGGCTCTGAGCCCAGACCAATCCATTCCAACACACGGTTGAAACCAACAGTGGCCAAAAGGTTACTGACCAATCCACTGACCCATTGACCAATGAAGTAGGAAAAACCTAAAACGATCACGGCGCCAACCAGAGCGGGAATGCCATCCCAAACTGTGGAAAGCATCTTTGTCGCGGGGCCAGATACTGATTCAATGGCCAGCGTATCGAGGGCTGCGATCACAACCTGGATCATGATCAGAGCGTGAACTACGGTCCCAACCAGGCCCGAAACTTTTTGCTCGCCAAGATTAATTTTGGCGCTCAATTTATCGGCACCTGCGGCAGCTAATACGTTTGTCAGCACTTGGCGAACAATCCGGGCCACAAACCAGCCGACCAGCAGAATGATCCCCGCCCCAATTAGGTTCGGGATTACAGCCAAGAAATCATCGAACATCCCCTGAACGGGGGCAACCAAACCAGCCATGCCAAGAGCATCCAAAATTCCAGGCAAGAACAAGAGGAAAATGAACCAGAATAACGCATTAGCGATCGACTCGCTAAAGCTGGCCTCATCTTCTTCCATTCCCGCACCCGATCGCAGTTTTTCATCCAGGTTGGTTGCATCCAATGCTTTGACAACAATGAATTTTAAAACTGTGGCAATTAACCAGGCCGCGAGGGCAATCATCCCCGCCCCCAAAATCCGAGGGGCAAATGCCAAAATCTGAGTCAGGAACGCATTAATGGGTTCGGTGACCATGGTCAAACCCAAACGTTGGAAGAACGCGACCAACACAAAGAGCATGATCAGGTAATATACGCCCTTGCTGATGACTTTGGATACATCTACGGGTTTTTCATCATCTTGGGATACCCATTTTGAAATCCGTTCATCGATTTGAGTGCGATTGAACAAGCCACGCAACACCGCGGCCACAGCCAGGGCGATTATCCAGCCAACTACCAAGATGGCCAAAGCCCCTAAAATACTAAGAGTGGAACCAGACAATTGTTCCCCAAAAGATTGCAAGAAACCAGGCATTTTTTTCTCCTTTGAAACGAACTTAAAATAAGCCAAAATTTACTCTATCGCGCGTGATGATTTTGTCTTATGCTCCACCTCCTGATCAATATGTAACTAACCCGCAACATCAATATCAATTTTATGGCTACGATATTGATCCAGCGGCTCAGATGATGTGAATGGTTTCCATCTTACAAAATTGATACGAATTGGGTAGATTTGGATTTGAGATAGAAATCTTTCCCAACTCTTTCGGGCATAGGCCCAGATATTAGGGTAAAACCTCTTTACCTACGGATACCAATTGCGGGGTAAAACAGCATAGATGGATGTAGTCGAGATTCTATATCGCGTTTTTCGGGATTTGAAAATCCCGGCTATTTTTCAGGCGCTTTCAAGACAAAATTGGTATTACTTTGCCACCCAAAATCACTTTCATTCTTCAATTTCGATAGGTTTCAAGAAATAAAAATGAAAGAGTTTAGCAGGGATTTCGCCTTCAGCCGTCCAGCCGATTTCGCCATCGGGAGTGACAACCTGCCACCAGAGATATTCGCCAAATTCAACCGCGGTACAAATTGGCCCGCCGACAACTTCGAGCTCATAATCACGGGGCAGGCTAAAAATGACATTATCTTCACGATGTTCGGGTGAGGATCGGAAGTGAACTCGGGGCAAGGTTCTAACCTTATCGCCAATGGATATCCGGGAGGGTAGTGCGAATGGGCAGCTATGATCGAGGGTGGGTGTTGGAGTAGGCGTGGCAGTCGATGTGGGGGTTGCTGTGGATGTAGCTGTCGGTGTCGAGGTTGCAGTCGCGGTCGGCGTGTTGGTTGGCGTTGCAGTGGGCGTGGATGTAAAAGTCGCGGTGGGCAGTGGTGTGGGCGTATCGGTTGCGAGATCGGCTACATCGGCTACGACCCGACCCAATTCCTCAAATGCGGGAAAAGACTCATTGAAAGTTTCAGGGAAAGGACTATGACTCCCCATCAAGGCGCCCGCGATGGACCAGGTAAATATTGTCAATGTCAACCCGTGCCTTCTACTTCTGGCCCGACGGCGACGATCTGTCATTTTACTACTCTCATCGAAATCGTATTTTCCATGGTATTGGCATTAACCTGCCCAAGGACGACCCCCCGGGGACGCAGTTCAGCCGCTAAAGCCATGTGCATGGCATCAATGGCACCTGGCATAGCATCATCACGATCATAGGTGTAATAAAACAAGTTGAAATGATCGGATGAGGACCCAAACTCCATGAAATGGGCAACTGGCGACCGACCCTGTTCTCGGGCTTCAGGGCAAATCTTATCTTGTACCTGTTGCGCAACCCGCAGGATGGCTGACTTGTAAGCATGGATATCGGTCCCAAAATCCCCGTATCCGGCAGTATGGATAATGATGCTCAATCGCCGTAAATATAACCCAGTATGATTGATAATGTCTTCGGATAAGACCTTGGTGTTTTTGACACTGATGATATCCAAGTCCACTGTGTACAATTGGGTTCGAAACAAACCTAACCGGACAACTTTACCGCGTTTATCACCGCCAATTGTGACCCAATCATCAACCCCAAATTGGGGGAAGAGCTGCAAGCTCATTCCCGCCAGAGCATCACCTAACCAGCCTTCACTAATAAAGATGAACGCACCACTACCAATAGTGATCAACATCGCAACTGCCTGGGCACTTTGCGGCAATAACGATATGGCATAAAACACGCCAGTCCCCACAATGGCGGTGCCAAATGAATCAGAAATAAAATATGCCAGGGTTTTATTGATGAGTTTAAATCCCGGCACCTTATCAAACACCCAATCAATTATTCGAGGTAAATACCTCAGGAGAACATAACTTAGGAATAAAATTCCAATTCCAGTTAGTATGTAAATGAGTAGAGTAGTATCCATATTTATCCCATCAAAAAACAGTTGTTATATGATTATTTTTTTAAAGTATTACCCAAGTACTATTATAGCGCGTAAATTATGGAAAATAGCTTAAAATGCGGAAGGAAAATCCTCCTCGTAAATATCATTTACAAGGAGGACAAAGATGCGAGTAGGCTATTGTGCCGGTATGAAGCTTTTGACAAAAGTTACGGAAGTGGCTCTAGATAATAGAAATTCCAAACCTTAGAACCCTCGGTTACCCAACCATGTTCTCCTGAGACCGTTTGAGCCTCCCACCAGAGATAGGCAGTATCCTCAAAAGGGTAGTAAATTGGACCACCATTGATCTCAACGACATCTCCAGGTACCAGCACTTTAATGATATTAGCGTCCGAGATTTCTGGTTCTTTCCGCAAATTGAGATAGGTCATCGTCTCAGCTCTAGAACCGACCGCAATTTTGGAAGGCAAGGCTAAAGGGTATTGATCCTCTATCAGGGTTGGTGTTGGGCTGGCAATTTGCGCCTCTTCGGTTGGCGTTGAAGTTTCAACCACCGCTGTTGGGGTGGGAGTTGGGCTAGCCTCAATTTCATTTGAAATTGTAGGCGTCAGGGAAAGTGTAACCGTAGGCGTAAAAGAG
The DNA here is from genome assembly GCA_964453155.1 of uncultured Anaerolineales bacterium. Taxonomy (GTDB): domain Bacteria; phylum Chloroflexota; class Anaerolineae; order Anaerolineales; family UBA11858; genus CAYVQU01. Next base: position 1,472 of record CAYVQU010000146.1, on the reverse strand, counting down.
CTAATTGGTGTTGGCGATAAGGTTGGTGTCGCCGATGGCACGGTTAGATCAACCGGGTCTGATCCAAATGGGCGCAGGAAGTATGTATTTCCGGTTAGTTCGCCCTCTGCCGACCAACCAATTTCCCCTTGGGCATTTTCCACCTGCCACCAAATATAGGCCCCATCTTCATAGGGATAACACTCAGGGCCACCAACAATGTCTAGTGAGGCCCCTGGTAGGTGGGAAACCAACAGATTGTCACTCCCAAGTTCGGGAGAAGAGCGGAAATGTAAGTTGGCTAACACCTCAACCTGATCGCCTAGGGATATGCGGGAGGGCAATGCCAAAGGACACTCGAATGGGGTTGCTGTCGGTGTAGGAGTGGGCGTTGGTTGTAACTCGGCTACTTCCGCGATGATCTCCCCCATTTCAACAAATACCGGGAAAGATTCGTTGAATGTTTCTGGAAAAGGATTCTGCGACCCAAACAATCCAGCAGCAATTGCCCATGCAAAAATTTGGAGTGTTAAATCGCGGCGTCTTTGCTCTCTAGATTTCATTCTTTACGGACAGAACATTGTCAATGGTGTTGGCATTCACCTGACCTAAAACTACCCCACGCGGGCGCAACTCAGCAGCTAAAGCCGTGTGCATTGCATCGATTGAACCCGGATAGGCATCATCGCGGTCATAGGTGAAGAAAAAGAGGTGAAAATGGTCAGACGATGAACCAAATTCTAAGAAATGGACTTTGGGCATTCGCTCTTGTTCCCGGGCTTCAGGGCAAATTTCATCCTGAACTTTCTCGGCAATATCAACAATTGCAGATTTATAAGCGTGGATATCGGTACCGAAATCACCATACGCTGCTGTATGGACAACAATGTCCAATCGGCGAAGAAACAATCCGGTATGGTTTATGATATCTTCGGCTAAAACCTTCGTGTTTTTTACACTGATGATATCCAAATCAACGGTATACAATTGGGTTCGAAATAACCCTAAGCGGACAACTTTACCCCGCTTATTCCCGCCAAGTGTTACCCAGTCACCGACCCCAAACTGCGGAAAGAGTTGCAAGCTGACCCCCGCCAAGGCATCACCCAACCAACCCTCACTAATAAAGATGAAGGCCCCACTACCGACGGTAATTAGCATTGCAAGTGCTTGAGCACTTTGAGGTAATAACGACACTGCATAGAAAACGCCGGTCCCCACCAGAGCTGTCCCAAACGAATCTGAAATGAAATAAGACAAAGTTTTGTCAATCTGGTTAAATCCAGGAACTTTATCAAACAATAGATCAATCAGCCGCGGGAGATAACGTAAGAGAATATAACTTACAATGAGGAGTGCAAGTCCAGAGAGGCCGTATATGATAAAAGTAGTTTCCATATTCATTCCTTGAAAAACAAATGTTTAACGCATCCGTATGACTTAACGTAGATTTTGCGCAAATAGGAGCCGAGTTGCAAAAAACGGCTCAAAAA
>CAYVQU010000145.1:0-13974 GCA_964453155.1 uncultured Anaerolineales bacterium | reverse complement strand
GCTGTCGGCAGGTATCTTGCTCTGGAGTTGTTAAATATGGGCCGTTATATCTTACGAAGAATTCTCATTAGTATCCCAGTTCTATTTGTGGTCACTGTTCTGGTGTTTACTTTAGTAGAGATTGCCCCTGGTGATATGGTTAGTTTCTTCATTACTGATGAAACAGAAGATTATATGACCGAAGCAGATCTTGAAGCATTGCGGGAAAGATTGGGTTTGAACGACCCTTCTCCAGTACGCTATTTCAAATGGTTAGGGAAAATAGCTCAAGGTGATTTCGGTTTCAGTTACGTCGAATCGCAGCCCGTCCGAGAATTGTTGTTTGCCAGGATGAAAAACACCCTCATCTTGATGGGGGCCGGTTTATCCCTGGGAATCATCATCGGGATTCCTGTGGGGGTTTTCATCGCCCTGCGCCAATATTCATTTTTTGATTATACGATTTCAAGCCTATCTTTTGTAGGCTTATCAATGCCCGCATTTATTGCAGGCATAATTGGCATGTATATTTTTGCCGTCAAATTACGCTGGTTCCCGGCCGGGGGGATGTACACCCCCGCGGTTGAAAAAACCTTGGGCGATTTGCTACACCACCTATTCTTACCCGCCTTTATCCTGGCAATTATGAACATGGCCCGTAATATGCGCTATACCCGCTTCAGCATGTTAGAAGTCCTCAACCAGGATTATGTGGTTACGGCCACTGCCAAGGGGATGAAACGCTGGGTGGTAATCAACCGCCATGCCCTGCGGAATGCGTTGATCCCGGTCATTACCATAATCGGATTAAGTATCCCAAACTTGGTGGTGGGTGCTGTTTTTCTAGAGACAATTTTCACCTGGCCGGGCATGGGAAGGCTGTATTACAGTGCCATTATTGCCCGAGATTATCCCGTCATTATGGGGGCGAACCTGATCATCGCTATTTTCGTTCTGGCCGCTAATTTGATCACGGATGTTACCTACGCCTTGGTCGATCCTCGGGTGCGTTATGAGTGAGAATATGACCCCAATTACCCAGTCGAACACTAGTTTAGCTGATACGCAAACTTCAATAGCTATCAAATTTGAGACTCCTGGTCAGATTGCCTGGCGGCGCTATAAACGTCACAAATTAGCTATGGTAGCTACCTTTGTACTTATCACCATCGCGATCATCTGTTTTGGTGCTCCTTTATTTACAAAATATGATCCCTTGGGAATGGACCTGATGGTGATGAATCAGGCCCCCAGCAAAGAACACATATTTGGCACCGACACCCTGGGCCGCGATATTTGGACTCGGACCATTTACGGGGGGCGCGTGTCACTGTTGGTCGGCCTGACGGCCGCGGCGCTCTCAACCATTATTGGGGTGGTTTTAGGCGCCATTTCGGGTTATTTCGGGAAATCGGTGGATATGATCATCATGCGTTTTACGGATGTCATGATGACTTTCCCGCCCATCATCATCATGATGACGATCGCGGCTATTGCCGGGCAAGGGATTGCCAATGTCATTTTGATCATCGGTGGTCTACGGTGGCCGGCAACCACCCGCTTAGTCCGGGGTCAGTTTTTATCCCTCAAAAACCAGGAATTTATTCTCGCCGCCCGCGCCACTGGGATGCCGGATTGGATCATCATCCTCCGCCACAGTCTGCCTAACGTGGTGGCCCCGCTGATGGCCCGGATATCCTTCGCGGTCAGTAACGCCATCCTTTCAGAGGCCGGGTTGAGCTTCTTGGGGTTGGGGATCCCCCTCCCCACGCCGACCTGGGGCAATATGATGGAAGCCGCCCGCGATCTAATCATTCTACAAAATCAACCCTGGATGTGGATCCCCCCGGCCCTGTTTACCCTGGTTACGATCTTGTGCATAAACTTTATTGGCGACGGCCTGCGCGATGCCTTCGATCCCCAACAAATTGTGGAATAACTGGAGATACCGGCAGATGAAAACATTACTCGAAGTAAAAAATCTGACCACCCGTTTCTATACCCAGAACGGAGTTGTCCAGGCGGTAAATGGCATTTCCTTTAATATGCAGGAGAGTGAGATCATCGGCGTGGTGGGCGAAAGTGGCTGCGGGAAAAGCGTCAGTATGCGCTCCATCATGCGGATCATTCCTGAACCGCCCGGAAAAATCGAAGCCGGGGAAGTATTATTTGAAGGCCGAGATTTACTGCAGGTCGACGAAGAAACCATGCGCCGCTTACGGGGGCGCGAGATCGCCATGGTGTTCCAGGACCCCATGACGTCCCTTAACCCGGTGCTGACAATCGGGCTGCAACTCACCGAAACCATCACTGAGCATCTCAAATTATCCCAAAAAGAAGCTTTAGCAAAAGCCGAGGAACTTCTGACTCTGGTGGGGATTCCCAACGTCAAGCAGCGGCTGAACGAGTATCCCCACCAATTTTCAGGCGGGATGCGGCAGAGAGCCATGATTGCTATGGCCCTGGCCTGCAATCCCAAACTACTGATCGCTGATGAACCGACCACGGCACTGGATGTCACCATTCAGGCCCAAATTATCGACCTAACCAAACGCCTGCAAGCCGAGTTAGGGATGGCTGTGATCTGGATCACCCATGATCTTGGCGTGGTGGCCCGGCTGGCGCAACGCGTGCTGGTAATGTATGCCGGTTACATCATCGAAGATGCACCGGTGGAGAGCTTGTACGAAAATCCCAGCCATCCTTACACTTTGGGATTGCTGGGCTCATTGCCGCGCTTGGATGATGCGGCTGGAACAAAATTGGAATCCATTCCGGGGCAACCCCCCAATCAACTCGCGCTGCCCGTCGGCTGCCCATTTGGGGAGCGCTGCCCTTACAAAACCCAACGTTGTGTGGACGAAAACCCGGTGCTTGAATCCGTAGGTGAGCGACACCGCGTCGCGTGCTGGGAGAAAGACGCCGTGCGGCAAGGACAGGTGGCTGGATGAACGACAACCCTGAAACCCTCATCAAAGTAAAAAACCTGAAGAAATATTTTCCCATAACCCAGGGGGTAGTGACCCAACGGCATGTTGGCGATGTCAAAGCAGTGGATGATGTCAGTTTTGACATCTTTCGCGGCGAAACCCTGGGCCTGGTGGGTGAAAGCGGTTGCGGCAAAACGACGGTGGGCCGGACTTTGCTGCAACTGTATCAACCGACGGCCGGTGAAGTCTGGTTCGAAACTGAAAATATTTCGGCTCTGCCCGAAAAGAGCATCCGCCAGTACCGCCCCAAGCTGCAGATCATCTTCCAGGACCCCTATGCTTCGCTCAACCCCCGCATGACGGTGGGGAATATCATCAGTGAAGCCATGGTCCATCACGGGATTGTACCCGGCGAGCAGAAGGAAGAACGGGTAGCCGAACTGCTGGAGCTGGTCGGTTTGAATCCGGCCTTTTCGGTGCGGTATCCGCATGAATTTTCGGGCGGTCAGCGCCAACGGATTGGGATCGCCCGCGCCTTAGCCCTGGAACCCGATTTCATCGTGTGTGATGAACCCATTTCAGCCTTGGATGTTTCCATCCAGGCCCAAGTGGTCAATCTGTTGGAAAAATTGCAGGCTCAGTTTAGGCTGACGTATTTGTTCATCGCCCACGACTTGAGTATGGTGCGCCACATCAGCAATCGGGTGGCCGTCATGTATTTGGGGAAGATCGTGGAAATTACCAGCCGCGATACGCTTTATCAGGATCCCCAACACCCCTATACCCAGGCCCTTCTTTCGGCGGTCCCGATCCCCGACCCCAAACTGGAAGCCCAACGGGAGCGGATCATTCTCGAAGGTGATGTGCCCAATCCGGCCAACCCACCCAAAGGGTGCAATTTTAGTCCCCGCTGTCCGCTGGCCACCGAAGTCTGTTTCCAAGAAGAGCCGGAATTGAAGGTGTTCGCCCCCGATCATCAGGTCGCCTGTCACCTCGTTACGGGAGAATAATTATGTACGGGATCACTCCAGATGCGTCCATCCCCACGATAGATCGGAAAGCGCACAAATTCCACCTCCGGGAGAAAGCCGACAAACCGAATATCCTGCTATTGATGACGGATCAGCAGCGCTTCGATACCATTCAGGCCGCGGGGTACAGCCATATGCACACCCCAAATTTGGACCGGCTAGTGAATGAAGGCTGTTTGTACACCCAGGCCTACACCCCCAATCCAATTTGTTTACCGGCCCGGCACAATGTCCTGACGGGCCTGCCGGCGCGCTATCATGGCTTTCCCGACAATATGCCCAATCCCATCACCCGGACCGAGTTACCCACGCTGCCGCGAATACTGGCCGATAATGGTTATGACACCCAGGTGATCGGCAAAATGCACTTCCGGCCCGCGCGCCGGCATAACGGGTTCAACCAGATGGAACTCATGGAAGAACTGCCCAACACCCGCGAAGAAGATGAATACGCCTTGTATTTAAAAGATGTGGATTGGGGTCATGTCCAGAACATCCACGGGGTGCGGAATTTGCTCTACATGCTGCCGCAGCGCTCTTTGATCCCACCTGAGCATCACGGCACCAAATGGGTGGGAGATCGCACCATCGATTACCTCCAGGCCAATTGCGGTCGGCAGCCATTTTTCTTATGGACCAGTTGGATTGCCCCGCACCCCCCGTTTGACATCACCGCCGAATTTGCCGATCTTTATCAAGACGTCGACTTGCCCGAACCCCATGAGGCTAAAACCCCGCTGGCCGCCCTCACCCAAGAGAATGCCATGTTGGGAGATATCCCCAATCCCCAGGTGCTCCGGCGCATGCGGGAGGTCTATTATGCCGCCATCAGCATGGTCGATGAGCAGGTAGGGCGGATTTTGGACGCCTTGGAAGAGACCGGCCAGTTGGACAACACCCTGATCATCTTCACCACGGATCATGGCGAATTACTGGGGGATTACGGCCTCTATCAGAAGTGGAATCCCTACGATAGCTGTGCCCGGATCCCGTTTATTGTCCGCTATCCCCAGAAGTTAGCGCCAGGTTCCGTTTGTGACAGCTTTGTGGATTTGAACGATATTCTGCCCACCGTTCTTGATCTGGTTGAGCTAGATTATCCCGCCGATTACCCCCTGCCGGGCGAATCCCTGTTTGCCGAAACCCCAACCAAGGATCGCGAGTGGCAGTATGTTGAATATGCCGAGGGCAACCGCCGCTGGATCAGTATTCGCAACAAAACCCATAAGTACAACTATTACTATGGGGGCGGATTTGAGCAGTTATTTGATATGGCCGCTGACCCCCATGAAACCACTAACTTATTGTATGACCAGTATCCGCCTGAAATTGAGCAGATTCGGGTCGAATTGCGGGCAAAGTTACTCGAGTACGAACGCGAATGGGGCTTGGCCGGTTATGTCGACGCGAACGACCTCAAAGTGGGCGAACCCTACCAACCCCACCCGCAGCGCAACGAAGCCTATCCCCGCTTCCCACAGAAGATTATGGACCCAGCGGAACGCGCCGAAATGACTGATTTCATTGACGAGATTGCCGCAGTGGTGCATGACGAACCGCTGGTGCAACTCTCTGACTTGGATGTTGCTGCCTGGCAGGAAAACTTAGGGATTTCGGATGCGGATGTGACCCGACTGTTAGAAATGGATGCGAAGAAATAAGGTGTTAGTTGGTTTGATGGTTGGATAGTTTGTTCGTAAGAACCAACCATCAAACTAACCAAGGATTCAGAATTAATTAACTTGCGCATTTCATGCGGGACTCGCCCGGAGATGAATCGCCGGGCTAACAAGCTGAAGGCCCTCTGGGCCTGGTTTAGCCCGCAGGGCTTGAGCTGTTAGCCTGGACGTTGACGTCCGGGCGCAGTTGATCGATAAATGTTCATGTTATCTGTACACAATTTTTGCCCAACAACTAGCCAACTGCCCCACATAATTAGTTCTCTAAAATGACTTCAACGCACAGACCCCCCAACATCCTTTTTTTGTACAGCGACCAATTCAACGCGCGCTGTCTATCCAACGCGGGTCACCCCGATGTGCTGACCCCCCATCTCGACCGGCTGGCAAATGAGGGTGTGCGGTTCGAAAATGCATACACTCAAAACCCGGTGTGTACGCCCAGCCGGATCAGTTTCTTGTCGGGGCTATATCCATCCACCCATGGCTATTACGGGCTGTATGGCCGCGAACCTGAGCAGAAAATGACCAGCATGTTCGCCTATTTTCGGGAGCAGGGCTACCGCACCGGCGCGTTGGGCAAGCTGCATACCCCCCGCTATTGGATTGAAAAAGACTGCCAGTTTGTGTATGATGAATTTATTGAACACCCCAAATATCTGGAAGGTGCCGGGCTGTACGAGGCCAATGATAACCGGCCCTTTAGGGGCAACCGCAATGGGGAAACTTCCGATATTCCTTTAGAACATTCCTGTGAAGTGGTTCTGGCCCAACAAACCATTCGATTTCTCCGTAATCAAGGTGAACCCGCCGATCGCGGCGAAGACGAGGCGCCCTGGTTTGCCTGGGTGAGTTTTTCGCGGCCGCACAGCCCGTTGACCCCCTCCGAACCGTTCGCCTCACAGTATTCGGCTGAAAATGTGACCTTGCCACCTTCAGCCCAGCCGGAGGTCATCGCCAGCCAGCTCGATCGCATTCGGCTGGTGCCCGGAACCAAACAGGCCCCCAAGCCTGGAGAGGTCGAAAAGATGTTGGCCGCCTACCTAGGCTTGGTCAGCCAGGTAGATTATGGCATTGGCCTGATTTTGGAGGAGTTGGCAGCCCGCGGCGAGTTGGAAAACACCCTCATCGTCTTTTCTGCCGATCATGGCGATTACGCCGGGGAACATGGTCTATGGAGTAAATACGGGGGGATCAGTACCCGGGCCATCACCCGCATTCCGTTCATCGTCCGCCAACCCGGAAATGTTTCAGCAGGACAGGTTTGCGAAGAAATTATCGAAGCCGTTGATCTGTTCCCAACCTTGTGCGCATTAGCCAACTTACCCATGCCGGATCAAGTGCAAGGGCTGAGTTTTGCCAGCCTTTTAGGAGACGATCCCCAACCCGCCCGCGATAGTGCCTTGACCGAAAACGCCCACCGCAAAGCCCTGGCGACCAAAAATTGGCGTTATGTTGCCAATATCGGTAACCAACCCGATGAATTGTACGATCAAATTAACGATCCCTGGGAAATCAATAACCTGATTAATGATCCCGAATATGCTGAAGTGGCCCACCAACTCCTACGCCAATTGCTATCCCGCGTCACCCAAGCCCGGCGTCCCATCAACACCATGGCCTGGGGCAAATGGCGACATCTATATGACCGCGATGGCCGGGTCCCTGATCCCCATCCCAGCGGCGATGAACTTCACTTGTAATCTGAGAGCCCTATCATGACCACTAATCATCCAAACATCCTTCTCATCATCACCGACCAGCAGCGCACCGAGACGCTGGGTTTTCGGGGCCAGACTCCCTGCCAAACCCCCAATATGGATCGAATTGCCCGGGAAGGGATTTCATTTGACAACGCAATCTGCACCAGTCCATTATGTTTACCGGCGCGGGCCTCGGTGTTTACGGGCAAGTATCCGCATCAAATTAACATGCTGCGCAACAGCGATACCCTACATGAACCCCCGGTGCTCACCGATCGGCTGAGAGCGCATAATTATCACACCGCCTATGCGGGTAAATGGCATCTGGAACCTGGCGGAGCGCCCAAGGCCATGCGTGACAATCTCAAAGCATTAGGTTTGGACGGACTGGAAAGCGCCCAGGTGCCTGCCTTTGAAGATTTGATGATCTCAAAATGGTTTGAGAAAGCCTACGGTTATCGGACCGCCGATTACTCGGATTGGTGCGAAGAAATTGGGATCCCGGACAGCTGGCCGGTTTCTGATCCGGATGTACGCACCCACCGCAAGCCGTCGATGACCATCCCCAAGACCAAACGGCAGGATATCATCCCAGAGCAAACTTTCGATGCCTGGGTGACCGATATTGCCTTAGACTATTTGCGCAATCGGCCGCCAGACGATCCATTTTTTGTTGTCGCGGGGTATTTTGGCCCCCACCCCCCGTTTTTGATCCCCGAACCCTATTACAGCATGTATTCACCGGAGGATATTCCCGAACCGGCCAATTTTGGCCCCCAGCCCAACCAGCCCCAGGCCAACACCACCAGTTATTACCACCGATTATTCCAAGATCACGGTGACGATTGGGAAAATTGGAAAAAGTCCATGGCTGTTTATTGGGGCTATTGCACTATGATGGATGACTTGGTGGGGAAATTGCTGGCTGAGTTGGAGGCCCAACAGATTCTTGATGATACCCTGGTGATTTTTATTTCGGATCATGGGGAGTTATTAGGCAGTCATGGGTTGTGGCAAAAAATGATGCCTTACGAAGAAGCATTGCGAGTTCCCATGCTGATGCGCCTACCAGGGGAAATTTCCCCCGGTATTCGGTCGCAGGCCAATGTCTCGCTGATAGATATCGCGCCGACCATCCTATCTTTGATTGGGGAACCCGTTCCCGATGATATGGTCGGGCGCGATTTATCCCCCTGTTTTGCTGATGCGGGCGAGTTTCAAACCGACGCCTATCGATTTGCGGAGCACCAACCCTTGGGCGATTGGCACCAGACGGTTGAGTGGCGGTTAGTGACCGACAATCGCTATAAATATGTCTGGAATCAGGGAGATTTGGACGAACTCTATGATCTCGAGGCTGATCCCGCTGAAATCAATAATCTGATTAACGACCCCGCGCATGCCGCGGAATTGAACCGCCTCCAAACCCGCTTATTTGAGTGGATGCTGGAAACCCGTGATCCAATTTTGAAACCGTTCTGACCATGAAACCCAACGTCCTACTGATTTGCGTCGATCATTGGCCCGGATATCTCCTGGGTTCGGCAGGCCATCCCGCGGTGATGACCCCTACCCTGGATCAACTGGCGGCCAACGGGATGCGGTTCACCAATGCCTACAGCGCCACGCCCACCTGCATCCCCGCCCGGCGCGGCCTGATGACGGGAACTACCGCCCGTACTCACGGAGATCGCGTCTTCAGCGAAAAGCTGCCGATGCCAGATTTCCCTACCCTGGCTGAATCCTTTTCGAATGCCGGTTACCAGACTTACGCAGTGGGCAAACTCCATGTTTACCCCCAACGGGATCGGATTGGGTTCGATGATGTCGTTCTCAACGAAGAGGGACGCCATCTTGAAGGCTTAAGTGCCGACGATTACGAACTGTTCCTGGCTGATCAAGGCCATCCGGGCGGGGAGTATGCCCACGGGATGGCGACCACCGATTATCCCGTCCGCCCCTGGCACTTACCCGAACACCTGCATCCCACTAACTGGTCGGCGCGGGAAATGTGCCGCACGATCAAACGCCGCGATCCAACTCGACCGGCTTTCTGGTATCTGTCGTTTAATGCCCCCCATCCTCCGCTGGTTCCGCTGCCGGAGTATTTGAATCTCTACCGTGATGTTGAAATCCCGGCCCCGCAGGTTGGTGACTGGGCCCAAGATTTCGATAAACTGCCTTACACTCTGAAAGATCGCCATAACCGCTGGTATGCGACTCTGAAACATGACGACGGCTCCACAGGTTTGCGTGATCACGAACTCAAATTAGCCCGACAGGCTTTTTATGCGTTGTGTACCCATGTTGACCATCAACTTCGGCTGGTTGTGGGGATGCTGCGGGAAGAGGGGCTGTTGGATAACACCATCATTGCCTTTACGTCCGATCACGGTGACATGCTCGGCGATCATGGCCAATATGCCAAAGCCTTGCTGTACGAAAGTTCAGCCAAAGTGCCGCTGATCATCGTACCCACCGCCGATTATGAGCAGCTGGGACATCATCAAGTTGATGATCGCCTGGCGGAACTCTGCGACATCATGCCGACCCTGCTGGATATGGCGGGCATTCCCATCCCCGAGACCGTTGAAGGGCAGTCGCTCATCTCCGCGGCTTCCCGAGAATATTTGTATGCCGAACATTACGAAGACGATCATGCCACCCGGATGGTCCGGGATGACCGCTTCAAGCTGATTTATTACCCGGTCGGCAATCATTTCCAATTATTTGACATTAAAAATGATCCCCATGAACTGCACGACCTGGCGAATGATCCGGCTTGGGCTGAAATTCGGGACGATTTAGAAACCCAAATGATCACCAACCTCTATGGCACCGACCAGACCTGGGTCAGTAACGGCGGTTTGGGTGGCTTGCCCGACAAAGAATTTGCCCCAGCACCCAACCGCGGCCTAACGGCTCAACGTGGTTGGAGATTTATATGAAAATCAAAACGCAAAGGCGCGAAGATGCTAAGGTGCAAAGAATATTGTAGGAAATTGCGATGACTATGTTTATTAAAGTTTTTTGGGTAGATCGATTACCAGCTTTTCTCCGCGCCTTTGTTTCTCTGCGTCTTTGCGTTAAATAATTGACATCTTCTTAAGCCACCGATGAAAACACAAAAATACAACATCCTGTGGATCGGCGTCGACCAAATGCGAGCGGATTCACTTACGAACAAAAAATGTCAAACCCCCTATCTGGATCAACTGGCCGAAAAAAGTGTCAGCTTCCGACGGGCCTATTCCCCTTCCAGTTTGTGTACCCCTTCCCGGGGATCCATGTTTACGGGGCTGTTTGCCTTCAATCATGGGATGGGCACCAACTGCGATATGTACCATGCCCTGGCCAAAGAGTTGCCGGACCCTGGTCAGTTGCTGCATACGCGGTTGCTGGCGGCCGGATATCGTTGCGGTTATACCGGTAAATGGCACGTGGGCACCGAACTGGGCCCGGCTGATTACGGCTTCGAAGGGATGAGCGTCCCCGGATACGGTGATTTACGCCAAGACGCCGGGTTCCAGCAGTATTTGACAGACAACGACTTATCCTATGGCCCAGTTAAAAATCCGATCTATGCCAATCATGATCAGCAAACCCTCATCGCCGGTGAATGGGACGGGCCGCTAGAGTCAACGCCCACCTATTATCTGACCAACTACACCCTCGACTTGCTGGACGATTTTGCCCAAACTTATCAGGATGAGGGCCAGCCCTTTTTTCTGACCTGCCAATATTGGGCCCCTCATGGTCCGAATTTACCTTCCCTGGAATATGTGGGTCGCCATGATCCCGCGGCGATCCCCGCCCCTGGCAATTACCCCGATGACTACGCGGGCAAACCCCGGCGACTGACTCGCTTCGTGAACAGCTTCTTCCAAAATCTACCCGCTTCTTGGGCAGCCTGGCAGCAAGTAGCCGGACTGGCCTACGACTTCACGACCCTGGTCGACGAGCAGATTGGCCGCTTGTTGACCCGTTTGGAAGAACTCGGTCTGGCCGATAACACGATTGTGGCCTTCACCAGCGACCACGGCGACATGATGGGCAGTCACGGCCTGCAAGATAAAGGTTTCATGTACGAAGAAGCCCACCGCGTACCGCTGTTGGTCTATGTCCCTGGAGAAAAAGGTGGTTTTGTCCGCGATGAGTTGGTCTACAACATGGATATCATGCCGACCCTGTTTGATCTCATCGAACTGGACCTGGATACTGAAGTGGACGCCCAGTCGCTAACTCCCTATTTGAGCTCTGATGACGAATCAGAAATTGGACGCGACGCACTCCTATTGGAGTTCCATGGCATCCGGTATTTACACACCCAACGGGGCATCGTGACCCGTGATGGTTTCAAATATATCTTCAACCCCAATGATGAAGATGAGCTTTACGACCTGATTGCCGATCCATTTGAAATGCAGAATTTGCTGGTGGATGGCAACCACCCGCGGGCGACTGAATTTCGCCAGCAATTAATAACCTTGGCCCGCAAGTACGGCGATCCCGTTCAAGACTGCATTGCCAAATGGTTCGGTCAATGGCGTAATTATTCCGGTCAGCCAGATGTTTCATCTCAATATATTGCCACCGATGCAAAAAGCTAGGAGATCGTATTTCATGAAATTAATCAAACCCCAATTTGTCCCCCCACTGGATGAGGATTTTCGCCCGGCAATATTAGCGAATCAGGCTTTCCGCAGTGATGTGCTGGCCTCTGGTCAGGCTGTAGATCTGGTGATCGGTTTGAAGCGGACAAATGAATCAATTTCTCGGTATGAAACCATCGTTTTTCCCGCTGACCATCCTCGAGCACAAGAGAATTTGAGGTATGTGGAACGGTTGGTGAAATACTTGCTCTGGCAGCGCGGCGGTTGGCAAGTCTATATTGGCGGTAGTGAGCAAATTGGTAAACATATTCAGGAAGTTTATGCCGCCAACGGAACTCGATCTTTTGATTACCATTTTATGGGTGGCAAAATTTTCTTGCGGGAATTCAAGGTAATTTCCTGCGATATTTCGGAAATTCCTCCTGAAAATGAAAAGGATTTGAAGCTGGGACGTCATCTAAAAGGAAACCGTATCGGCTTTGATTTAGGGGCCTCCGATTTGAAGGTCGCGGCCGTTGTCGACGGCAAACCCATTTTCAGTACCGAAATTGAATGGGAACCGACCATTCAAACCGACCCCAATTATCACTACAAGAAGATCACCGCGGCCTTGAAATTAGCTGCTTCAAAACTCTCCAGCGTCGATGCCATCGGTGGCAGTTCGGCTGGGAATTACGCTGATAACCGGGCTTTGGTAGCCTCGCTCTATCGGGGCATTCCAGAAGACCGCTTCGTTGAAATCCGCAATATGTTCTGGCGCATCCGGGATGATTTCGGGGTCCCCTTGGAAATCATCAATGATGGGGAGGTCACCGCCTTAGCCGGATCCATGTCCTTAGGCGTAAACAGCATCCTGGGGATCGCGTTGGGTTCCAGCGAAGCGGGTGGGTATATTAACCGGGCTGGCAATGTAAATGAATGGCTCGATGAGCTGGCTTTCTGCCCGGTGGATTACAACCCCAATGCGCCGGTCGATGAGTGGTCAGGGGACCGCGGTTGTGGCGCGCTTTATTTCTCCCAGCAATGTGTTTTCAGGCTGGCCCCAAAAGTTGGCATTGAGATTCCCGCCGGGATTACGAATGCCCAAAAACTGAAATTTGTCCAAGAGAAACTTGAAGCCGGGCATGCCGGTGCCGCCCAAATTTGGCAAAGCATGGGCTATTACATGGGATATGCCATCGCTCACTATGCCGATTTTTACGATCTCAGCCATGTTTTGATTCTGGGTCGCTGCACGTCCGGGAAAGGCGGCCCCCTCATCTTGGAAGGGGCTAACGCGGTTCTCGCTGGGGATTTTCCTGAACTGGCTGCGCAGATCGCAATTCAACTTCCAGATGAAAAAAGCCGCCGGGTAGGGCAGTCGATCGCAGCTGCCAGTCTGCCGCGTATTTAGAAACTAATGAGGCTAACCTGATGTTATTCATTCGTGGCGCTACAATTTATTCGCCGGAAAAAATTATCGAGAAAGGTGATATTTTAATCGAGCAAGGCAAAATTTCAGGTATTGGTGCAACTGCTCAAATCTCGCCGCCGCCCGAGGCAACGATTCTCAATGCGGTTGGAATGTCACTGGTCCCCGGGTTCATCGACTTACAGCTTAACGGTGGGTTTGGTCACGACTTCACTACCGATCCTGAAACGATCTGGGAAGTTGCTGCCGGACTGCCGCGCTATGGGGTGACCTCGTTTTTACCGACGATCATCACCGCTCCCCTTGAAACCGTTGCTCGGGGACAAGAAGTTTTACTGCAGGGAAACCGGAGCGGTCAGCCTGGGGCAATTCCTTTAGGTTTACATGCTGAAGGGCCGTTCCTAAATCACCAGAAGAAAGGGGCCCATCAGGCCAAACATTTGCGAACCCCCAATATTGCTGAAGTATCAGCGTGGACTCTCGATCAGGGCGTCCGGCTGGTTACGCTGGCTCCTGAATTACCGGGAGCAACCGAGTTGATCGAAACTTTGGTTGCTCAAGGTGTGGTGGTCAGTGCCGGCCATTCGATGGCTGACAATCTTGAAGCCCAGAAAGGGTTTGAAGCGGG
>CAYVQU010000144.1:0-14007 GCA_964453155.1 uncultured Anaerolineales bacterium | reverse complement strand
CATTTTTTGAGCCGTTTTTTGCAACTCGGCTCCTATTTGCGCAAAATCTACGCTAAGGAATTTGAGATGCAAATTATTGTCATTATAGGTGCCCTGGCAGCGGCCTCGATCCCCATCGCTATTGGCTGGCGGCGGACGGCCAGTGAAGCGGAAATGGCCCGGCAGATGGGATTGGCCCTACCCGAAAAACGCTTCTCCCCAGAAAAATTTGCGCAACAAACCGGCACCGGATTAACCTTCAACCAGATTGTTTTTGGTTTCCTATCCTGGGTTGGTGGTGGCTTGGTGACCGGATTGGTTTTAGGTGCATTACCAGCGGCCATGTTCGCGCTCGCGGGGGGCTTGTTATACGCCGGATCCCTAACCGAACGCCGTCAGGCCTTCCGCATGGCCCAGGCTAAAGATATTCTGCGCGGCCTGGGGGTGGTCCAAACCCTGATCGGCCAGGGACGGCCACTCACCGATGCCCTGGAAGAAGCCGCCAATGCCGTGGGACCCGATGGCCAGATCGTCTTGACCGATTTGGTACATAAGTTACGGGCCGCTCCTGCCGACCAGGCCGGGGAAGCCATCCGGAGTTGGACCCGTGGTTGGGATAACCCCGCGGTGGATGTGGTCGGAACGACTTTGTTGGCATCTGTAGAAGGTCGGATTGAGGTCATGCCGTTGGTCAAATCACTGCGGGGAACGCTGTCGGAGATTGTAGAAGTCCTTTCCCGGGCCAGAGCGGCGGCCAAAGGGATCGAGTGGCAGGCCCGGTTTTTAGCCCTGTTTCCGCCTGTTGTTTTGGTCGTGATGGCCTTGACTACTCCCCAAGCGGGAACCACCTATGCCCATAATCCACTTTACATCGTGCCGGTCTTGATCGGTTCGGGCGCATCTTACATTCTCTCCACCCTGATGATCCGCAATGGACTATCGATTGAATCATCAATGGGTTTGCACGCTGGACGTTATGAAATTCGCATGGACCGGCTTGGCAAGGTTTTGTGAGCCGGGCAGCCAACCCGCTCTACGGTCTGCTGGCTGTGCTGAGTGCGCCGCTGGCCTGTGGAACTTGTTTCACTGTTCTGTTCGTGGTCTTCATCGGGGGCACGATTGCCCAATTACCGTTTTGGGCCCAAGCCAAAGCCATTGCCTGGATGCTGGGATCGGCCACCGGCACCGAATTCCAGGAAGAAAATGGCTATACAGCCGCAACTGTCGGTGTTGGCTGGGATGGCTATGCTGGGCCGGGCGAATTCCCTTCTGGAGTGCCTTTTGATGGAATTCCCATGTTGGGCTGTTTGTTTCAAGATCCAAACTATACCAATCATGGTGGGGTTGATTTCCCAACCAGTTTAGGTGACCCGGTGCAGGTCACCATGACTGGCAAAGTGGTTTGGGCCGCAGAGAATGGGATGTGGGGAAACCTGGTGGTGGTTGAGAACAATGGTGTCCAGACTTACTACGCCCATCTCCAATTGATAGCGGTGGTTGAAGGAGACATCGTAGAAGTTGGTGACTTTCTAGGGGAATCCGGCAGCACGGGTAATTCAACCGGACCACATTTGCATTATGGCATCAAGCAAAAGACTGAAACTGGCCAAGTTTGGCTGAACCCGATCAACTATTTCGATGGAGCGGAAACCATCAAGGTGGAATGTAAATGACGGTTCGGGTAGGCTCGCTGCGGTTCCATGATTGGCAAACCTTCGAACTCCATCCCAATCGTTGGACGGACGCTTTCATCTTCGAGATTTCTTCTGATTTACTCATCCCCCCGGTTGACATGGGTCTAGCCATCCGCCGGATGGGTGCGCCGCTCAAGAAGTTGTGGTCCCGCACCTGTCTGTGGGTGCGAGTGGATGCACCGGGAACCTGGTATCTCCATGCAGTTCGGCAGGCATTGCAGGGGGTAGCGAATCTGCCAGTAGCAGTGACACCCAAGACACAAGATCAGCCCCTACTTGCAGATTTTTCCTTGCACCCCCATATTGAGAACAACCCATCTCCACCGCCACCCCAGGTCAGCAATATGGCCAGCATTCCACTATCGGATAGCGAACGCCGCTGTCTCCGAGTCCTGGTCAGGTTACGGAACGCGGCATTGATTGAAATTGCCTCTCAAGCGGGGATGAGTTTGCCAACAGCCAGAAAAGCAATCGGTGGATTGGCTGAGAAAGGTTCCGTTTCCAGGCAACTGGCGACAGAGACTTGGGAAATCCGGCGGCGCAAGGGGCTGTCAGTTGCACTGCGGGATCTGGGATTTCCCCCTGGGATTACAATCCCACCAGAGAAACGCTACAACCAGGGCGACCGCCATCTGCGCACAGCCCGGTTGTGGCCGGCCTGGTTGCGGGGTGGATTAGGTGAAAATGCTGAAATTTGGGCTGGCTGGAGCGAACCACGGCTTTCAACCCGCAAAGCACACCCCGATGCCATCGCCTGGGGCCAGTTTCAGGGCCAAGAGACCCTGTTCTGGTTGGAAGTCGACAGTGGACAATCATCACGCGAAGCCCTCATTAAAAAGCTGCTTCGGCGGATGAATATCGCCGTGATTTACGCTCGTGGTTTTGGGCTAAGAGTAGTGATTGCGGTTTTGGGGCCACCAAGAACCTTGAAAGTGGTGCAACAGGGCCTCGGAAAAGTTCCCCATGATGCCGCGGTGGTGGTCGCCCCGTGGACAAAGTTTGGTGAATTGCCGATGCCTGTGTGGGGGAACCTGTCAGGCGGATCGCCAACACCAAAGCAGTTGCGATTATTGTAGTACCCCAAAATATGCGCAAGGATACATACAATAGCTGCGCCAGCCTCCAAATGGAATATTTCTGCCCGGTGCAATTGGCAGCAACGATTTGCGATGCTCGATACTGGTAAGCGGCAAGGAGTTGTGGGTGGTTTACATCGCAGCCTTCCAGGCTCCAATCAGGGCCGCCACATTTTCTTGGGATTTGGCAGTGTAGCTGCGAACATTATCTACGGGGGATAAGATGAAGCCGCCACCGGGGGCCATGATTTCCAATGCGGTGTTTACTTCCCGACGTACATCTTCTGGGGAACCGCGCTCAACCGTCAACTGACCGTTGACACCACCCCACAAACAGATTTTTCCATTCAGACGCGTTTTGCTAGCCTGCAAATCCCATTCCAACGGATCAACGCCCATCAACACATCTACCCCGGCTTCGACATATTGGTCAAGGAGCGGCATGGTTTTGGAGGTGACGATATACCCAAATTTGGCACCCGCCGCGTGGGCCAGGTCAACTTCGGTTTTGAGATGGGGATAGATAAACTCGCGGAAGGATTGGGGCGACCAGAAGTTACAGGTCTCATACCAGGCCCGTTTGATATACAAGTCAAGCCCTAAATCCAATAAAACCTTCATCCGCTGTTGATTCCACTCGGCGATCAGGTTTAGCAGAGTATGCAGGAATTCAGGTTGATCGAAACTGGCGAAGACCATCTCTTCCAGGCCGAATATCCAACCCAGTAGATCGGCACCCACCCCCCAACCGCCACTCACCAGTAGATCATGGTCTTGAGCTAAGTCCAGGATCGGCTGTGATTGGGCTTTTGAATCGGCAATCTCAGCCGAAGTTGGGGGCCTCAGCAAATAGCGCAGGGCGGCCAAATCATCTGGGGAAGTGACCAGAAATTTTCGCGACCGGGAAGAAACGTAGTCATCCAAAAACGGCACATGATCGCCCCAGCGCCAATCAGCCGTCTGGCGAACTTCTGCTCGTAAAACGCCGGCGGGGGTATGATATTCCTTCACCAATATTGGATATTCTTCCCCGCTGATGTGCTCACGCCACTCTTGGACATCCACTTCTGGCGCATATTGGACCGGCAATCCGTGCAGATTGTAGTAATCGTTGCGGACAATCGGGGATCGCGGCGGCAGCATCACATAAGCATCCAACCCCATCTCAACCTGGCGCTGGATAAAATCAGTGTAATCCTGGCTGATGGTTTGCAGGCCCTTGAACAGCATAAAACTGCACGGGGGCCGATCAACAGGCTCACAATTGAGCGTGGCCAGCATCCGTTCTCGAGAAGATAATTTTGATGCAGGCATCTATATGATCTCAGCCCCCTTCACTGGGTTGGCCCAAAGGATAGGGTTTGAAGAAGAAAAAGGCCACAATGCAGGCTACTGCGGCTACAGGACCCACCAGGATGACGCCATACTGCCAGGTCAAGAGCAGCGCCAATATCGAACCAGCCAGACTGCCTACGAACTGGTTGATCAAGCCCTGAACCGCGAAATACATCCCGGCCCGGTCTTTGCCGGTTTCGGCAGCTTCCACCGCGGCGATATGGGCGGGGAAGGCGTAAGGAATAGTGAAGAAAACGCCGATTGAGAAACTGGCGATCGCGCCTAAAATGATCCCGATCAGGTAGGGCGAAAGCGGGAGGTTGAAGCGGGTCCAGGCCAGGGGGAAGGCCAGCATCACGGCGGCGAAGACCAGGAGTGCTAGCCGAAAAGCCCATTTGGAGCCCTTTTTCTTCGTCAGATAGTTGAATAGCAACAGCATGATGGGCACTGGCGCGAAGGCGGCCGCATTCATCGTGCCCAATTGCGATTGGGTCAACCCCATCATGTCCAGGGCCATGAAGGCGATCCCGCCCAAGAAGAATTGCAACCCGAAGAAGAAGGTGGCCAGGGCCAGCATGTAAATGCGGAAGGTTTTGTTCGCCAGGGTCATGCGGACGCTGGGCCATAAAGGGACATCCTCGGTGTCGTTTCCCAGTTGCGGATCCACTTTGGCAGTTGGTTGATTGGTCGGCTCTTCTTTTAGGACCAGGATCGGTCCGATGAAGGAGATGATCGACGGCAAAAGAATCCAGGCCGTGCCGCGCACCCCAAAACTGTCGAACATAATCGGGGCGACGACGAAGGTCAACACATACCCGGCGGTATTGAAAAAAGTCTGCCAACTGGCAACTCGGACGCGTGAATTCTCATCAGGGACGATCTCGGACAACGCGGCCAAATAGGGCACTACGATCAAAGTGTAGAAAAAGAAAAATAACGAACTGACGACCGCGACATAGGCCGCGTTGCCCCAATGCCCGTTGGTGCCCAGGCTATTCCCGGTGATGGGCGGATACCACAACAAGATGAAAGTGATGGCGGTCGGGATCAAGCCCAGCACCATCAACGGACGGCGGCGGCCCCAGCGCGATTTCATATTATCCGTCCAGGTTGCGATGGGCAGGTCAATCACCCCGTCCAATACGCGCGCCACAAACATCCCGACCGCGTATCCCACCGCCGGTGCAAAAATGACCGCCCCCTTTCCGACCAACTGCTGCGCCGGGCGATAGTAGAACAGCAAATAAGTCAAAACAACCTGATACAAAAATCCAGGGCCAAACCCCCCGATCGCATAAATCGGTTCTTGCCACTTCTTGATTTGCTTCATGATGGTCCTCCGTGTATTGCGGTAATTGCACTAAAAATAAATCAATAGATCACGATCTAACTTGAGCATCAAAATAAGCACGGACTGCTTGCACAACGGATGAATCGCCAGGAAAGTCGGGTTGAATGGAACCCTGCATGGCGATCATCGTCTCAACTTGATTAACCAACTCAAGCGCAATTTGGGGGTTTACTGGCCGCGGGGTCAAACCTGCGGCGGTTTCAAAGTTGCGATAATAGATTTTCTCCAGCACCGAAACGGGCAATCCTATTCCCTGATAGGGGACCGCCGGTTTACCGAATAAAAAACCGCTTTCAGTATTCAATTCAAACGCCCCTTCGCATTCCAGGAAATTGCGCACGACCAGAACTCGCTCATGGCTGTCGGTAAACTCAATCCCCTCATCAGGATTGACCAATAATGCTTTGGCCCCAATATCGGTACCAAAAATGATCCGATCCTGATATTTGATGAAGAAATCACGCGTTACCTGGGGGTTAGCTGAAAAATTGTGATACATCTCGATCCCAGGAGTGAGATCGACATACATATTGGGATATTGGTCCAGTAAATCGGCCAGCCGTGACAACTGAGCGGACATGAAAAAGAAATGAGCAAAGATAATCTTTAGGTTTGGGAAGCGCGCTAACACGTTATAGATTTCTTTGTATTGGGCTTCGTTGTTTATGTAAGTCCCATCCCCATAGAACCAACCGCGTTCCCGCGCCCACTCGGGAATCCGTTCACCGTCCCAGAACTCTTCGGGGTCATTGACATGGAACACGATCGGGATTTGGGCCTGTTCCACCTGCTCCCAATAGGGTGCAAACGCGTCGCTGTCAAAAGCCGGAATCGGCAGCATTTTGCGCATGTCGGGTTTGCCCTCGATCATCTTGATCCCGTCGCACCCGGCTGCTTGCAACAGGTCAACGTACCCCGCAAAGATATCGCCAACTTGTTCAGGAGCCATAAAGTAGGCAGCCGCATTCAGGCCACCAAACACGTAAACGCGGTCTGGATAATGGGCTTTCAGGTGTAAGGCGTCGGGGACCAGGCTCAACCGTTGTTGGTGAGGCGTACACACGATGTTGAAGCGTTCAATTTTGAGTTGATCACAAATATCAACCAGGCTGGCACCCATTTCGGGGTGCGGGAAGTGAATATGGCCATCGATAACGGGGTGGGGCGCAAACTCATTAATTTCCATGCTACTCTCCTTTACTCAACCTGGACGGTGGTATAAGCTGTGACTTTTTGGAATACGCGCACCACCGCGCCCAGGATCGGGGCATTTTCTCCTAGGGTGGTCGCTTCAATTCTGGGAATATTAGGGATCACGCCAGTGATCCGCTGCATGATCGGTTCAATCAATAAATCAGATGATCCAGCAATACCACCGCCGAAGACGATCAATTCGGGATCAAAACAGGCGGTCACATTGACAACTGCCAGGCTCAAGTGTTCGACAACTGCGGTGATGATTTGCTGTGCCCAGGCTTCATCGTTTCGAGCGGCCTGGAAGATATCCTCAGCAGCGTTGATATTGTGGTGCTCTTTGCCCCGTTCGGTAATTGCCAGCCCGGAGGCGACGGTTTCCAGCGCCCCATACCCCGGAAATTGATTGTTCAGGTAGGTAATGCCAGGCAGCATATAACCAATTTCTCCGGATGATTCTCGAAAACCACGGTGCAGTTTCCCATCGAGGATGATCCCTGCACCGATCCCGGTTCCGATGGCGATCATGACTAGGTTGTTGCACCCGATTCCGGCCCCAAACCAATATTCCCCCAAAACGGCCAGATTGACATCATTTTCGATCCAGATCGGTAACCCAAAATATTCCGTCAGCCGCGGTAACAACGGGAAATCAACCCAAGATAAACTGGGAGCTAGTTTTACGGTCCCAGTTGAACTGGACAAAATACCAGGAATGCCAACCGCCAGACCCAATAATCTGGTGTCAGTGGGGAGCTTCCAAGCGATCAGTCGCTGGATAAACTCAACCAGGGCGTGAAAATTATCTTCCGCTGCGTGCCACTGAGGGGTTTCATGAATTTGATGCAGGACTTGTCCCCCGATCGTCGCGATCTTTCCGCTGATATGGCTGCCCCCAACATCGATCCCGGCAACTAAGTTATGGGTTGTATCGAGTTTGAGTAATTCCCGTGAGCGTCCCAATCCGCCTACATCCTTACCAGCCGAACATACAAAACCGGTTGCCATCAAATCATCTACGATCCGCATCACAGATGGTTTGCTGAGTTTTAGTTGTTGCGAAAGTTCTGTCCGGGAGGCGGAACGCGCTAAACGCAGATATTCCAACACAGCCGAGCGATTGATGGCGCGCATCTCAGCCTGGGCGATGGTTCTGGGGAGTGGAAACGTTGGTTTTGACATTTAAATTGTCATTACATGCGAATTAGTTACATTCTGTAACTAATATACAGGAATCAGACAAAAATGTCAAATTTTCGCAAAATAATACCCCAAAAGATTACCTGCTCGCATAGCAACAGAAACCAAAAACCAGTAAATTCACGAATTCCAGGGACAAGATTGGTCAGTTTTCACCCGTAAGGATTTTCTTCAGTACGGTGATGAAATAATCGATTTCTTCGATGGTGTTGTAATAATGCAGGGAGGCTCGAACCACTTCAGTCAAACCCCGTAACTGGAAAGATACCAGACTTCCTGAACTGCTCGAGGTCGATACATTAATATTGTGATCGGCTAAGGATTCTTTGATGGTTTTTGCACCGACCTGCTCGGCCATAAAAGTCACGATCCCACATTTTTCTAGGCCCTCATCGGTGATGGTCACCCCATCGATCCCTGCTAATTCAACTCGCAAGCGGCCTGCCAGGTCATAAATCCGATCCCGGATCGCAGCTAAGCCCCACGAGTTGGCGTAATCCAACGCGACGCCCAGTGCAGTTTTCCCAGCAAAATACTGTTCCCAATTCTCAAAACGTCTGGCATCGGAGCGGATTTCGAATTGGTGAGGTGTCTGCAGGGTGGCCGCATGCAGGTCTAGTAATGGGGGTTCCAGTTGTTCAATCATGTTCCGTTTGACGTATAACAAACCCGTTCCGCGGGGGCCGCGTATGTATTTTCGTCCCGTACCACACAGGATGTCGCAGCCGATTTCCTTCACATCTAGGGGGAGTTGGCCCGAGGATTGGCAGGCATCGAGTAAATATGGAATCCCGGTGGCGTTCGCGATTCGTCCAACCGCTATCGCTGGATTTACCAAACCGCCCCCGGTAGGAATATGGCTCATCGAGATCAATTTCACCCGTTCATCGATCAGGTTTTTGAGCGCGCCGATGTCGATTTGCCCAAACTCGTCATTCGGCACAAAGACCACTTCGGCCCCGGTGCGCTGGGCCTGGTGATTGTATGCGATCACATTGCTACCATACTCGGAGATGGTCGTTAATATCCGGTCTCCGGGTTGGAATTGAAAGGCATAAAACGCCATACCCCAGGCCCGGGTCGCATTTTCAACATAGGCGACTTCTTCTGGCGCACAGTTCAAAAGCTTTGCGGTGGCGATATAGAAATTTTCAAGCGCAGCATTTTCCATGACTGCGGTTTCATAGCCCCCATATCTTTCTTCCTGGTGTAAATAGTCATGCAGTGCTTCACTGACAGGGATAGGCATCAATGATGAGCCCGCATTGTTGAAATGGATGATGTTGTTACAGGCAAGGGTCTCTTCCCTGGCCCGTTGGATGTCGAATGTACTTTCCATAATCTCTCCTATAAAACGACTTTGCGATGGAGCAGCGGATTCAGTTTGGTCATCAGCCAATAATCTGAATCTAGCTCTGCTTGGTCGGCAATGGTCTGGGGGATGATGGCGGGATGATCAGGGCCGCTGACGGTAGCAATATCACCGACGTGGACTGTTTGATGATCACCAACTTCCACCAAAATGAAATTGGCATTGACCCCGCCAGCTATGATGGGATAAGTCTGGTCGCCGATGAGCACACTCGCCTGACCGGCAGCTCTACTAGGATAGCCATCCGTGTGCCCGATGGGGATTGTAGCGGTCCAGGTGGGTTTCTGGGCGATGTAACGATGCCCAAAACTCACTCCTTCGCCCTTAGGCACTACTTCAACCCGAACCACACGGGCCCTGAGCCGGAAAGTGGGCTCAAGCTGCATAATTCGGTTGCCGGTCGCATCGAAATTATAGAAATCGCCCCCAAATACGGCATGCCCAGGTCGTACTACGCCGAGGTGATGTGAGGCCGGGGTCTTCACGATCATGCGGGAGGGTGCCGCGTGGAGTACGCCCATATCAATTCCACTTTTTCGAGCTTGTTCAATGACGTTCAAAAACCGCGCTAACTGCACTTCATCGAAAGGTTGGTCCGCGCGTATGGCCCCAGCGGTCATGGTGTAGGTTCCCATGATTTTCACTGCCGGGCTGGCAGCCAGATCATTAATCCAGGGAACCGCGCGCCCATAGGGCATGCCAATCCGGTTCATCCCCGTTTCGATATATAGCTGAACCGGGATTGGCCGGCCTACTTTTTCCGCTAGGCTTTCGGCCTGTTGTCGGGCGTCATCATGAAACAGGGTTAACATCACATCATTACGCACGAGTTCTTCGGCTTCGGGGTTGCAAGCGTGCCCCATGAGCAAAATGGGCTTGCGAACCCCAACTTCTCGGAGGGCCAGGGCCTCATCTACGCGTACCACTGCAAAACCGTAGATTTCATCCATCTGGTCAACCACCGGCCCTACGGTCCTGATCCCCAGACCATAGGCGTTATTTTTGACGACAAATAGAATTTGGGCCTGGCTGGCAAACCGGTGAACTTCTCGGACGTTATTTTTCAGCGCGGGGGCAAGCACTTCGACCCACGGATCAAAACTTTCGTTATGCTGTTGACGAGGCATAATCATTTTTACTCCAGATTTATATCATGGGACTATTCAACTTGATGTATGTCTTTGAGAAAGTTTACCAGACACTTTTTGCCCTCTCCGATGGTAAAAAAAATGGACACTTCACAGAAAAGTGTCCAGAGATTTCCAATGCTATCCTACGATGGAATTTCCGTAAAAAATGTTGTTACTCTGGCATAGTGATCGATTCAGCACTACTCGCAAAATTCAGTTTCACGTATTCGTCAATTCAGAAAAAATTCATTGGGCTGGAGAGAATGAAATCATCACCGATTTCATTTTCGAAAAATCGACATAGCCGGCCATCAAGCCACTAACCTTTCCAGATCTGCAACCGCTTCATTGATCGAATCGCCGTAGCCCCAGCCCATCCAGCCGGCCTCATGCTGCAAGTTGATAAATCGGGGTTGAAAATGGGCATAAAGTTGCACCCGGGTTGGCGAGGTTTTGATCAAATCCACCGCGTTGAACAATGCCGTTTCGAGCCGTTCGTAAAAAGGTTCATCAATATCGCCAAAATCTTTGGTGAACGCCGTACCGCGTTCGACATAGGTCAACAACAGGTCAATCGTGCCCTGTTGGTCGCCAGTGGCTTTCTTATAGGCGTTGACGGCTTTACGCGCCGCCCGGAAATTGGGCAGATCGGGATACTTGCGCCGGGGTGGGTAGATGGCAGCGATGATTTCTTTGCGGCACTTCTCCAGGAAGGCCGGGTCTTGGGGGGATTCCGAGAATTGCTTTCGCAGGTGGGCTTTGTTGGCTGCCGATAGATTGTACAACCCTTTGATGATTTCGATCAGCTGATCTACGCTCTTGGTTTTGAGCTCCTTGCGGATTTGGGGCCAGTTCATCTCTACACCCACAGTGGCAACAAATAGAGCACTCCACCGATGAAAAACAGGGCCGAGAAAATGTTCGTCCGGCGGCCGCGCATCCCAAAGAAGATGATCTGTTGTACTAGCCGCAGAAACCAAAACACGGCGATAGCGACCAGCAATGCATTTCCCAAAGTCGTCGCAACCAGTTCGTGCCGGTAAACGATGGACAAGACTCCCACCACGATGAAGACATATGTCAGGCACAGGTTCAGAATTTGCATCACCGCCCGGTTGACGCGGTTCAACGTGGCCAGGTCTTCTTTCCAACTGAATAGCTTCCAGAAAAACAAGTGGAAAAACGCGAACCCAAAGTGGAACAGGCCGCCAATAATCAGGATCGTTTTACCAGGCATATGCTTCGGGGGCCTGACCCACTCGCAATGGCCGACCGCTATTCGGATTGAAGATTTTGTCTAATTTTTCGAGGATTTCGGGTTCAAGTTCTAATTCCGCCGCCCGATCCAGGCTGTCTAACTGCTCCAGGGTGCGAATGCCCACAATCGGAGAAGCAACGGCAGGGTGAGACAAAGTCCAGGCGATGGCGACCACATGTTCTTTCTCGCCGATTTCCTGGCAAAGTTCCGAAAACGCCGTCATCTGCTGGTTAGTTTCTCCCAGCGTGATGCCGTACTCGCGTTCCACCTCACTTGTTCGGGAACCTTCAACGGAGGTGATTTTCCCGGTCAATAAACCGCCAGCCAGGGGCATATAGGGGATCACACCAATCCCCATATCCAGGGCGGCGGGGAGGACTTCCAGCTCAGGATAGCGGCATAACAGGCTGAACATGGACTGTTCTGAGACAAACCCGAGTGAGCCCCGTTGCCGGGCCTGCATTTGATATTTGGCCAAGCCCCAACCAGGGAAGTTGCTGGAACCCATGTAAAGTACTTTGTCAGCCGCAATCAGTCGCTCGAACGTGCCCCAAAATTCTTCCGGCGAGACTCGGCGGTCGATGTGGTGGACCTGGTAGAGATCAATATGGTCGGTCTGCAGTCGTCGCAGTGAATCTTCGACATGCTTGCGTACTTTGTAAGCTGAAATACCATGTTCTTCATTAGGGCGCGTGCTGTCTTTCATCGGCCCGTAGACTTTGGTGGCCAAAACCACCCGATCTCGGTTCGTGCTGTTCTGTTGGAACCATTTGCCGATGATGATCTCAGACTTCCCCCGGTCATCAACCCCGCCGTAGACATTGGCAGTATCGAAGAAGTTGATCCCCATCTCCAGGGCCTTATCCATGATTTTGAAGGCTTCGCTCTCGGTGGTGCGCGGGCCGAAGTGCATCGTCCCCAGGCAGACCCGGCTGATGGTCAAATTAGATTTTCCTAGTTTGGTGTATTTCATTTGCTACCTCCTTTGTTGATATTCTTGTTCTATACCAAAAAGGACACTGCCCCACATGGTGTGCCCTTTGGTTTCTTGTGCAATAGCATACAATAGTTACAAGATGATTTCTAATAATTATTTCCACACTTGAGTAAATTCAATTCTATTTGCCCCTTCAAGATTTTCAAATGCCGCACCAGTCACGATCACTTGAGTGTTTTCCATATTAGGTTGACTTAGTAATTTCACAAACGGTTCGAGAACAAAGTTCTCATTATCTTTCACCGTAGAGCCATCTTCAAGAGTCGGTGGCAAATCTAAAATAGATAGGCCAGGATAATGATTTCCATGTGCTTTGGTTAGTTCCATCAAAGCATAATGATATGCCAAAAAGAAATATAAAGTAAGAGTTCCGTCAAGTTTAGTTGACCATTTTTGGTTTTCAACTTTGACATCAAAATCTCGTTTTTTCAATTTGAAGTTTATTCGGCCTTGTGTCCACAAATTTTTTCCTTGGGCTTCAAGCAGATACAAATAATTGCTCATTCCTGTAAGATCCTTTTTCTTCTCTCTCCTACAAAGAAGTGACGTTGACCAAAATTGGTCCAACTTATTTCCTTTTACTTGAACAAATTCGTTTATTTGATTTCCATCAATTCCCCATATCAAAGTAATATCATCTTGACTTTCACACCATACTTCTAGTAAATCAAAATTGGTTAGGAGCTCAAGACAAAAACGTGCAACTACATGATCTTGAAAATCAAAACCATCCCTCGCAACAACTCCACCAGTTTCTAGAGGAGCAATACTTTCATCATGAATAGATGGGAAAGTCATAGATACCACCTAGGAAAAAACAAAACTCATACGTAATAACGCATGAGCGGCCCCTTCATATGTATTTCTGTAGCCACGCACCCGCCTGCGTGTGTTTCATTTCTTTAGATATATGATATCAAAAGTATAGGTGACATTTACAATGAATGCAAGGGGAATTTTAAATCGTATCTATAACTCTCCCAATTGCCGATCTTCATCATCTAAGTTCGCCTTTATTTCATCCCCCTTCGTCTTGGTTGCTCCCATAAACAACTCATCTAACATCCCCCGTTGCTTGTGGGGCACCAATGTCTCCAAGGCATGCACGGCGTCGGCCTGCCAATCTCCTGCCGGGGCATAATCCTGCGGATGGGCCGTGATCACTTCCCGGATCAACTTATTGACGCGCTCCTGATTGGGTCTCGGTGGGTAATCGACCCGCATCACAGTGGGTGGCTGCCAGCGTTGGCCAATACGAGCGCGCAGCCAGCACTGTAATGAAGGCAAATCCAAGGTCACAGCCCCATAGCGCAAGGAAGAACTCAACGTGGCCCTGATCAAGTCAGCATCTTCAGGATCAGGGGAAAAAAACATCTGCGTAGACGTATTGGCCAACAGCGATTGCACCACGGCTTCAAATC
>CAYVQU010000143.1:0-14298 GCA_964453155.1 uncultured Anaerolineales bacterium | reverse complement strand
TTCAGTTCGCTTGTGCTCATGTTTTGCATGACATGGCTATTTTCGGATAGGTTCTTAGTCAGTCAACCAGGAATCCATACGCTATTTTCGGATTTCTTATTTACGCTCTCGTTGTTCTTCACGACTGAGAATCTTACTCGCCGTTGCCTTAGGCGACTCACTACCCTCCACCCGCAACCCCAACACCCCACCCCACAACAACCCTAATCCCCCAAAAACCACATCCCGGATCCGGATAAT
This sequence comes from uncultured Anaerolineales bacterium, assembly GCA_964453155.1. Lineage (GTDB taxonomy): Bacteria > Chloroflexota > Anaerolineae > Anaerolineales > UBA11858 > CAYVQU01. Next base: position 14,058 of record CAYVQU010000143.1, on the reverse strand, counting down.
AAGGGCCATGCTGATCCCAAGGGCCGGATTCAACCCCATGGCCTCCATCACGATAACCTGTCCGGCTTCGAAGACGCCGAGTCCCCCAGGGAGGGGAAATAGCAATGCTAGTCGGGCCGCAGCCATGATCGAGACAATTTGAGTTAAGGTCAGGGTTTGCCCGAGAAAATGGATCGCCAGCCAATATTCAAACACCAACCCAACCCACACTAGACCAGAGATCAGGATGACGATTGTCAAAATTTGGGGTTGAGTCTGGCAAAAATCGGCCACTTGGGTTTCAGAGGTGGTGATTAACCGGGCAGTATTATGGAGACGCGGAATTGCTTTCGAGACTGGCAGCCACTTTACTATTCGAGAAAAGGGTTTTATTCCCAGTCGTAATGCTAACAAATAGCCCAGGGGCAGGATCAATAATCCGCCCACTGCAATCAAAATCCCCGGATTCGATAAACCCTCCCGGGCAAATAACACCGTCACGCTGACTGCCAAAAATGTAAAATTCGCCAATAGTTCGATCAATTTATCTAACGTCAACGCGGCGAGGGCAGTAGCGCCAGGAACGTTGTGCCGATTGCGGGTTACCAAAACCTGAAAGGGTTCGCCCCCGAATTGTGGCCCCGGGGTGAAATAACTGATCCCAAAGGCCGCCAGCCGATAGCCGCTCAAAGTTTGATAGGGAATGTGATAGCCATAGCTCCGCAAAATCAGCCACCAGCGCAGGCTGAAGGTCAGCATCAGGCCCAAATTGACCCCCAAGATTGCCAAGATGGGGCCCGCCCGCAAGTTTAGGAGCGTGGCTTTGACATCGGCAAAGGGAATTGCCCGCAGCACCCACCATAAGAGCAAGGGAATAAGAATCCAAACCCCTATTTGAAAACCACGCCGCCACTTACTCACGGATTATGCATCATGGTTTACGATCCTGTTCCCCAGCCCGGTGATAAACCCACCGATCTTCGAGTGGCCAGAGTGAGAATTTACCGGTTCCCAGAGTCAGCAAGGCGACATAAATGGGGATCAGGGCTAGATGTAAAGGTGTCAAGAGCGCGACGAGTTGGAGAAAGGCGAGGGAGATCAGGGCCGTGATCGCGGCGAGGCGGCCGAGGAGGCCAAGAATTAGGAGGCAAGTTGCGATGAGGGTGATTGGGGGCAGGGGAGCAGGGGTGAGCGGGGGAAAGGCCAGGATAATGAGCACGGCCCGCAGAGCGAGGGGGAGCCAGTCGCGCAGATAGATAGTGAGTTTGGAAGTTGGGGTCCAGATATCGGGGGGGATCCGGCCGCAGACGACGAACCAATCCCAGAGAAAACTGATCAGGAAAGGCACCCCGAAGCAATAGGCCGCGAGGTGAGCGGCAGGCGGTTGGAATTGGGGCCACAGGATGACGAACATGAAGCCCATTTGCAGTCCGGCCAAACCCCGGCGGCGGATACTGTAGGGCATCTCGTAAGTGGGCAGACCGCGTTTTCCTCGGAGCCACAACCCGGCCAGAAAGAGATATCGGGCCAACCCGAGCAACACATACCAAGGCGGAACTTGGCCCTGTAACGCCCCGAGGGTGGTAGCGATCAGCATCCCGACCGAATCGACGGTCATATCCAGGTGTTCGCCGAGTTGGGTGACGTGATTGGTGATCCGGGCCAGATATCCGTCCAAAAAATCGGGCAAGGCTCCCAAAGTGTAGAGCAGTCCGGGCAGGATGGCATAGACCCCCTCCGGCCGTGGGACGAATAGAAATCCGCCCAAAATTGCCAGGATCAGGCTGCGCCAAATCGTGATCTGGTTGCCGATCCCCAGATTGGGCAGCAGGGTATGGGTTTCATCGGTTTGGCGATAATTTAGTCCTAAATTTTTCTGAAGAATGAAGAGCAAATACCCCCAAGCGGCTAAAGTACCGATCAACCAGCGGAATGTTTGTCCAACCGACCACCATTTTAGCGCCCAAAAATAAAATCCAGCCATTATTGGTATGGAAAGGAGCGCTAACCCGCTCAACTGGCGGTCTAAAGAGGATCGGTTTTGGTCAACTATCATCCAGATATGCACCTCCCATCAATATGCTTATGGCGATACCTAAAGCGCAGCATCCTTCGATACGCTGCCGCTACTCAGGATGCTGGTGTAACAATTAGATCGTAATACGACTACTCAGGCCCGTCCTGAGCCTGTCGCAGGGATGCTTCGTTATTCTCGATAAATCCGCGGCACCCGGGTATTAATATTCGTCAAGATTTCATACGGGATGGTCCCCGCCCAGATGGCCAAGTCCTCGGCGGTGATGCGTTCCCCGTCCATTTCGCCGACGAGAATGACTTCGTCGTCGTTGTAGGCCGTTTCCCACTCGATGTTGACCACAATCTGGTCCATCGAGATTTTGCCAACGACGGGATATTTTTGACCGCGGATCAGAACCTGAGCTTGGTCGGACATGCTGCGGAAATAGCCATCACCATACCCCACGGGGACGGTCACCGCCCGAACCATGTGATCGGTTTCCCAGGTGGAGCCGTAGCCGACTGGGTGTCCTGGTTTGATCACTTTAAAGTAGACCACGCGTGATTTCCAGGATAAGGCGGGGTGGACGCGGATACTCTTGTGGGTTTCGGGGGCCGGGTAGACCCCGTAGAGCAGAAGTCCCGGCCGGACAATGTCGAAATAGGCCTCCGGGAGCTGCAGTATCCCGCCAGAGTTGGCAAAATGACGCAGCCGAGGGGTGGGCAGATCATGTTTCTCGTAGAAATGGAGTACTTCGTGGAAACGTTCCAATTGCAAACGTGAATAAGTCAAATCAGCGGCGTCGGAGTTGGCAAAATGGGAGAAGATTCCTTCCACATCAACGTGTTTACACTGGACGGCGGCCTCTAACAGGCTTTCGGCGCTGTAATAGTGGATGCCGATCCGCTCCATGCCAGTGTCGATCTTTAGATGAACTTTGGCCGTTACCCCCAGTTGCTCAGCAATCTCGTCAATGTGCCAGATTTTCTCGAGGGAAGAGGCGGTTATGGTTAATTGGTGTTCTAGAAAGTAGGGCAACTGGTTGCCCAAAATACCGCCCAGAACCAAAATTGGCATCGTGATCCCGGCTTCACGGAGCAGAATCCCCTCTTCGAGCACGGCGACGCCGAGGTAATCGGCCCCGAGTGATTCCATCAAACGTGCGACCTCGATCAAGCCGTGGCCATAGGCGTTGGCTTTGAGCACGGGCATCATCTTGGCCGGCGCGACCCGGGCCTGAATCGCGTGATAATTGACCGCTAGTCGCCTCAAATCGACTTCCACCAAGGTCGGCCGAACCACCCCTTGATTGGATATGGTAGGATGATTGATGTTTGCCATCGTGACAAAATTATACCGTGTGATGTGCGTAGGGGCAGGGTAACCCTGCCCCTAAGTATAAATCGGAGAAAAATATGTCTACCGAAAATTTACCCGTAGCTGAGCAACCGGAAGAACCCGAAATTAACGAAATCGCTGAACCCACGTCAGACGCGGCTGAAATTCAGACTAAAGATAATCCCCGGCCCTTAGATTTGCCAGAACTGTTACAAGCCCTGGATTCACCCGATGAGGCTGATCAACTCGCGGCCCTGGAATCGTTGGTGACGATTGAAGCCAGCAGCCTTGAAATCGGGCGCGCCCTGGAAAAAATCGCGGTTCACGATCCCAATGAAGATATCCGGGCCGCGGCACTGGATGCGCTCGCGACCCCGGTCCAGCAACGCGTCTCGGCGCAACACAGTCGGGTGGCAGTCTATAACCGCAAGATCATCCACACTGAAATCGACCGTTGGGAGCAAGATAACCTCGTCTCGAGCGAACAGGCCACCGTGCTCCGATCCCGCTACCCGGTGGCCACGACGGCCTCCGGTAAGGCCGCCAAAAAAGAACGCCGGGAACGGACCCGCTCGTTGAAAGAGCTCTTATTGAGTGAGGCCGCGGTCCAAACAGCCTTGTATTTGGGAGCCTTTTTCGTGATCGCCGCGGCCTTTATCTTTGCGATTGCTCTCGAAGCCGCCCGGGTGCCCATTCTGACAGTCGCTGCCGCGGCCGGGTTTGGGACCGCGGCGGTGTTGTTCAAGCGGCTGCGCCAGGCCAGTTTTGTGTTTTTCACCATCGGCGCAACCTTGATCCCGATTACGGCCGGCGTATTGATTGATCAAGTCGGGTTTTTAGATCGGCTCTCGGACCCGGTTTGGACCGCGGTTTGGGCCGGGCTCGCCCTGGTGTGGATCAGCGGAACTTATTTCTATCGGTCACGATTGTTCAGCGTGTTGGCGTTGTGGTCAGCCACCGCGGCAGCCTTTATGGCCGGAGAAACCATCGATGTTTCGGCGTATTTGCACCTGCTGCTGGTCGCGGTGATCGCAATGTTAGGCTTGGGGGGCGCGCATTTACTACGCCGTTGGCAAGATAAAAAACTCTTTTGGCCGGTGTTTGGCGGGGCTCAGCTTCAGGAAGTCACCCTATTGTTCTTTTCGGCTGCAATCATGACCGGTTCGCCCCCTGACGGCAATTTCGCGGGGCGGTTATGGTGGCTGGTCGTTGCCGTCGTTTGGCTGGTGGGGACCGGGTTTTATACCTTCAGCTTTGCCCTCACGAAATTTGAGTTATTCCCGTTGGGGGCCGTGATCGCCTTACTCCCGGTACCGTTATTGGCCCTGGGGATTTTTGATCCCAGTGTCCGTACGGTGGCGATTGTGGCCTGGGTTTGGGGCATGATTTTGGCCGCGGGGGGCTTGGGGATTTCAAAAGTCAAGCCGAAGTTTATTCGCTCTTATTGGTTCTGGCTGCTCGGTAGTTCGTCCCTGGTGTTTGTGTTGGCAGCGGTTTTGGGCTTGGGTGATCTGTTAGGTTTGGGAATTGGAATCTTAATCGGTATTGCGGTCGTCTATCTGCTGCTGACGATCTGGCAGCGCCGGACCTTCACCTGGACGGGGGCTTTGGTCGCCGCTTTCGGGGCTTACCTGGCGATGTTTGCGACCCAACCCATCCAACGGCTGGATATTCCGTACGAATTTGTATTTCTATTCCCTGGGATTTTGCATCTGATGGGCGAATTGACTGTCCGTAAGTTGCGCCCGGTTTCCGCCCGGTGGGTTTGGCCGGCGCGGATATTAGGACTGCTGGCGCTGGGGACCAGTGGGGGGGTGGCCCTCGTCAATGGCCTGGAAACCCCCTGGAATACGGTCATCACTTTGAGTGTTATGGCCCTATTCGCTCTAGTTTATGCCCTCTGGGATGGCCGCACCCTGATTGGTATCATCACTACCGCAGCATTGGCCGGGTCAATACCCTATCTGGTATCCGGTCTCGAGTGGGATCATTGGCTGATCCTGGTTTATGGGTTGGCGAGTCTCTATTGGTTGGGCGGTTTCGGCCTAAGTCTGAGGGGGAAAAGAAAGGATTGGTCTGACCTGTTACGCGTCAGTGGATTGATTTTGGGGGTGGTGGGCGCTTTTACGGCTCCTGCCCAGGGCGGACCGTTATCTATCATTGGGACGGCCGTCATCGCTAGTTTCTTCGTCGTCGAGGGATTCCGCCTGAAGAATGTCTGGCTCGGGTTCCCAGCCAACCTGCTCTATTTAGGGGCCTATTTCATGGCTCTGCTCGAATTGGATATCTCGGAGCCGCAGTTTTTCTCCATCGGGGCCGCTCTCCTGGGGATCGTGATGCATTATTTGCTGGTCCGGGGCAAAAATTATCTCGCCGCGGGGATCACCGGAGTCATCGCCCAATTAATTTTGCTCAGTACCACCTATATCCAGATGGTCAGCAACGATGAATTCATCTACTTCTTCGTGATCTTTTTGCAGTCGCTGGTTTTGCTGGTCTATGGCTTGATCGTCCGGGCCCGGAGTTTCGTCATCACGCCCATCATTTTTGTGGTCGTAAGCGTGATCACCGTGGCCTTCAGCGTCCTTTCGGGAATGGCGACCATCCTGATGATTGGGTGTACGGGGACAATTCTGCTAGGGCTAGGAGTTCTGGCCCTGCTGATGAGGGAGCGCGTGTCGAAAGTTACCGCGGATTTGGGGGAGAAATTGGGGGGCTGGCGAGGGTAAAAACAAGGGCTAGGGGGTCAGGATTAAATCAACCACAACCCCGCGGTGATCGGAGACGCCGTCGAAGGGGGCCAACTCGGCTGAAATGACCTCCCAATGGGGGGAGACGAAGACGTAGTCGATGCGGGCCAGCCATTTGGGGGCATACCAGGGGCCGATCCGTGGGCGGTGACTTTCGGGGAGATCGCTGCCGGGGAAAGTGTGACCCAGGCCAAAACCTGCTGCTTGCCAGGCATCTTGTAAACCGTTCGAGACGATGATTTTGTAAGCCGCACTCAGCGGAACGGTGTTGGCGTCGCCCGCGAGGATCACCGGGCCGGGGTTTTGGGCCGCGAAATCGGCCAGAACCTGGGCCTGTTCTTCTCGATAGCGGAAATTATAATTTACCTGCTCGGGGGGATAAAAACTCAGCGAGAATGCATGGAAATTTAGGAGGGAAACGGTTCTGCCGTCCCAATCGAGCTGCATGATTTGGGGGGTACCGACCCAATTCAACGGCAAAGTCTTGGCTGCGAGTTCCAGGGGGTAGCAGCTGATTGTGCCCATTCCCACCACCCCATAGTCCGGATCAAGCAGTTGATAGGGATAAGCTTCTAGCAGGCGAGTTTGCAGTTCCTGCGCGAGGCCATGATTGAGCTCCTGAAAGAAAATGACGTCTGCATCAGTGCTGCGGATGACTTCAATTGCAGGTTCGGTAAATTTTTGGGGACCCAGAGTGTTATAGGTCATGACGCGGAGTTTTGCGTTGTCAGAATTTTTGGGGGGGGCATCAAACCGGGGCAAGAAAAGCGGTCCCCAAAAAATCAAGAAAACGGCCAGTCCGAGAACCGTCCCAGCGCTGATTTCTTTACGACGAGTTATGAGGACGATAACCCCTGCTAACGGCAATGGAAAAAAGAACACCACCGCGACCGTATTCGCGAGGGCCAAATATGCAATTTGATCCCCCTTGAGACAATAAGCCAGCAGCCAACCAAAAAGGAAGGTGAAGTAGACCCAGGTAAAAACGATCGCATAGCGAGTAAAAATGTTGGTTTGGGTTGATTTCATAGTGCGTGAGAAGGAGCCCGATTCCCTAACCCTTAGCCCTTAATCCCTGTTTCTGCCTATAAATCCCTCCGGCTAAACTGCCGGACGGCTAATGCCAGGATCACAACCGCATACCCTACCGCGTACCAAACCATCGTCGGGCTGGGCGGCGAGGCCGCGGTGAAGGGCGAAAACCCGGTCGCGGCAATGAGGGGGGATTCCATCAAATGGGCGGCCCGTTTCCAGAGCGCTTCACTGGGGATGATTAGGCTGGAGATGATCCCAATATTGACCGCGACCTGATTTTTAGTGAACCAGCCAACATATTCGACCCAGCCGCCCACAAAAGCAACCCCGAACAATCCAAACGCCAGGACCCCATTTGCCAGGGTGGAGAGATAGGTGCCCCCCAGAAAGAGAGGCTCAACATCAGTAAGCCATTGAGCCAGATCAACGCCAACCCGGCGAGAGCATTGGAGGGTAAATACCCAGAAATGACGAAAACCGATCCAATAATGCCCCCAGCCATTAAGATCAAGTACAGCGTCAGCATCCCTACGAACCCCAACCATTTACCGAGTAGGATGTGAGACCGGCGCACGGGCTTAGTTACCAAAGTCTGCATTGTCCCCGTTGTGATTTCTCCAGAGAGGGTATCCACCGAGGTCAGCACGCTCATCCCAATCGTCAGAAAATTGACCGCATACATCCCGGCCATGAAGAAGAAGCTGTAAACTTCATTCAGCATCAACTGATTGGGGGTACTCATATTCTGCTGGATATCCTGATTAATGAAATAGTATCCCAGATCAAAGACGATCAGGAACAGCAGTCCAAGGATGAGGGCCGCCCACAGGATTTTGCGACGGGCGGCTTCGCGGAAAGTGAGTTTGGAGATGGTGAGGAGGGTTTTCATGGAAAAAGGTTGAGGGTTGTGAGTTGAGGGTGGTAGATGGAGCGTGAAGCGTGATACGTAAGTCTTTGAAGATTCACGAATCACGGTTCACGGATTCACGTTTCTCCCACGACCTGGATGAACAATTCTTCGAGGGAAATGCGGTGGGGATTGAAGGCATAAACATTGACGCTATTTTCAACTAGATAGCGGTTGATGGCTGGGAGAACGGATTCGTCTGTCAAGATTATCGTGAGGAGATCACCATCTGGACGGATATGATCGCTCCACTGCTCGCAACCGGCAATTATTTCTGGGGATAAGCCAGTCGCCCGGATTTCGAGGGTGATCTCGCCTTCCATGAGAGCGTCTAACGAACTGGTGCGAACAACCATGCCTTCATTAATGAAGGCTACCCGATCACAAGTAACTTCCACTTCGCTGAGAAAATGGGAATTCAGAAAAACGGTCGTCCCTTGAGATTTCAAATCCTTGATGATGTCGCGCACCAACCGGCGGCCAACGGGATCGAGACCCGAAGTGGGTTCATCCAGAATGACAAGGTCGGGATCGTTGAGTAAGGCTTGGGCCAATCCGACCCGCTGGAGCATCCCTTTGGAGAAGGCTTTTAGTTTTTTACCGGCGTGCGGGGTGAGAGTTACCAAATCCAGGAGTTCGGGGATGCGTTTTTGAAGCCGCGCGGCCTCCATCTGATATAGATTCCCGTGTAGAGCCAGGAATTCGGCCGCGGTCAACCATTCGTGGAAGCGGAAGTGTTCGGGCAAGAAGCCCACCTTCGAGCGGGTCTGGTCATCGCCCAATGGAGACCCAAGCAAATCACCTTGCCCCGCGGTCGGCGCGATCAATCCCAACAGCATCTTGACCGAGGTCGTTTTTCCGGCCCCATTAGGCCCCAAAAAACCAAAAACTTCACCGCGTGCCACCGTCAACGAGAGATCGGTAACGGCAACTTTGTCACCATTAAAAACTTTGCGCAGGTGTTGGGTTTGAATGGCGGGGGAATTCGGGGCAGTCATAGGTCAATTATAAGCCGCATTCCGGAGTTCCCTACGAGCGCAGATCACGAATACCAGAATTACGCAATCGAAGAGCAGCGTTACCAAGTCAAACAGTCCAGTCTGATCGGTAAAAGTTAGAAAAATGTTAGCGATAAGTACTGCTAGTGAAAAACCAAAAGCCCAGCGATAACGCTTTCCCAAACTCCATCCGGCCAGCAGCATGGCGCCCACATTGCCGAACATTAACCCGGCAACAACGACCAGCGTGATGAAGGGTACCGTGTTATTCGTTTGCAGTCGAAGCAAGCTGATAACCCCAAAAGAAAGCCAGATCGCCCCATTGATAAAGAATAGGACCCGGGCAGTGGGTAAAAACTCATATTTAGCGAAACGGGTGTCTTCCATTTTGAAAAAATTGGGCAGTCAGTTTACTAACCACTCAATCTCCACTCACCAAATTACAGACCGCCCTACTGCAGCGACCGTACAAAATGCAACGCATCCCCCAACTTCCCATTACCCGTCACAGCATAGAACATGCCATCCTTGACCCACATCAAAGTGTAGATTTCACCTTGCTGGCTGTACAGATCCTCCAGGAAAACGCCGCTGACACCATCAACGGTCACATTGCGATACTCTGCCCCCTTGGGGACCGGGACGACCAAGGTAGTGGCCCAATTGACCCGGCTACTGAAGGCTTTGGCCTCCTCAGCCGACATCCCCAACAATTCTAAAACGATCTGACCAGCCCGGTTGATGTCAATTCCGGGTGGGGCTTCAATACTGGGCGCGCCACTCTGGGAGAAGATCGTACAATTGCGGGTTTGGGCATCACTCACTTTGACCTCGTTGGCCGCGTTATATTCACAATCACCAATTCCCATTACGACCGTATCGGGAATATTGAACTGTACTTCAGCCCCATCCGCGGCCGCGGGTAAGACAAAATCAGTATAGCCTAACCCGTCAATCAGTGTTTGCCATTGATCACGATCAATTGTCAACGCAATCGTCGTCGCATCTTGGACCATGAAATGGGCCTCACCGGTAAATTGGGCCGGGGCCCGGACGACAAAATCGACTAAATCGTCCGCCGCGGCCACATCGGCCACTTCCACTGGTTCCACTTCATTCTCCACCCGCAGTTGATCGCCGATCACTCGATCCAGCGCCATAAACTGGGTTTCCATCTCATCCGGCAAATTTTCCAGGCTAATGCCCACATTGACCGCCTCAATACTTTCGACCCGGAACAGACCTAAAAAGCTGTTTGCGATGGCCCGGACCTGCGGGAAACTCAACGAAATTACCAAGACACTTACCACCACCAGCGTAACCCAGGCGGGGCGATATTTCTGACCAAAAACTTTCTGCCACATAAGTGTCTCCTTCTCAATCAAGCGATTCTGCAAGCGCACTCGGGCCACCGTGGTCGCTGGGGTTGAATCCGGCGTCAGCAAATCAAGTTTCTCCTGAGTCCATGCACTTCCCCCATCCGATTCGAGATTTTTCCCACTTCCCACTTTCCATTGCGAAGCATCCCTGTGGGACTTTCCACTTGTGTTCTGGTCCATTTTCAACTTCCTTAACGATTCTAGGTTAGGCCGACCGCACCCTTGGATACGGTCCTGCGGACCTACTCAGGATGCTGTCGCTACTGAGAATGTTCTTCATCCACCGCCCGGTAGCGCTGCTCAAATTCCCGCTCAGCCCGGCGCAACAATGTCCCAATCGATTTTGGACTGACGTTAACCGCCGCCGCGATTTCGCGGTATGAAAAACCTGAATGTCGGAGAATGAGAATTTTGGCCGACCGTGGTTTCATTTTTGCGAGTACGTGCCGGACGCGGTGCTGCTCATCCATTTTCTCGACCACCTGGGCCGGATTTTCGGGGGTAGAGGTTTCCAGGGTGTATTTGCCAGCTTTGAGTTCATACTGCTCCCGCCGCTGCCGACTGCGTAAGGCGTTCAACCCAAAATTGGTCGCCACCCGATAGAGCCAGGCGGGTATGTTGGTCCTACCCCGTGGTGGCTGTTGATGGAGTTTCAGGAACGTCTCCAGAGCTAAATCATCGGCTTCGGCGGGATCGCCCACCAACCGGTATATCACGCCATAGACGCGGTTCCAATGCTCCTGGAAAACCGTCTCGAAATCAGACGTCGATTCCTTGGATTTGGCAGCAGTTTGCGATTTCAACTTGTCGACAGACACGACCACTGGTCACCTCTGGGTGGCTGATTTTTTCAATCAGCCGTTCACCCTATAAACACCGCTTGAATTGAAATTGTGACAGAAATCCCCCTAATCGTAGCATAAATATTTCACAAAATTCCCCCGGTACTATTGCAAATTGCTGGAGTTTCGATATAATCAGAACAAAAATTCTATTTAATTTTGGAGTGGTTGATGAAATCTCTATTCACAATTTTTTTTGCCTTAATTGCAATGGTAATCAGCTTAGTTACTATTTTAGAGATGCATCATTACAAGAATACTGCTATCGATACCGCGATAGCAAATAAATCAAAACACTATGTCATCCAGACCGATCCTGAGGCGATAGCCATCTCTTTGAATTTTCTCAAGAAACTTTCATAGAAAGCCCAGGTCCCCAAGCGATGACTTGATCGGGAATGACAAAAGCAAAGGGCGCATCAATTTGAATTTCCCCAGATAGAATTACCACCTCAACGAGCGTTACAAGATCATTGCTAGTTTTATATTCTCCATCGTTCCCACCTTTTCTTTTTTCTTCATTAGAATTTTGCATAAAAGATTGGATTGCAGCCTCAGTTGCTCCAAGTGAGAGGATTTTTCCCGAAAGCAAAGCGTTAGGCATTAGGACCCAAATTTCTTTGTGCTTCACAGTGCTTTCATTCATTTTGTTGATGAAATCAATAAACATCTTTGACATTTTTCTCTCCTCAACAAACAACAGTACTACAGTACCACCCATTGTATCAAAAACCACGAAGGACACCAAGATTCACAAAAACCTTTGTGCTCCTTAGTGCCCTTCGTGGTTAATCTGTTGTTATCAGGAAACGATATTTTTCTGGGGAAACAAGCTGATCGCCGCGTAGTAACCGATATATAGGAACGACCCCCACACAATCCACGGTTGAACCTGGGGATATTGAAGCAGCCCAATAACCCCGGCTGCAGCCCAAACAAAGGTCAATATCAGGGTCAAGCGCTGCCAGCGAGTCGTTCGGGAGGGATATACGTACTTGACCGGCACAAACACCAAAATATTGAGAAAAATCACAATTGCCAAATTCACCCACGGATTTAGACCCAGGATGAGCATGTACATGGCCATGACATTCCAATAGGAAGGGAAGCCCTTGAAATAATGGTCATCTGTTTTGGCATCGGTTTGAGTAAACTGAAAGGCTGAAGTCAGGGCGATAAAAATGGCCCCGGCCAACCCCAATCCTGGAGGGAGTAATTCGGCTTCGTACAGGAATAACCCCGGCACGATGACATAGTTGAAATAATCGAGGATATTATCCAGCAAGGCACCGTCAACGCCCGGAGCGAAAGTCTTGACGCTCGCCCAACGCGCCAGCCAGCCGTCGACACCGTCGACGAAGATGGCGATCACCATCCATAACATGGACAGCTTCCATTGGTGATTTTGAATGGCAACGATGGCTAAAATCCCCCAAGCCGCGCCGCTGGCAGTAAATAAGTGAACGCTCCAGGCGAAGATTGTCTGCCAAAATGAAGGTTTGGTTTGTTCGGTTGCCATCAACTTTACTTCTGAGGGTGAACCATTCCAACCCAGTTAACATCCAGCAGAGCACCTTCTCCCAAGCGTTCACAGAGTTCGCCCGTATGCTGTTGCAGATGCCGGATATTATAGAACTGATGCTCAAGTTTGTTGAACGGCAACCAGTAAAACCCTGATTCGGCCTCTAAATCCAGGGCCGCGACCATCTCTGGGATTTTCGCTTCGAAATAAGTCAGATATTCCAACACTTCGGCTTTGGTGTACGGGTTGACCAGCGCCGTATTGGATTTTTGGTCGAGTGAAACGACTTCATCTTTGTGTTTTTCCCAGGGGATAAAATCGGCCTCGGTGGGATGGAGATAAAAATGAGTGAAGAAAATGGCGTGATAGGCTACGTGCCAGAACTTATTTTTCGTTTCCGCCGCGGCCCACATCTCGGCAGGGCATTCGTTAATTGCGCCGGCCAGCATTTTGAGTGCGGCCAAATATTGGGATTGGATGACAGATTTTGGATTCATTTGTTTCTCTTTTCTGGAAATTGATCGGATTTATGCCGGGATTGTACCAAGGAACCAGTGATTATAGGCCACATTCTCCAGAAAGCTGTGGTGGTTTCTGATTGAATCGCCTCCGCTCTGGTTTGAATTATTTCAATCGCTTGGATAGCAATTCTTTCAGTCCGGGCGGCCTGGTTAGCTTGCAAAACTTGACAATAGATCCAATAGATTCCCAGCAGATCAGCGTGAGTGTCGCTTGCAAAATCCTTTTGGAGGGCAACCAGAATGATTTCGACTTGCCTGCTGGCCTGAGCCGGGTTGCCTAGCGCATAAGCGATCTGAGCCAAACCTACAAAAACCATTTAGCTGGTTTGGCTTTAGCACGCCTTACCAATTTAATAGCCATGGGTGGTTAGAATTGCATGGTTTGCGAACTGAGCGGCGTTCCATCTGCGGCGCAGTAGGTCACAGTGACCTGATTCTCTCCAGAATGGGTTACCATGACGAAAGTGCCCACACTCGCATCACCAGGAAAGCACCAGAATGAGCCCAATTCTAAGTTGCTCAACTGCTCTTTCGTCAGCCGGATCGTTGGATTGGTACCATCTGGGATTTCTATTTTAATCTCGTGTTTGTTAATGGATATACTAAAATAATTGTTGCCGGAAACCGGAGTCCATTTATTTTTTTCCTGACAACTGGTACACACCAGATTATCCCGGAGAATTTCGAATTCTTGCCAGGTGATGGTCCCCGCATTCCTGTCAATGACAATTAGAAATGGGCATGGCGACAATTAGAAATACGCATGGATA
>CAYVQU010000142.1:0-14386 GCA_964453155.1 uncultured Anaerolineales bacterium | reverse complement strand
TTGTTAATGTCCTTTTTGACACTTATTTGTCTACTTATTTCTGAACCATCCCAAAAAACTTTCCGGAATCTGTTTTGCATAATTATTCATTTTTTATCCGATACAGCATTTCGCCAGCTTTTGGGACGTATAAAATCCCTTCAGCCGCGCGGTCTTTCCATTTTTTGACGTCAATCTCAGCCGGATTCTTGTATCCCAGGGAGATTTTCTCGCAAATTTCAGGCGGAATTTGGCTGGAAAGAGTCACCTTCACATTGGGGGTTTCCTGGCCGTTTTCAAACCGCCCCGTGCCGCGGACATGGGTGCTGTGTGCCAACACACCCAATGGAATATGTTTGAAACGATCCCATTGCGCCAGGAAATAATCAAGTACATGATAACCTACTTCCTGGATATATTTTCCATGCACAAAACTGACCTCATCCAGATGGGGGGCATAGATAATCACCTCCCCACCCGGTGCGATCACAGGTTCCAATTTATACATCGCTTTCCCTGCGGTCCACAGTTCATCATACATTGGCGGCGCGCAAGAGAGTACTCGTTGAAAGGGTTGGTCATACCATTGGATATGCCGTTGCACCGATAAATCCGCGGCCGCCCGCCAGGCTACCAGGTGATCGCCAATGAACATACCGGCCAGATCTGGCCCGTCCACAACCAGGGCAATCAATGTCAGTGGGATGGTCAACTTCTCCGCGGCGGCATGGATCATGGCCCGGACTGGCGTATCCTTGATTCCGATCGTACCGACCACACCGGCCAAGGCCCCCAGCCAATGGGTGGCGTTGATCATCTCGGGACCGGATATCCCTGGGAACAAGTATTTGGCTCCACCTGAAAAGCCAACCACCTCATGCGGGAAAGTCGGCCCCAAAATCAGGATGTGGTCATAATCAAATACAGCCCGATTAATTTGTACGGGTACATCCCCACCCAAAGATGGATGCCAGCGTTCTCCAGCAATCTGTTTGATTTCAGCTTGCGTGAGAATGCCAATCGTTTCTAAAGCATTCGGATCATCCCAGGCATGGTTGAATATTCGGAGTTTAGGGTGGTGGGTGGCGCGTTCATCCGCCGTCAAGCCAACCAGGTGATTGATTTGGTCTTCTGATAATGCCGGGTGCGTTCCCAACGCAACTATAAAATCAAGTTGTTTTACATCTGGCAGTAAACCTACTAAAGACTTGAATAAAAACGGCAGCGGCAGGGTGCGGGTGTGATCGGGGATCAACACTAAAATACGTTGATTTACGAGTTTCCCTTCAAGTGCGTCATAGAGTAGCTTTAATATCTCATCATGAGATAAAAGGTTATCGGAAAATTTTTGATGGATCATATTTTTTACCACTAGGGGCATAAGAAAGCATCTAAGAATTACTTATTGCGAAACTTCATCCTGAGTAGCGGCCGCACCCTTCGATACGTGCTATGTAAACTCCGCACTACTCAGGATGCTAGGTTTCTTGCACTTCAAGTAGAGCGTATCGAAGGGGTGAAGCGCAGCATTTTGGGAAATTATTTCTAAACGATAAGTTTGCAATACAAAAGTAAGTTTTTCTTTGTGACCTTGGTGTACTTTGTGGTTAAACGCCGCTAAAAGCTGAAAAACCGCCATCGACCGGAACCACGATCCCGGTTACAAACTTTGCGGTGGGGGAAAGCAACCACAACAGCGCGCCCAACAAATCTTCAGAATCCCCGAAACGCCCTTGGGGGGTGTTGTCGATAATCAATTTGCCGCGCGGAGTGAGTTCCCCGGTCTGCTCATCGGTGAGCAAAAAACGGTTTTGTTCTGTCAGAAAGAATCCCGGAGCCAGCGCGTTCACTCGAATATTGGGTGAGTATTCCTGCGCCATGTGGACGGCCAGCCATTGGGTAAAGTTGCTGATGGCCGCTTTGGCGCCCGAGTACGCTGGGATCCGGGTCAGGGGTTGGAAGGCATTCATCGAGGAGATATTCAAAATCACACCTTCGCCCTGTTCTACCATAGCTTTTCCAAAAATCTGACTGGGCAGCAGGGTTCCCAAGAAATTCAGGTTAAATACCCACTGGACGGCCTCTGCGGGTAAATCGAAAAATGACATCTCCGGATTGGTGGTTGCCTGGGGATGGTTGCCACCGGCGGCGTTGATGAGCATCTGTACCGGGCCAAAATGATTCTCAATTTCCTGGTTGGCCGCCTCCAGCACAGACCGGTCTAACACATCGGCATAGACCACCAGATATTTCCCTGGTCCAGCCTCCAGTGGTTGCTTGTAAATCTCCGGGATTTCCGGATTGCGGTCGAGAACGGCCACATTCGCTCCAACCCCAACCAGGACACAGGCCATTTTGCCTCCTAAAACACCGGTGCCACCGGTAATAACCACCGTTTTCCCGGTGAAGTCATAGAGTTTGGTGAGTTCAGCTAAATCCATCAAGTTTCCTTTCTTAGCAGTTGGTTGAGAGTTGTCTGTTGTGGGGTCTATTGCTAGAGTTTGTAGGCTTCTTTGGCAAGATCATAGGCCAGGGCGCGAGCCATCTCGTGAGCCTCGGTTTCATCAATAATGTGGCGGACGAGAAGTCCGGCGACCCAATCGCAGGCCGCCCGTCGCCAGAGATCGTGCCGGGCTGGAATTGAGGGGAAGGCGCGGGTGTCGTCATTAAACCCAGCGGTATTGTAGATGCCGGCTGTCTCCATGACTTGATCGAAGTAGCGGTGCATGCCGTTGAGGGAATCGTGGAACCACCAGGGCGGGCCCAGCTTGATGGCCGGATAATGCCCGGCCAGGGGAGCCAGCTCGCGAGCGTAGGTGGTTTCGTCAAGGTTGAAGAGAATAAGCGTAAGGCGAGGATCGGTGCCAAATTTATCGAGTAAGGGTTTTAGATTGTGGGTAAACTCGGCGGCAATGGGGATGTCGGCGCCCATGTCGCGCCCAAATTTCTCCAATAGGGCCGGATTGTGATTGCGGTAAGAACCGACATGCAATTGCATCACCAAGCCATCTTCGATCGACATCCGGGCCATTTCGATCAACATATGGGCGGTGAATCGAGCGGCATCTTTGGCGGTTGCTTCACCTTGGAGTGCGCGTTGGAATAGCGCGTCAGCCTCTTGGGGGCTGAGTTCGATGGTCAAAGCTGTCAGGGTGCCATGATCGGTGGCGGTGGCGCCCATCTCGCTGAAGAAAGCTCGCCGGGATTCAAGCGCGGCGATGAAAGATTGGAGATTTGAGATTGAAGAACCGGTGACTTCTTCCAATTGCTGGATATTTTCTCGCCAGTCAGGAAAGTCGAGATTGATCACCGAGTCGGGGCGGAAGGTGGGGATGATGCGACCATCCCAGCCCGATTCACGGATTGATTTGTGATGTTCCAAAGTGTCAGTGGCGGCATCGGTGGTGCTGAGCACTTCGATATTGAAGCGATTGAACATCTCTCGGGGTTTAAATGCCGGGGTTTTGAGTTGCGCGGCGATGTGGTCGTAGATTACCTGCGCATTGGCCGAAGTAAGTTTCTCTTCGATCCCAAAAACGTCGGCGAACTCATCGTTTAGCCACATTCCAGTAGGGGTTCCGCGGAATAGGTGATAATGATCGGCGAAAAGTTGCCAGGCTGCTCTATCCCCCTCGCCCCTAGCCCCTCTCCACCCTCCAGAAGGGGGAGAAGGGGGGATACCTAACTGTTCTAAATTGATCCCTTGTGAATACAACATCCGAAATATGTAGTGATCGGGCACCAGGAGTAATTCAGTCGGTGATGCGAATTGGTAATTCGGATCGGCGAAGAGGCGGGGGTCGACGTGACCATGGGGGCAAACTAATGGTAAATCTTTGACGGTAGCATACAGCTCGCGGGCGGCGTTTCGTTGACTGATTTCTGGTGAGAAGTAGCGATCGGGGGAGAGTGGGGTTGTGGACATGATGGGATATTTAAATCCTTTTTTCATCTTGAAGGGCAAAAAAATGTGATTTGAGCAGATTTCGGAAAAAATCGTGAAAAAAATGAGGTAGTCAATAAAAGCTGAACACCGCGGAGTCGCAGAGAACGCGGAGATTCTCCTTTTCCATGAGATAACTCAGCGAACTCAGCGTCTCTGCGGTAAAAAAAAGTGTTCAAGCCATTGTTGACCATTTCAAAATCCTGAAAAAGAATCGGGTTCAAATCAAAATCTGCTTAGGTGTTGTGAAAATCAAGCTCGATTTATTTGTAAATGCGACTTAGGGACAACTTTCCCGAATAATCAACTTGGGTTGGATCACAGAATTTTGACAATCTTCTGAACAGCCACGGATATGGTTGATTAAGAGTGTGGTCGCCGCGCTTCCCATTTGTTCTAAGTTGACCTGGCAGGTGGAAAGCTTAGGGGTAACCCAGGATGCAATTTGAATATCATCGTAACCAAAAATGGCCAGGTCTTCAGGGATACGAATAGCGAGTTGCTGGCATTGTTGGATGACGCCAATAGCAACCAGGTCGTTAAAACAAAATAAAGCACTGATTTCTGGGTACTCGGTAATCAATTTCGAAAACGCCATCTGTCCACCTGCTACGGTCGGTTCACAATAATGAATTCGGTTGGGATCAATCTCTAAATCGTTCTCGACATGTGCTTGGAAATAGCCTTCCAATCGCCGCACAGAACCATAGGATGATTTAGGTCCCGCTAATACCCCAATTTTGGTGTGGCCCCGGCTAATGAAATGTTGGGTGATCAAATAGCCACCCTTTTTGTCGTCATTAAGTACCGATGAATTGATCATTGCTGGATCGAGCTCATCAAACAAGCGGTTGATGAGCACCACATGGTCATGCTGGCGGATTGCTGGTAACAATTTTTCGGCAGCAGTTCGAGGCGCTGCCAAAATAACGCCATCGACCCGTTTCTCATCTAAAACCGCCAGCATCCTGATTTCAAGATCAGAATCTTCTTCACAGTCGCATAGAAAGACACTGAAGTTCTCAGAATTAGTGACACTGGCAACTCCATGTGCGATTCCTGAAAAATAAGGGTTGGCGATATCGGGAACGATCAAACCCAAGGTATAGGTCTGACCCCCGGCCAAGCTGCGGGCGATACCGCTGGGGCGGTAACCCAACTCATCGATCACATCCTGAATGCGCTGCCGGGTCATCGGGCTGATCTCCCCTTTATCGTTTACTACCCGAGAAACCGTCATCAAAGATACGCCAGCTTTCTGGGCGACATCCGCCATGGTGATTCGCTGAACCATAATTCTCCTGATCGAACTGCGTTAGCGCTAACGTTAGCGCTAACGCAGTATATCGAGAATCTTTTCCCCAGTCAAGTTAAAATGATACTGCGCGTTCTAGGGTTTCTTTCTTTGCTACGGTGTGAAATATGCGAAATTATTCAAACAGGGCGCGTAAGTCATTCGGCAGCAATCTTTGTCATCGGCAAGCCGTGGTTATGGCGGCAGTTGTGTAATGTGCTTTGAAATTAAATTATGAGATTTGATCCTATAGCTGAAGAGGATGTGAACGAATCTTATTCCCTGAGCTTGGCGGCTTCGATTCTGATAAACTCTGGCAGGTAGTCCGGGGTGCAGTTGGGAGCTACCGGGGCATCCTTATAAAGCCCCAACCTTTCTCCGAGTTCGATGCACTGTGAGCGGTATTCGGGTTGATGAATTCCGATTTGGGCCGCAGAAAAATTCATTGCCCATTGGACTTCGGGAGCCGCGGTTGCCATATCCTTTTGGAGAGATGTTAGTAAATCCGAGGTGTTGTCGGGAGGGGGTTGACCAGTCCAGCGCAGACGGGCTTGGTAATACCAGAATAGTCGCCGTAAAATGGGAGCCGGATGGTGTTCCCACGATTCTAATAAAGAAATGGTTTTCTTGGACTTTGTCAGTTGGTTTGCCAGCAGCCAGTCAGCCAATCGATTACGGTGATCGTATTCGTGGATGAGCAAATCCTCTGCAAGTTGGTCAATTACCTCTTGGGTGAGTTGCATTTTGTCCATGATGAGGATGGCCAATAGCCGCGGGTAATACTCCCCGGTTGACCAGAGTTCCAGGGCCAGATCATGGTCTTTCTTGATCTCTTTGGCGATCTTCCGTAAATCACCGAGTTTAGGAAAATCTGGCCCGATTTGGGCATACACATTCTTTGCTTTTGTTGAGATGTTCATTCTGAACTCCTGTTTACCAGTAAAATTGATTGCCCCAGAAATTTGACTTTCAGCGTGTGCTTGTTAGAGTTGCACAATGGAAAGCTTATTTCTTTTTTGAGGTGTATTTATCATGCAATCCTTCCCCATTTAGGATTTTTGGTGTGCATTTTTCAATTCGGCTAACGCGGGTTTTGGACTGTTTCGCTTGCGAAAAATGAATAATGTAACCGCGCTGCCTTCCGGGGGTTAGCTCTTCAAATGCGGTTTTGAAGAATGGGTCTTCAATGAATTTCTGCTGTAATTCCGTTGGAATGGGTTCCGGATTCTGCTTGAATGACACTTTCAAACCGGCTTTTTCTACTTCAATGGCTTCAGCGACATAGGCTTTCAAGATATCTGCCATCTCACTGATTTGCTGAACATTGATGAACTTGATGACACGGTCTGATTGAGAATGAGGTCCGGGTTTCTCCAGAATATTGTGGGGATCTTTTAACAGGACGCCCTTTAAAAAACTGAATGAACAATAACCTCTCAATGCACTAATTAAAATAATGTTCTTATTTTGGTAGGTGTAACATGGCACCCCCCACTTCAATTCTTCTGTCAAGCCACAATCAAGGAGAATCGTTCGTAATTTCCTCAATTCTTCAGGCCATTGGTGTACTTTGCAATCGGGTGTCCCCCCGAATGAGCAGCGCCCGCAGCCCACAGCTAAGTAGTTATCAATCTTCGGATTCTTTTCGTTCATATAAAAACTCCACTGCAGAATCAGATGTCGTTTTTTTATGTGAACTTACTTTTCTAAACTTAAAAATTCTGGTCGTTTATGGAATTTCCCCCGATTATTTTTTCCTCGGCATAAGCCGCGGCAAATATCTGGGGACTTCTCGCAGATACCGATCAAATTCTGAACCAAACACCCGGCCCAAATGTTCTTCTTCAGTCAACACCATCAGGTGGGAGATCAAGCCATAGATCAAAAACCAGCCCAAGGCATAACCTGATGGCCATAATAAAACCACTCCCAATACCAATACTCCGTAGAAAAAAAGTTGCGGGTTTCTGGTATAGCGATACATGCCAGACCGCTTCAATGTGATTTGTTTTTGTCCCATCGCTTTGCGGAAACCCAGACTACCCATCGCGATGATCGTATACGCAAACCCTACTCCCATGAAGAGAATGCCAACCACCATTTGCGCCGGATTTTTAGGAAATGCTGGTAACCCAAGCCAATTAATGGCCCAATATGTATAGGGCAGATTAGCATGAATTGCAAATATGAGAAATTCGAGTAGCGTTGATCCCAGGGGTAACTCCTTTTTTTGTTCATAATCTTTACGCACTCGAATTCGAAAGACAAAATATCCCAACAAAACGGTCAGCCCCAGCAGTAGCAGATATGGAATTATGCCGATAGGTCGTTTTTTCATTTCGTCAGCTAATTTCTGGTGCCGAATCGCGAATAACCAGTTTGGGCGAAATTTTTATTTCTATATTATTTTGGTTATTTTCCCCCTCGATCAACCCGATTAACGTATTCATCGCCAGTTTCCCCAAATCCTGTTTCCCTATACGGACGGTGGTCAAAGAAGGGCGGATGACCGCTGCGATGGGGATATCATCAAAACCGATAATGGCGACATCGTCAGGGACTCTGCGGCCCGAATCGGCGCAGGCGTTCATGGCGCTTACCGCGATATCGTCGTTATAGGCCAGGATCGCATTTACATCGGGGTGATTCTTTAACAAGGTCATGGTATCTTCATAGCCAGTATGTAAGGTTGGGGTGACTTGGTGGATCAGGTCAGCATCCATTGTTTGGTCATGATCTAAAAAGCCCTGCTCATATCCGGTTAAGCGGCGTTGCCCGCTGATCGACATTAAGGGGCCTGCTAGAAAAGCAATTCGCGAACGACCACTTTGAATAAAATGAGATACGGCTAACCGCGCGCCTGCACGATCATCGACATTGATCGATGCAGTTTTTCCAGACGTTGTGGGGATAGTCTGACAGTTGATGAATACCACATGTTGAAAACGGTCGACATAAGCACTGAGTTGTTGCGGGGAGAGAAATGAGGCATAAAGAATTGCGCCATCTACTCGGCGATCCCAAAGCGTATCCAATCCAATGGTTTCACGCTGAATATCTCGCAAAGTATTGACGAGAAACAAACTGTAACCCGCGGCCACCGCGGCGTCTTCGGCCCCTTTGGTGATCAGGGCAAAGAAATGGATTGAATTATCGGGGATTAAAAGTCCGATTGTATAGGTCCGGTTGGTTGACAGGCTGCGAGCTAAACCGCTGGGCCGGTAGCCCATGCTGCGCGCGACCTCCAAAACGTGTTGTTTGGTTTCAGGGCTGATTTCGCTTTTGTTGTTGAAGGCACGGGAAACAGTTTGGCGGGAGACGCCCGCCGCGCGGGCCACATCGCGAATGGTGATTGATTTCGTCATAGGCAAAAGGATGACATTTGGTTGTTGACAAGCGATATATAGATCGGATATTATTTCAATACCGTGACCGGTCACGTGACCGGTATCTGATATCTAATAAGATAGCATAAACCGCGATTAGATGCAAGCCTAAAAGGAGAATCCTATGTCTGTAGAAGGTAACGCTCAACCAATGGCACCAGAAAAAACCAAAGGCCGCTGGCGCAGTTTGATCGCGATGGCCTTTGCCTTTGTCATCGATAATACCGAAGGAGGGTTGATCAATAGTTTATTCCCGGTTATTCGCGATGCCTTAGGGCTGAGCCTCACCAGCCTGGGGGTATTCACTAGCATCAGTCGGTTTGCCCGCATGATATTTGGGACCTTTTGGGCCATGATGGCCGATAAATACGGCCGGAAGAAAATCTTGGTCTTCATTACTGGCGTGTGGGGTATTTGGACGGCGTTGGCAGGCCTGGCTCAAAACTATACCCAGCTCTTGATTTTGTATGCTCTGGGTGCGATCGGAACGGTTGCCAGCGAACCAATTGCCAATGCCATGCTGTCGGATATGTTCGCATCTAAAGAGCGCGGCAAGGCCTTTGGTGCTATTCGGGCCTTTGCCGGTTTTGGTGGTGTTTTGCTGACACCCGTTATTGGGCAATTATCCAAAGTAGAAGATGGCTGGCGGATTGGCCTGTTCATCATGGGGGGCTTGAGCATTCTCAGCGGGATAATCATCTACTTTTTTGTGACTGAACCCGAGCGCGGCGGGAGCGAGGCTTCAGCCGCGGGCAAAACCAAAGTTGATGCTGACTTTGAGCTTTCAAAAATCCCCGAATTACTCAAGAATCGCACGATCTTGATGTTGATCCCCAGCCAAATTTTGGTTACCAGCCTGGTCGTCTTTTCGTTTGCAGTAACCTATCTGGTCGATGTGCGCGGGTTTCATACGGCCGATGCCAACATTGTCTTCGCCGTTTTTGCCTTGGGTTTCACCATCAGCTCGTTGTTAGGCGGCTTCCTAGGGGATTGGTTTGAGCGCAAAAATCCTCGCTCAGGTCGGATTATCTTGATGCAGTTGTATCTGGTGGCCTTTGCGATTGTGAGCTACCTTGCGATGCAAGTCGCCTGGCCGTCGGACGCGGGCTACTATGCCACCTGGTTTGTGTGGGGCTTTATTGGTTCGTTCGGCTTCTCGGGCGTGGTCTTGCCGATGATCTCAGCAGTAACCCTCCCCGAGATGCGCAGCACCGCCTTTTCTCTCCTGCAGGCCCTCCTCCAAGGCTTCAAAGCCGCGGTGGTATCGCTCTTAGTCGGCTATCTGGCCGATCACTTTGGACTGCCGCCGGTGATGTTCTGGGTGGTGACGGTGTGTTATGCTTTGAACGCTATCCTGTGGTTTGCGTTTTACAAGATTTACCCGCAGGATGTTGAAAATTTGAAGAATACTCTAGCTGAAAGGGCCGCTGGCTCCTAAGATTCAAATAGAAATAATTTTTTGAACAAGACCTTCCAGGTTTTATTTCCTAACTCAGCCAACAGGAGTATCAACCCAAAACCTGGAAGGTCTTACAAGAATTTTTCTAGATTATTCAAGGTTATGACTGAAATGAAGTTTTTTCAAATTCTAACGGAAATCGCTGGAAAGTTGGATGGCCAAACGTCTAACCTGACCAGCACAATTAAGTTTGATTTAGGGGAAGCTGGTTGTTACCGCTTAATCTTAATGGAAGGCGTTGGTTCGGTGGCAGCCTCCGACGGCGATGCCGATGCTGGTTTGACCCTGTCGGAAGCCGATGCCATTGGGATGTTTACGGGCCAGCTAAATTTAATGGCGGCTTTTTCTGAAGGTCGAATTCAAGTTTCAGGGGATATGACCGCCCTGATGCAGCTGCGGGAAATATTGCAAAGTGCTCGCCCTGCCCTCTCGAAGGATATTCCTGCCAAACCCAATATTCTCTTCTTGATGAGTGACGAACACCGTGCCGACATCTGTGGGTTTGCCGGAAACGAGGTGGTTCGCACCCCCACGCTGGACTGGCTGGCCGAGACCGGTGTTGTTTTTCAGAACGCCTACACTCCCTCACCGATCTGCATCCCCGGACGCCAATCGATGATGACGGGCCAACTGCCGCGCACCACCAGCATTGAGTGGTACGGCCAAGACCTGGAACCTGGCAGTATGACCTTTGCTAAACGCTTTGCTCAACACGCTTACAACACCGTGGCCTGTGGAAAATTGCATCACCTGGGCCGCGATCAAATGCAGGGCTGGACTCGCCGCATCGGCGATGAAGCCCACGTGGAAGGCTGGTTTATCGAAGATCGCGATGAGGCTGCTTTTGTAGATTATTCCCAACCTGGCGGACAGCATAAATGGTCAGATGCCAAAGAAATTTCACGGGCCGGGGTTGGCCGCGGCAAAGCCATCGAAACCGATGAGTACACCGTCCAAGGTGCATTGAACTACATCAATACGCATTTTAACGATCCTTATTATGATCGGGTGGATGACTCACCTCTATTCCTAAAAGTCAGCCTGCTGCAGCCTCATTATCCTTATTTCACCAGTGAAGAAAAATTCACCTATTATCTGAATCGGGTCGAACCCTATTTGGATCAGGAAGTCGCAGACCATCCCTTTTTAAGTCAAAGACAGGTGAAAGTTGGTAAAGATGTCACCGAACGCGATGTCCGCCGGGCTACCGCGGCCTATTATGGGATGATCGAAACCATTGATGAGCAATATCGTCGGGTACTTGATGCCCTCGAGCACGCCGGACAAAATTTGGATGACTGGATCATCGTTTACACTACCGATCATGGCGAAATGCTGGGCGAGCACGGAATTTGGGAGAAACAGAAATTCTACGAAGCCAGTGCTCGAGTGCCACTCATTATCCGCTGGCCCAAGGGATTCGATGGCGGCCGCGTGATCACGGCGAACGTGAACTTATGTGATCTATTTGCCACCCTGTGTGATCTGGCTGATATTCCCATTCCAGAAGGGCTGGATAGCCGCAGTCTGGCCCCGTGGTTGCAGGGCGAAGAAATTGAATGGAATAACGAGACCATCTCCCAGTTTGGCGACATAAATTTGATGATCAAACGCGATCATCTCAAGTATCAATACTACGGCGTCTCTGCCCGGGGTGGCGCGGACGATCAGCCTGCCAGCGAAGTGTTATTTGATTTGGAGGAAGACCCGGCAGAAAAAATAAATTATATCGATGACCCGGCCTATTCAGATCAAGTTGTTGCCTTCCGAGTGCGCCTGGCGGAGTTGGGCCATGGTCCGAATGCTGATACGAATTATGTCAATGCTGGTTACTAAATAAAACTCAGCAAATAACAGATTCGAGAGATTAACGTCATTGCGAGTGTCCGAACCTAGCCAAACACGTTTGGCCGTTCGGGCGAAGCGAAGCAAATCCCAACACCTCTTTCAGATTGCTTCGTCGGCTTTGCCTCCTCGCAATGACGTTAAATCGTGATTTACTGAAACCACTTTTCACCCCCCTAAATCCCCCCGCAAGCAGAGTGACTTTCAGTGTTTACAAAACTGATCTTCCTTCGATTTCGGGATGAGTTAGAGGAGGGTCGATGCAAGATACGTTAGGAGAATTACACATGCTTTACCCCATTCAAAATGATATTCGCAATAAACTTGATATTTCCGGGATTTGGGATTTTCAGACCGATCCTGATGAAGTTGGGGCTGCAAATGGCTGGTTCAATGACCTGCCCGATTCTCGCCCGATGGCTGTCCCCGGCAGTTGGAACGAACAGTATGAGGATATTTTCAATTACTTTGGGCTGAGTTGGTACGTCAAGAAAACATATATCCCTAAAACCTGGCACGGTGACCGGATTTTCATCCGGGTGGGATCGGCCTGCTATTTTGGGACTGTATATGTCAATGGAGAAGAAATCGGTTCTCATGATGGCGGGCATCTGCCGTTTGAGTTTGATATCACCAACCATATCAAATGGGATGTGGAAAATGTAATCGCCATCAGCGTGGAGAATCATCTCAAACCCACGCGCGTGCCTTCGGCCGGAACGGGTGGCGGAATGGAAGCGGCCAGCATCATGAACGGCTACCCTTCCACGACATTTGATTTCTTCCCCTTTGCCGGGCTCCATCGACCCGTGGTTTTGTATTCGGTCCCGGAGACGCGTATCGAAGATGTGATTGTAGTGACCGGCTATGAGGGCGATGAAGGCTGGGTGCAGGTTTCCGCCAAAATCAGTGGAGAAACCCAAATAGGTCGAGTCATTTTGATGGGGGGGGATAACCCAGTTGAATCCCAAATCGTGTTTAAAAATGGTGAGGGGGCAACCACCCTCAAAGTCCCGAACGTGCGGCTGTGGTCAGACCAGGATCCCTATTTGTACGAACTCACCATCCGCACTGAAACCGACAAATATTCCTTAAAAGTAGGGATCCGAACCATCGCCGTGGAGGGTGGGCAAATCTTGCTCAACGACCAGCCGGTAGAGTTGAACGGTTTTGGGCGCCACGAAGATTTCTATGCCAGCGGCAAGGGCCTGAACCTGCCGTTGATGGTCAAAGATTATCAACTGATGCGCTGGACGGGGGCCAACAGCTACCGCACCTCGCATTACCCTTATTCTGAAGAAGAGATGATGTTGGCCGACCGGGAAGGGTTTTTGATCATCGACGAGACCCCGGCTGTTAGCCTGCAATTTGACACTGAAGAGAATATCGCTGAACGTTATCGGATGTGTCTCCAGCAGATCGATGAATTGGTGGCGCGTGATAAAAATCACCCCAGTGTGGTGATGTGGAGTGTGGCCAACGAACCGATGCCCGCCAACATGGTGGAGCGCTTCACTGGCGGCGATTTTGATGCCTCGAAGGATGTGGCTGGTAAAGAGTTCTTGCATGGACTGGTCACCCGGGCGCGCGAGCTGGATCCCACCCGCTTGGTGACGATCGTCGGGGTCATGGGCGGTCCTACGGATTGGCTCGACACTTGCGATGTGGCCTGCATCAATCGCTATTGGGGCTGGTACCTGCAGGGCGGCGAACTCGAGAAGGGGATTGCCATGATCGACCAGGAACTGGATGATCTGTGGGATGTATGGGGCAAACCCATCATGGTCACTGAGTTTGGGACCGATACCCAACCTGGTTTACACGGCCACCCCGCAGTGATGTGGACCGAGGAATATCAGGCTAACTTCATTCGCGGTTATCTCGAAGTCGCGGCTCAAAAGGATTTTGTAGCCGGAATGCAAGTTTGGAATTTCGCCGATTTTGCCGCGGTGCAGTCGATTATGCGGGTAGGGGGGATGAATATGAAAGGCGTTTTCACCCGCGCCCGGCAGCCTAAGATGGCTGCCCATGTTTTACGGGAATTTTGGGTAGATAAAAAAGTTTCTACTCCGGCGGTTGAACCGAAAGCGGCTGTATTGTCCCCTGAAACCCCAGTAATGGGATCGGAAGATGAAATTCAGGCCGTTTTGGCTGGCCTGGCCCAACGCGGCGATGGCAAACTCCCAGATTTAACCACCAACCTAAAATTTGACTTTTACGACGAGGGCATCTATCGTCTGATCATTGAGAAGGGCGCCTGCCGAATTGAAACCGGTGAGGGTGAGTCCGTTGCTACCATGAAGCTCAAGTGGAAAGACGCCCAAAAGCTGTTTGCTGGGAAACTTAACCCTATGGTGGCAGTCATGACTGGGAAGATCAAAACTGAGGGCGATGCCCGCGAGTTTTTGGTGCTGCAAGATTTGATGTAATACCAATTGCGTTCTTTCAAGCCATGAATTATGATAAGGCAAAAAACTAGG
>CAYVQU010000141.1:0-14393 GCA_964453155.1 uncultured Anaerolineales bacterium | reverse complement strand
GTGCCCAGGCCGAAGATGGTCTGGTGCAGATGGCAGTATCCCCCTGGAATAATGCTAATGTTGCCCTAGTAGTCACCGGAAACTCTGACCTAGGCGTGATGAAGGCCGCGGCTGCGGTCAGCACTGGGGAGATATTACCGGCTGAAGGGGGTGATTATGCCATTATTGCGGATGTGAATCCCCAGATTCCCGCCGTTGACTTGAAACTGGATCAAACTTTTGCCGATTTGGGATATGAAGATCGGAAGATCAGCCGAGTAGGCTATAGCGCGCTTGAATATCGGTTCTACCTGCCCCCCGGATTGACTCTAGATAATGATGCCTACCTGGATCTGATGTTCAGCCACTCAAAACTCTTGAACTATGATCTCTCGGGTTTGATTGTCCAAGTCAATGGCAAAGATGTGGGCAGCGTGCGGTTTAGTGATGATACGGCTGATAACCATCGCCTGCGGATGCAAATTCCATCCCTGGCGGTTTTTCCGGGGTTCAATCGTTTGCGGATCAATTCGCAGTTGATTCCCCAGAATTATTGTATTGATCCCCGTTTAGCCAGTACTTGGGTGCGGATCTGGCCCGAATCGACTTTGCATCTGCCCACCATCCAGCGGTTTGTGGTTTCACCGTTTGAATTCGATCTGGATCTTTACCCGGCACCCTTCGCGCTGGATCCGTTGTTGAGTTCGACCGCATTAGTCGTACCGGCTAACGATCCGGCCGCCTGGAATATTGCTTCTCAGGTTGCTTTCAATTTAGGGGATCGTACCGATCCGGCCCTCTCGAATCTGGTCGCATATTTTGCGGATTCCGTTCCGGGTGATGTCCTCACCTCGCGTGATGTCCTGATGATTGGGGTGCCCTCGTCCTTGCCACTCCTGGCGGAAGTCAACAGCTTGTTACCGGCTCCGGTGGATTTGACTAACAACACCCTTACGAAGAATGTGTTGCAAGTTGACTATCGATTACCCGCGGGCACCAGTGCCGGTTATCTGGAATTAGCCACCTCGCCCTGGAACAACGAGAAGATCGTAATCACCGCTTTGGGTTCCAATACTGCTGGAGTGGAGATGGCTGGCGCTGCTCTTATAAATGGGAGCGGCCTTGGTGGTAATTTTGCGCTCGTTGTCAACGAGCAGGTAGCCGCCGCCGATACTCGGATTGCCAATGATGTGATTCCCGCCATTGCTGTGGAGGAAGAAGCCCCTGAGGCTGTACCCCAATTTGAGTACACTGAGGCTGATGTACCAGAAAAGGCTCGGCCAGCCTGGGTCTTGCCGGTGATGGGAGGCGTTATCGCGTTGATGCTACTCATAGTCATCATTGCTGCCTCGAGCAACCTCCGCCGCCGCCGTCGCTAGTGAAGATTGGTATCGGTAAAATATTGTTTCCATGGGATAGTAGAGTAGATAAATTGCTTTTCAATTGTTAGCCCCTAAGGATTACGATCCTTAGGGGCTTAGCCTTAGACAATTAGGGGATTCAAATATTTCCTGGTTTGTTTCCGAAGAAATTTACCCTCGGATATTTTCATTGACAAAAAAGATTTCTAACCCCCAAAAGAAAGTGGCCTTTTTCCGAGTCTGGTCACGGCATCCTATTGACCATAGTGTGGCGCGCGCCATCGTGAAATGTTTCCCCGAATATGATGTCGAGGTCATTACCCTGGTTGAGGTCATTAAACGCCGCTGGGGAGTAATGCTGCTCAACGCCATTTTTGTTCTTCAACTATATGGTTGGGATATCCTAACAAAGCGTAAAAAATTACGGGATGCGTTTTGGCGAACGCCGTTTATATTTCGCTGGGTGAAAAAATTTGTTGCCCGTACAATCAGCCCAAATATTTCGACGTATGCCTTTTCTTTTCAATTGCAGTCGATTTTCGATACTCAAGTGCCCGGTTTGCTCCATTTCTGTTATATCGACCACACGCATTTGGAGAACTTGAGTTACCCATTCTTCGATAAAAAACGGTTATACCCCCCCAAGTGGATCGCGCTTGAGCGGCAAATATATCAGCATGCCGATTTATTATTCACTCGCAGTACCAATATAAACCATTCACTACAATTGAATTATGACTGCCCAGCCGAAAAAGTGATTTGCGCGTATGGCGGGGGAAATGTTCAATTTTCCAATGGTGAGTTGAAAAATCAGGATTATGGCAATAAAAATATCTTGTTTGTCGGCATCGATTGGGAGCGTAAGGGCGGCCCAGATTTGGTCGAGGCCTTCGAAATGATTTTGGCTCGCCATCCTGATGCCAAATTGACTATTGTGGGCGGACATCCGAAAGTAAATGTGCCCAATGTAGAGGTCGTTGGTCGGGTTGCGATCGCGGATTTACCCCTCTATTATCGCCAGGCAACGATATTTTGTTTGCCAACCAAACAGGAGCCCTTCGGAATGGTATTTATTGAAGCGATGTCATATAAGCTCCCGATTGTGGCTTATAAAATCGGAGCTATTCCCGATTTTGTTTCTGATGCGCACAATGGTTTTCTGGTTGCTCCTGGGGATATTGCCGCCCTGGCAGCGCGCTTAAATGATTTGTTGGCAAATCCCCAAAAATGTCAGGAATTTGGCCAAGCCGGATTCAACCTGGCGGTTTCCCGATACAATTGGGATGCTACCTGTAGTGTAATTCGCAAAAACGTCACAACCAGGGTGTCGAACTTTAAAAACCTTTAGCGGAATTCAAAACCAACTTCCTGGGTACTGGGATTGACCCAGACCGATCCTTTGGTGAAGTCTCGGCGCCAAACCTCGCCATCCTGATAGCGGGTTCCGAGTGGGATGCCTAAATCGAGTTCGTAGTTTTCGTATAACCAGGTTTCACGGTAGTTGCTTGAATGGCCGTAACGCAGATAGGCCCGTCCATGGTTGATAAGCAGATACGATCCCAGGGCAAACTGCTGGCGGATCAGATCATTTCGGGTCCCGAATGGAACTAGAATAACCTCTTTCCCCATTCCTTGGGTATTTTCGGCTCCGGTAAGATGGCTATCCCAGTCTTCTGGGGCCCGGTAGTCATCATGCCAACCTAAGGCCCAACCTTCTACCAGGGCACCATCCAAATATGCCAGATACCGATACCAGGTTTCTGAGCCTCTTTGAGAGACAATGTTGGCATACAACGGTCGCTGTTGGGGTCGAAAATAGCTTTCGTAGAGATATTTCAGAAACCCTTCAACAGCTTCCTGGAAGCTATCGTCGTTGGGATATTGACGGACTGAGTCTGTCAGCTTTTGAATTCGCCCCAGGCTGGCATCGACATTATCGAGCAAAACGCCGTTCCACCCTAGTTGGGTCTGGCTCTCTTGAATTCGAGCCAGGAAAAACTGCTGCCAGGCGGGATTGCCGGGGTCCATCATGGCATAACCGCTGGTAGCGCTGCCATCGTAAATCCGATTTCCGGTAGCGTCCAGTAAAAACCAATCGGGATGATTTTCAGAGATCGAACAATAATCACCTACGTGATAAGCAACCTGGTTGCCGGGGGGGTCTTCCTGGCAATCCTTGATCCGAATGCCATCCAGACGGAAATATTGCGGAATGGGTTTGGCCCAACCCATAGCTCGAGCTTCATCTCGCTGCACTTCATCTTTCAAGGTCAGGGTAATGAAATCAAAGTTGTCGACGATCGTCCGCATCGAGCTGTCGTTAGGTGGTTTGTAAAACCAGGCCAATTGCACTGATTGCTGCCCCTCAAAAGCATAGGGTGTCGGGGTCAGTTCGGGTTCGTGATTCTTTCCAGTATTTGTGAACAACTGGGTGATCCCCTCGGTCCCATATTGATCCAAGGCGATGTACATAAAAATTCCCAATACACAAATCAGCATTCCCGAGACGAGTAAAATGGTTAAAATTGTCGTAGCATTTCGGCTGTTTCTCATGTTTTCCTCATCCAAATTCAAATCAAATTCTGGTTAGATTGTAAACAAACTGACAACAATATTATAGCCAAAAAATCATGCCACCTAGACTCTCAATTGGTTTACCCGTGTTCAATGGAGCTGATTTTCTCCCGGCAGCCCTCGAATCACTCCTGGGTCAAACGTTTGATGATTTTGAACTGATCATCTCTGACAACGGTTCTAGCGACGAGACGCCGGAAATTTGTCATCAATTTGCAGCCCGCGATGATCGGGTTCAATTTCACCGAGTCGATCAGAACCGAGGGGCAGCCTGGAATTATAATCACGTATTTTCGTTGGCGCGCGGCCAGTATTTTAAATGGGCCTCTCACGATGACCTGTGTCAACCAACCTTTTTCGAGCAGTGTATCCAGGCCTTCGAGGCTCATCCGAACGCCGTGCTCGTGTATCCTCAGACTACGGTGATTGACGGGGCTGGGAATGTGACTTCCCAGCCTTCCGATGACCTTGATTTTACCAATTTATCGGTAACCACCCGCTTTGACCAATTTCTGAAAGTGTATCGGTATCCACGCTCTTGTAACCCGGTTTTTGGAATTTATCGGTCGCAAGTTTTGGCTCAAACCCCCCGAATTGCTCCCTTTATCGCCTCGGATATGACTTTGTTGGGTGAATTGACCTTGTGGGGCGAATTCATTGAAATCCCAGCCCGTTTATTTTTGCGCCGAGACCATGCCAAAGCTTCGGTTCGGGCGTATAATTCTTATCGTGAGCGGATCGCATGGTTCGATCCCTCTCAATCAGGTCGCCCTCAAATGGCGCGCTGGCAGTGGTTACAGGCGTATTTGAAGGCTATCTACCGGGCACCAATTTCGACAGCTGAAAAGTTGGTTTGTCGGTATTATTTATTAACCTGGATGGTGTGGAATACCGGTGGCTTAGCCAAAGATTTGATCAAAGCGGGTCTTTGGCCTTTTTTCCAACGATCAAATAAAAAGGATCGATCATGAAAGTAGCTATTCTTGCTGGGGGTTATGGCTCCCGGCTGGCGGAAGAAACCGAAATTCGTCCGAAGCCTTTAGTCGAGATTGGTGGTGTCCCGATTTTGATTCATATCATGAATATTTATGCCCATTTTGGGTTTACAGATTTCGTCATCGCGCTGGGATACAAAGGGGATATGATCAAGAAATATATGGTCGACGCGGCCGCAGTGGGTGGCAATTTGACCGTGGATTTTCAATCGGGCGAGGTGACGCGTATGGAGGCGGTCGATTTGGACTGGAAAGTGGAGTTAATTGATACCGGTATCGATACCCTCACTGGCGGCCGCATCAAACGGCTGCAGCCTTATATCGGGGACGAAGCCTTTATGCTTACCTGGGGTGATGGGGTGGCCGATATTGATATTCGGGCTTTGTTAGCCTTTCATCGCGCCCATGGGAAGTTGGCCACTGTGACCGCCGTTCATCCACCCGCCCGGTACGGTTCTCTGGATATTAAGTCTGATCAGGTGGTGGCCTTTGCGGAAAAACCACAGATTCAATCGGGATGGATCAATGGCGCGTTCTTTGTGCTCGAACCCCAAATATTTGATTATATTACCGATGATCTGACTCAATGGGAAAAAGAACCGCTCGAACGGTTGGCCGCCGAAGGACAATTAATGGCTTATAAGCACACTTCATTTTGGCAGTGCATGGATACGCTCCGTGAAAAACATATTCTGGAGAACCTGTGGAATTCTGGCGCGGCGCCTTGGAAAATGGAGAATTGAATCAGGAGAACAACAGCATGCGAGTATTAGTTACCGGTCATTTAGGTTATATTGGCACTGTTCTAACCCCCATGTTGGCCGCAGCTGGGCATACGGTGACGGGATTGGATAGTGATCTTTACGCCCGATCTACTTTTGGCTCTATGATCCCCCCGGTCCCGAATATTCCCAAAGATATCCGAGATGTGGAACCCGCGGATTTGGAGGGGTTTGAGGCCATTATTCATCTGGCTGCCTTATCGAATGACCCACTTGGCAACCTCAATCCCGAACTGACCCATGAAATCAATCACCGCGCCGCAGTTCGCCTTGCTGAGATGGCCAAAGAAGTGGGGGTTTCCCGGTTTTTGTTCTCATCATCGTGCAGTACCTATGGTGCCGCTGGCGATGAGTCGGTCGATGAAAATAGTCCCTTTAACCCGGTAACACCCTATGGCGAAACGAAGGTATTGGTCGAGCGGGATGTCTCGCAACTCGCAGATGAAAATTTTTGCCCCACATTTTTGCGCAATGCCACTGCGTTTGGGGTTTCCCCCCGGCTGCGATTTGATCTGGTTCTCAATAATTTGGCAGCCTGGGCCTTTACGACGGGACTGATTTATATGAAAAGTGATGGTACCCCCTGGCGGCCGCTGGTACATATTGAGGATATTTCGCGGGCATTTTTGACCGTTTTAGCGGCCCCCAGGGAGAAGGTGTTCAATCAGGCCTTCAATGTCGGCCGCAATACTGATAATTACCGAATTCACGAGCTAGCTGAGATCGTAGCCGAAACCGCCGTGGATTGTAGCATCGAGTATGCTCCCGACGCCGGACCGGATAAACGAACTTATCAGGTGGATTGCAGTAAAATCGCCCGGGTTCTCCCCGCCTTTCAGCCTCAGTGGGATGCCCGTCGGGGCGCAGCAGAATTGTTTGCTGCCTATCAAAATATCGGCGTTCGCCAGGATGAGTTTGAAGGTCCCCGCTACAAGCGAATTGATCATATCAAGGGTTTAATCGCCCAGGGCATTTTAGACGAAACCCTGCGGTGGGTTGATTAATATTTCCCCAGTCTTTGGATTTTGTGCTGGATGATTTTTGGTGGTTTTTTCTAATGACTTTTCGATTGACAAAACGTTATTTCTTGATACTGATTTCGTTCACACTACCGCTCGGTATCTATTTTTTGGGCCTTAAACCCCTTTTTGTCCGCGCCAGTGAAACCGCCAATCCTGTTTCCGATGACTTTAATCAGAATAACCTGGCGACCCATTGGAGCTTAGATAATCCGGTGGGGGATGGTTATATCGAAATCACAAATGTCGGCGGGGATGCCCATTTGGAAATTACGGCTCCCGAGGGCGAAGGTAATTCGCACAATCCCTGGGATACGAACAATTCAGTCCGGGTTATGCAAGCGGCCGCCAATACCGATTTCACCATGACGGTGAAAATTGATTCGGTACCGAATTCCACCTTTGAGATGCAGGGCCTATTGGTAGAACAGGATGCCGACAACTGGTTGCGCTTCGGCAATCATTTCCGTTATGGCAAGAACTATTTCTTCGTCGCCGAAACCCTGGCTGGGGACTCGGTTGGAATCCTGGATTTACAGGTAGATTTGAGTGGTTCGACCATATTTCTGCGGGTTGCCCGCAGTGCAACGACTTGGACGTATTCGTATTCTGAAGACGGGTCTTCCTGGAATTTGGTGGGGAGTTTCACGTCGACTGTGACAGTCGATCAAATTGGTGTTTTCGCTGGAAATCATGACAATTCCGAAGGTTTCTCTCCCGAATATACGGCCAATGTGGATTATTTCGAGGTTTCCAATGATCCTATTAGTGCCGAAGATGGGGTAGTCGGTACCGATACCCAGGAACCTTTTATTCATGCGGATCAATATGAGCTTAACTCTCCAACCGCATCTATCACCTTCACCTGGCATACCGATGAACCCGCCATTGGCTCACTGGAATATGGTCTGGATTTGGGCTATGGCACCATCGTCACCGAGACTGGCGGCCTGATCTATGCCCACTCACAAGTGATCACCGGATTGATCCCTGGGGAGACGTATCATTTTCGCCTGCGCGCCAAAGATGCCGGTGATCGTTGGGATCAAACCACGGATATTCCGGTGACCATTGTCAATGACGGTCCGGATCTGTCGGTTTGGTACGGCACCGACCAGCATTTCGGCGGGTTAGGACAACCCCAACCCTGGGTAAATATTGTGGGCAATGTGACTGATACTAATGAGATCAACTCATTCTACTATTCCCTCAATGAGGCTAGCCCGGTAGACTTGGAGATGGGCCCCGATTCCCGTCGTTTGGACGAGGAGGGGGACTTCAACGTCGATATAGCTACCGCCGATTTATCGACTGGGGAAAACAAAGTCGTGATTACCGCGATAAATGCGTATAGCCATACTAGTCAGGTCACGGTGACCCTAAATTATACGGCGGGTACGGTGTGGCCCTTGCCATACATTTTGGATTGGGGCAATATCTCCACTTCCCAAGAACTCCAACATGCGGCCCAGATCGTTGATGGGGAATGGACTCTGACGGGTGATGGCATCCGGAATACGCGCCAAGGTTACGATCGTTTAATTGCCATTGGTGACCGCACCTGGACGGATTATATTGTCACTGTGCCCATCACGGTGCATTCGTCCTTTGCCTATAACAGCGGTATCGGATTACTCTTCCGTTGGGATGGGCACACCGACACCCCGGTTAATTGTGGTCAACCCAAATGTGGCTGGGAGCCGTTAGGCGAACTGGCCTGGATGCGCCGGGATCTCCTCGAGTTCTTTGTGGAAGGCATCACCACGACCCACAGTTGGGATTTAGAAACCACCTATCTGATGAAAATGCAGGTCGAAACCGGGGATACCGGTAGCACTTACAGTGTTAAGGTGTGGGCCCCCGCTTCCGAAGCGGAACCGGTCGGTTGGGATTTGAGCTATGAACGCACCGATGGTCCGGCCAATGGCTCATTCTTATTATTGACTCACCAACTGGATTCAACTTTTGGCGAGGTTTACGTTGAAAGAATCTGGCCTTATTCACTTTACTTTCCTCTTATTTTACGATAGAGCCAAATTTAGGAAGCATTATGGATTCATTTTGTCGCTCGTGTGGCGCTACTTCGCTTGAAGAAATAATCTCTTTTGGAAAAACCCCACTCGCTGACCGTTTATTAACTGCCGCTCAGTTGGCCGCACCTGAAATCACCGCTCCCTTAGATTTGGTGTATTGCCCGGCATGTACTTTGGTTCAGATTACGGTCAGCGTCGATCCCCAGATTTTGTTCTGCGAAGATTACCCTTATTTCTCATCTGTGTCACCGGCCTGGTTGTCTCACTGCCGGGAAAATGCCCTGGAGTTGATAACAACCCGGGATTTAGGTCCGGAAAGTCTGGTAGTGGAAATTGCCAGCAACGATGGCTATTTACTGCGGAATTTTGTTGAACATGGTATTCCCGTTTTGGGCATTGACCCGGCGGATGGTCCGGCTGCAGCCGCCCGTCAGGCCGGAGTGCCGACCTTGGAAGAATTCTTTGGAACCGAACTGGCTACCCAATTGTGGACAGACGGGCAGCGCGCTGATTTGATCTTGGCCAACAATGTCCTGGCTCATGTTCCCGATTTGAATGGGGTGGTTCAGGGGCTGCATACGCTCTTGAAAGCTGATGGCCAAATCGTCATCGAGGTACCCTATCTGGTCGACCTGATTGAAAAAAACGAGTTCGACACAATCTACCATCAACATTTATGCTATTTCTCGGTGACAGCCCTCGACCGTCTCTTTCAACGGCATGGATTGTATCTGAACGCAGTTCGCCGGCTGCCAACTCATGGGGGTTCACTCAGGTTGTATGTTGAGAAAAATCCCGCCCCGCGCCCGACGGTCGAACATTTGCTGTCCCAAGAACAGGAATTGGGGTTGAATTCGGCGGACTATTACCAGCGCTTTGCCGACCGGGTAGCGGCCATCCGCACCCAACTGCTTCAAATTTTGGACGCATGCAAAGCTGAGGGGGCTGCTATTGTCGGTTATGGTGCCGCGGCCAAAGCCACGACCTTGTTGAGTTATTTCGGCATCGGCGCCCGTCATCTAGACTATATTGTCGACCTCAATCCTTTTAAACATGGTCGTTATATGGGAGGGAATCAGCTCGAAATTCATCCTCCTGAACGTTTGCTGGCCGACCAGCCCGATTACGTGCTCGTTTTGGCTTGGAATTTCGCTGCAGAGATCATCCAGCAGCAGGCCGAATATCAGCAGCGCGGCGGCCGGTTTATCATTCCCATTCCTGAACCCCAAATTGTATAGAGAGGGGGGATATGTCAATCCGCAGACTGTACCACCGCCTCTTTCGCACCCGGCACCGCAGCCGGTTGGCCGTTTTGCGCCTGCTGCCAACCCAGGCCGTTTGCGCTGAGATCGGGGTCTGGCGGGGGGATTTCAGCCGTCTTATTTTAAAACACACCCTTCCCCACCATTTATATCTGGTGGATTGCTGGCAGTACCAACCCGAGTTTGATCCGGTTGGCCAGGAAGACCCTGGTACCCGGCAGGTTTTCTTTGAGAGCATGTACACCCAGGTTCAGGCTGAACTGGGAACGCGGCCCAATGTCACAGTTCTACGGGCATTTTCTTCTGAAATTGGCGCTCAAATTCCAGCTGAAACGTTGGATTGGGTTTACCTGGATGCGAACCATTTCTATGAACCGGTAAAAAACGATCTGGAAATTTATTTTCATAAGGTGAAGCCGGGTGGCTTTATCGTCGGTGATGACTATGATTGGGGCGGCGGCGCGGGGTATCCCGTTCGCACCGCAGTGACCGAATTTGTCGCGGCCGGGCAAGTTCGCCTGGAAACGGTGATCCGCTCCCAATATGTTTTGAGGAAATTGCATGAATCCTGATTTTTGTCTGGGTTGTGGGCAGACGCCTCTTCGAGAGTTTTATCGCCTCACCGCGCTCCCTCTTCACAGTGTGATCCAATTGGAAACTCGCGCCCAGGCCTTAGCTTATCCGACAGGGGATATTCGGTTGGGATTTTGTGATGCTTGCGGCCTGATTGCGAATACGGCCTTTGAACCGGAGCGTCAGGAGTATGATGGCGACTATGAAAGTACCCAAAGTTGCTCTCCAACTTTCGATAATTTTTCCCGCCGTTTAGCCGCAGACTTAATCAGTCGTTTTGATCTCCACAACAAACAGATTATCGAAATTGGTTGTGGGATGGGGGAATTTTTAACCCTGTTATGTGAGTTGGGGGGGAATCAGGGGGTGGGTTTTGACCCTGCCTACCGTCCGGGACGTATCAAGTCCACGGCCAACTTACGCTTCATCTCAGATTTTTATTCGCCCGCTTATGCTCAACTCCCGGTCGATTTCTTGGTCTGCAAAATGACTCTGGAACATATCGCCCCAGTGGCCAAGTTTTTGGAGATGGTGCTCACTGCGCTGGCCCATAATCCCCGCGCGGTGGTGTTCTTTCAAGTCCCCGACACCCACCGGATTTTCAAGGAAATCGCATTTTGGGATATTTACTACGAACATTGTTCTTATTTCACGCCCGAATCTTTGCAGTATCTCTTCCAGTTTCACGATTTTCGGATTTTGGACTGTTGGACCGATTACGGGGGTCAGTATGTCATGATCGCGGCCCAGTTAGCGTCCTCCGACGAGCAGAAAGATGCGTCGCCCCCATCAGATTTAGGTCTCTTGTCAGCCCAAATGATGATTTTCCAGGAGAAAATTCAGCCGCGCTTGGCCGCCTGGCGCAGCTATTTTGCCGCGCTACAAGCGCGCGAGCATAAGGTAGTTCTATGGGGTGGCGGCTCGAAGGCGGTGGCATTTCTGACCACTCTGGGCATCAGCACTGAGATTGAATACTGCGTCGATATCAACCCTCGCAAACACGGTCACTTTATCGCCGGAACTGGGCAGCAGATTGTCTCCCCCGCGTTGTTGCAGACTTACCAACCAGAGGTCGTTATCATCCTTAACCCCATTTACCAGCCCGAAATTCAAGCCGATCTCGATCGGATGGGGCTGCATCCTGAACTCGTGTTGGTGACCGAAACTCATGATTAAATCCTGCCCGGTATGTGCGGCCCGCGATTGGTTGGATTTGGTGTCCATCCCAGCGGTGCCGGTCCATTGCAACCGGCTCTGGGATACTCGCCCGGCGGCCCTGAAGGCGCCGCGCGGCGCCATTGACCTGGTTTTTTGTCGGAAGTGTACCCATATCTTCAATCGTGCGTTTGATCCCGACAAGGTCAAATATGACCCTGATTACGAGAATTCACTTTTCTTTTCAGCTCGCTTTCGCCAGTATGCAGAGCGAGTGGCCCGCGATCTGATTGCCCAGTTTGACCTGCGGCAGAAACAGGTTCTCGAAATTGGCTCGGGTCAGGGTGATTTTTTGCGATTACTGTGCCAACTTGGTCCTAACCAGGGTTATGGGTTCGACCCCAGTTTTGGCCCCCGCAGTGAGCCCGCTGGTCAGGGGAACATCGAATTCGTTCGAGGGTATTTTGGGCCCGAAAACCTGGATCTGGCCTTTGATTTAGTGGTTTGCCGCCATGTGCTTGAACATCTGGCAACCCCCCAGGACCTGCTGGCCCTGATTCGCCAGGTCAACGCCCCGGTGTTTTTTGAAGTCCCCAATGCCTTGTATACCCTGCGGGATCTTGGGATTTGGGATTTGATTTATGAGCATCCTTCCTATTTCACTCCGACCTCCCTTCGGCAGGTTTTCAACCGGCAAAATTTTGTTCAAACCCAAATTGCGGCCACGTATTCAGATCAATTTCTGACTTTAAAGGGGCAACCGGGGTGGCCCGGCGCTGGATTGGCCCCGTCGCCGGATGAAATGGCTCACATGAAAACCCTGGTTTCGGCCTTTGAGAGGGAATATGGCCGTAAAGTTGCTGCCTGGCAAACCCGCCTGAGGCGCTATGCCCAAACTGGGCAGCGGGTGGTGGTGTGGGGGGCAGGTTCCAA
Organism: uncultured Anaerolineales bacterium; assembly: GCA_964453155.1. Classification (GTDB taxonomy): domain Bacteria; phylum Chloroflexota; class Anaerolineae; order Anaerolineales; family UBA11858; genus CAYVQU01. The sequence goes on along the minus strand of CAYVQU010000141.1, from coordinate 1,727 downwards.
GGGAGTCACTTTCTTGAATGTGTTTAAGACTCATTCGCAAATCCAGGCCATTGTGGATATCAACCCTCGCAAAGTTGGAAAATTCATTCCGGGGAGCGGGCATATCATCGTGAATCCGGAGACCTTGGTTGAAATCCAACCGGCGGTTGTCATCTTGATGAATTCCGTTTATGAAAATGAAATTCGAGCGACATTGTCCGGCCTGAATTTATCCCCGCAAATTATGTTGACCTGAGATGGATGCTTAGCAATGATAAAAAAAAGTTTGGCCGCATTTTTTACGAATGTTCAACTCCAATTTGGCGAAAAATTGCTGCTCCTCTTCTTGAGTGGGGATGTGGTTTTTATCATGCTCCACATATTGCGTTACACGACCGGAATCAATTCAAACCTGTTATTTTCAATTGAATATGATCGCGGCTACGGTGAACTTTATCAATATCTGAAAGAACTGTGGCTGGTGTTATTTTGTCTACTGTTGGCGAAACAATCTAAATCAGGGGCTTATATAAGTTGGGCGGGATTATTTTCTTTCCTGCTGGCGGATGATGCCCTGAAATTGCATGAAAACTGGGGATTAATCCTGAGTACGGCCTTAGAAATTCCGCCAAAAATGGGTTTGCGGCCAAATGATTGGGGAGAAATCCTGGTTTATTTGGGGGTTGGGATCCCCATATTGGTGTTCATTGGTCTGACATATCGCTTCAGCCCCCAGGCGGTGCAAAAGAATATCAGGGTCTTGGCGGTTTTGTTGGCTGCTCTGGTGTTCTTTGGGGGTGGGGTTGATATGCTTCATAGCATCATCGCCACAACCTTTGCCGCCCCGACTTGGGATTTCGTCTTTGGAACCCTCGAAGATAGTGGTGAAATGCTGGTCATGAGTGGGATGGTTTGTTTTCTCATTTTGGTCAGTGTGATTCCCGCATCAACATCTGAATTTGGGGAATGATGACGACCTCGCTCAAACGAGTGCTCATTTTTGGTGGGCAGGTGGTTTTAATAGTGGTAGTAATTACCGCTGCCGTTTTTATCTTTGGGGGCTATCACGAAAATGAGTTTGACCGCTTGCCGACCGCGCAGCGGCAGATTGAGGGGGATTGGCTGAAAAATGATTGGTATCTCAATTTAGAAATTAAAACCTATCAGCTCTTCAATTTATTGGTTGGCCCTCTGGTGACATTTTGGGGGTTTCAATGGGGCGCGATCCTTGGACGCCTGTTAACATATCTGCTGTTTGCCCTTGCGCTGAACCTGCTCTTCAAGACGCTAGGATTACGGTTTTCACTGGGATTGGCGGTCGTGTTTGTCTATTTAAATTTGCGACCCTCTTTAATCGCCAAAGAATGGTTTGTCGGCGGTTTAGATCCCAAAGCGGTGGCCTACGGCTTCGTATTTCTGGCATTGGGATTTTTTTTGCGACGCAAATACCATTGGAGTTTCATTTTCTCCGGATTGGCAATATCCTTTCATGTTTTGGTGGGGGCGTATGCCACTTTTTGCCTGTTCGTTGCCCTCCTGTTGAATAAGAATGATTGGGTTGGGGAAGCGCGGAAAATATTCTCAGCTTCAGTTTGGCTACTGATAACCGGATTCATTGGTTTAAGGACTGTATTTGTTCAACTGCAAACCGGGCGGACTCCGGCTCAAGATTTAGTTACCTGGGTTTATATTCAATTCTCTACCCTACATCTAGGATGCAAATGATCAGTCATGGTGTAGACTCTTGT
>CAYVQU010000140.1:0-14414 GCA_964453155.1 uncultured Anaerolineales bacterium | reverse complement strand
GTGAGCGCGCAAATGTTGTCAGAAAAGGAACCTCCAGTAAGATAGAGATGCAAGACAACAACTTTATCAAAACTGGAGGCGTAAAATGGAGTTTACCACAGAAGAATTAGCACCGATTGCCGAACAAATGGCTGAGTTATGTGCGAAAAAGATAGGAAACGGAACAGATCGACACATTCTGGGGCTAGAAGAAGGCATACGCCGCGGTCTCAAGGAGTTAGGATGCCTGGTGCTGGGAAAGACGTTGAACCAAGCGGATGGTGATCGAGAAAAGGAAATTGCTTGTGGATGTGGCGGTAAATTGAATTACCAGAGGCATCGTGAAGCGAAGATAGAGAGTATGTTTGGATGGGTATCTTACAACCGCAGTTATTATGCAGAGTGCGAGTGCGGAAAAGGGAAGTCGCCATTGGATGAAGAATATAGGTTGAAACCGGGAGAAATAACGCCTGGGCTTGCGAAACTATTGGCGTTAGCAGGATCAGGGTTGGCGTTTGGGGAAAGCACCGGCTGGATCGAGGAATTTCTGCTGCTGGAATTATCAGAGAACAGCATTCGCAAAGAGACCCAAGGCTTTGGACAACTCCAAGAAGACAGCGAAGAGAAACTGAAAGTGCGCTATCAAGACGAAACCGATCTCCAGGAACGGTTGCGAACGGAGACAGGTCCTGAGCAGCTTTACGGCTCTCTGGATGGGGCCCATGTACGTATCGAAGAGCCTGGTGAAGATGAAAAGTGGCGTGAAGTGAAGACGGGATGCTGGTATCGAGTAGAACCTGTGCCAGCCAGCCAGCACACTCAACGCCATCGCAAGAAAGAAGAAATCGGCCATCAAGCCTTACGGGCAAAAGATCAGCAGTATTATTGCGATATCCAAGAAGTCGAGGATTTCGACCCGCTGTTCTGGACTACCGGATGCCGGGCCAAAGCCGATCTTGCCAAGGAATTGGTCTTCCTGGGCGATGGGGCCAAATGGATTTGGGGATTAGTCGAAACGTACTATCCCCATGCGGTCCAGATTGTCGACTGGCACCATGCTGAAGAACGTCTCGAAAAGGTGGCGAAAGATGCTTTTCCTGAAGGCAAGCAACGCAATGCCTGGCTGGAAGATACCCGCACTGCGCTATGGTGGGGAAATACACCCTTCGTCATCCAAGCCTGTGAGACCTTAGCGCATTGTTCCGAAAAAGCTGCCGCAGCACTCACCTACTTCTGTAATAATGAACACCGCATGCAATATGCTCGTTTTCGAGAGCAAGGGTATATGATCGGCAGCGGTACCATTGAAAGTGCCTGCAAACAAATCGTTTCCCATCGTTTACGTTGTTCTGGTGCTCAATGGACTGTCCAAGGTGCCAGACTAACCGCAAAGGCTCGGGCTGCCTGGCTAAGTCACAATGATGATTGGGAAACCCTCTGTTCTATGCGCGCTGGCTTACCTCTCGCTGCCTGACAACATTTGCGCGCTCACAACTGAACCCAATTCGCAAGTTTTGTTAGAGCAGCGCCATGCTACAATGCTAAATATCCAACCGAAATGAGAGAATCGAATATTTATGGAACGATTTGAGCGTTTTACGAATTGGCTGACAACTTTACCGGGAGCTACTGATCCTGATGACTTGCGCCAGGAAACCTTAAGCGAATTGTTACCCATCTTCTATATTTTGAGCGGTGTGATGTTTTTCCGCTGTTTCCGGTTGAACGGTAAAGAATTAATCGCTTCTTTGCTGGTAGCCATTTTCTTGTTGGTCGGCGCGTTATTGGCTTTTCAACTCCGAAAATACAATTTCCGAGTGGCCTGGTCATGCCTGGTAGTGGTTATTATGGGTGCGGTGGCCTTTGAATCGTGGGGGTTTCCTAATTCTCCCGCGCGCTATTTCTATCCGGCAGCAATATTTGCCGTCAGTTTGTTGGCTTTTCGCCGCAATATTGTTTTTGTTTCGCTGGTTTCGATGCTCTTACTCATGTGGGTGGCGGTTGCGAATGGGTATTCCTGGCGGGATCTGGAGCAAGTTGTTTATCCGGGTTTGCTCATCCTAACTTTGGGTACTGCGACCTGGTTGACCTCCCGGCATCTTCACCGAGAGTTGCGCCGCTCTCGAGAGGGCAGCGTTCGGGTGCGCGATATGTTGGAAGAAATACGTCTCCAACGAGTTGAACTTGACCGCACTATCAAGACCCTGGGATTTGCAAATGAGCGCATTGAGAACATGAACACCGAATTGGTCGAAGCTCGCAATGCGGCTGAGGATGCCAACCGAATAAAAACCGAATTCTTATCACATATGTCGCATGAGTTGCGGACCCCCCTAAACGCCATCTTGAATTTCACCGCCTTCGTAGCCGATGGGCTGATGGGCGAAGTCAACGATACTCAGGTCGATACCCTGCAAAAGGTGATGGATAGTGGTAACCATCTTTTAAGTTTGATCAACGATATCTTGGATATTTCCAAGATTGAAGCTGGAATGATGAATCTCTTCATCGAGGAAGTTGATCTCAATACCATTCTAAAAGGGACAATTTCAACGACAAAGGGCCTGGTCAAAAACAAACCGGTGGAATTGGTCGCTGAAATTGATGCTGGGCTCCCCCAGATCCGAGGGGATAAACGTCGCATCCGGCAGGTTTTCCTCAACTTAGTATCCAACGCGGTTAAATTCACCCCGGAGGGATCGATCACTATCCGAGCTAATCAGAGAAATGGAGATATCTTCATTGCTGTCGAGGATACGGGGATTGGTATTTCTGCTGAAGATCTAGATAATGTTTTTGTCGCCTTCAAGCAGGCCCAGCATGATCTACGAAATGTTGCCGGAACAGGGCTGGGATTGCCGATTTCGAAACACTTTGTCGAAGCCCACGGCGGCAGCTTATGGTTAGAAAGTGAGTTGGGATTGGGATCAACTTTCTATGTTACGCTCCCCCTCGAAAGCGACATCGAGTCGGGAGAAATTGAAGTATAATTTTGGCCTGGAGAAGAACATACATGGCAGACTCGCAACCCTCCTTCTTATACGTCGAAGATGACCTTCTCAGCCGAGAAGTATTGGGGACTATTTTTACAAAAATATTAAACTATTCTGATTTGACCTTTTTTGAAAACAGTGAAAATTTCCTGGAACGAATGGCGACCCTACCCACCGTCCCAGATGTAATTTTTCTTGATATTCATATCCGCCCGAATAATGGTTATGAGTTGCTAGAGTGGTTGCGAGCTGATCCCAAATATAATGATACCAAAATCATAGCCTTAACAGCCAGCGTCATGGTTCACGATGTAGCCCAGCTCCAAAAAGCCGGGTTTGATGGCTTGATTGGCAAACCAATTGCCCATAAAATTTTCCCCCGTTTACTCGAAAATATTCTGGCTGATGAGCCGGTCTGGTATATCCCCTAAGTCGCAAGGACATCATCATGTTATTACAAGGCAAGCGAATATTTGTTGTTGAAGACGATCCCTCCAATTTAGCCATTATCACTACCATTTTGCGCCGACATGGCGCTTCGGTTCCGTTTGAAACCTGGGGAACCGGGACTGTAGAAACGCTAAAAATGTGCCTGCCGGTTGATTTAATTCTGCTGGATTTGGCCTTACCTCGCGGCGTGAGCGGCTATGACGTTTATGATGAAATTCGGGCCGACTCACAGTTGGTGGATATTCCTGTCGTTGTTGTGACCGCCGCTGATCCTGGCATGGAAATGCCCACTGCCCGGAAGAAGGGGATGAATGGTTTCATCTCAAAACCTTTGAGCTACAATACATTTGGCAAGGCGGTGGCGGCAATTTTAGATGGTGAAGAAATCTGGGGTGATTTTGACTGAAATCATGAGCATGGAGCATTGATCCATACTCATGATAAAAAAAATAAGAGCCCGCAGCGGGAAGGCCATCGCTGCGGGCTCTTATCGAAGCGGGGGAGCAATGCTAAGCAACCATGGGTTGCCCGTATAGTTTTTCTTTAATATCAATCACCTGACGGCGGAGTTTATCATCCCTTTCGAGGAGATCAGCGACTTTGTCGCAGCCGTACATGATGGTAGTATGGTCGCGGCCCCCCAAGGATTCGCCAATTTGAGGCAGCGAGATGTTGGCTTCTTCGCGTAGCAAATACATGGCAATTTGGCGAGGCAGGGCCACCTGACGTGAGCGTTCGCGGCCCAAAATACGCTCGAGAGAAATCCCATAGGTTTGGGCAACTACGTTGATAATCTGATCAGGTTGTACTTCAGTGCGTTGGGGGAGTAAATCGGCCAGAGATGAGTCGATTAATTCTGAAGTCATCGATAAACCGCGGAGGTCAGCATAAGCGACAATGCGGGTTAATGCGCCCTCAAGTTCACGAATATTCGATTGGAACTTACGGGCAATGATCTCGATAACGTCGCTGGGGATGTCGTATCCGGCCCGTTCGGCTTTGGAACGGAGGATGGCGACGCGGGTCTCAAAGTCGGGAGGTTGGATGTCGGCAGTCAGACCCCACTCAAAGCGAGAGCGGAGTCGTTCTTCTAATGTAACCATCGCCTTTGGGGGGCGGTCGGAAGACATAATGATTTGTTTGTCCTGGCCATGCAGGGTATTGAAGGTGTGAAAAAATTCTTCCTGGGTTGATTCTTTCCCAGCAATGAATTGAATGTCGTCAATCAATAAAACGTCGATGCGGCGGTATTTTTCGCGAAAAGCCTGGGTGGTGTGAGAGCGAATAGCGTTGATCAGGTCGTTGGTAAATTCTTCGGAGGAGACATATAAGACCTGCAGTCCGGCCTGGATACAGTGATTGCCGATGGCATGCAGCAAATGCGTTTTTCCAAGACCAACACCACCATATAGAAAGAGTGGATTATAGGCCTGAGCGGGTTTTTCTGCCACAGCGAGAGAAGCTGCATGAGCTAAGCGGTTACTGGCTCCAACTACAAAACTAGTAAATGTGTAGCGGCCGTTTAATGTCGGATTGGAATATTCAACTGTAGGATTCGGGGATTGTACGTTGACTTCAGTTGGTTCGGCCTCATCTTCAGTAGTTTGCCAAACCACAAACCGAATTTCAACACTACGATTCATGATTCCGGTTAGTAACCGGGTGATCGTACTCGATAAGCGGCTATCTAACCAATCGCGGGCATAAGCATTTTGAACCCCAATTGTAAAGGCCCCATCCTCGTAGGAGAGCAAGTCCGCATCTCTAACCCAGGTGTCAAAGGCGGCTTTCGGCATTTCCATTTGTAGTTGACCCAGTGCAGCTTGCCAGGCTTGATCAGCTTTCATAGCTAGGCATCCTCCTCAGTTTTGAATTTACCGTTAAAATAGTGCCCTAAACAGACCCCCCACCGCATTGAGGTGAGAAGCAAGAAAAATTGTCCGCCATCGAAAAAAAGAGCCCAGAAATCGGGAGAGCTAATCCCCTAATTTATAATGATGACTATAAAATTCTAATACGAAATGGCCTTTAATACCAATACGGGAAACCTACGGGTCTCTAAAAAAACTAGACATTTTAAGATTGATAAACCTTAAAAGAAACTTGCGCGGCAAAGCAAAATAATCAGAACGGATTTTCGAAAATTGCTAACCGGAAAGAAACGGGCAAAGTTATCCACAGCCCCCATATATTGGGGTTGGTTGTTGAAATTCGCGGTGAACCCCCAGGAATGGGGGTCTTATCTTAAAGAATTCGGAGCCTGTGAAACATAAATCAATTTTGATTCAGATACCAATTTCTGAATCTCGTTTTAAGATTGGGAAAACTGGCTGAAAAAATTCGTTTTAATTCAGTGCGATTCCCATTGTTAACAATTCTACGCGGACTTTAAAGCCGACATTTCTAGCCGCGGTGAGTAATGGTTCCTGCCAACGGGGGATGCCAAACTCAATCATCCGGTTTGGATTAACCGCAATAATTTGGTTTAGGATGTAATTTACAAGGAATGGAGCCAGTGCTGCGTGCGCCGGGTCCAGATGCGCGTTGATCGTATTCCGACCGGTTTCCCGCGTACGAGTGTCGTAAACGGCATAAGCCACAACTTGTTCGGTAGCATCCCGGATGATGAACCGGTGGACGTTCAAACCCTCGGCACGTTTGATGATGGGAAACAACAGACGCATGAAAAAAGGTCGTTTATAGCGTCCTACTTCTACCGTTTCAAATTGGGTCACTGTTGGCGGGGTGATGCGCCGCATAAGTTCGTACCGCGGCTGCCAGGCGTAGTCATCGACAGATTCCAATGTGTATCCCTGGGGAATTGGCAGTGCTTCAGGCCGCGTTTCGGGCTCCAGATAAGTCTCGATGTTGGTACTAAAGTTTTCGAAATCGAGTTTAGTGTACAAATTGATCGCCGGGACATTGCCATCAATCACATCCAGGGTGATATGTTTGCCACCGCGGGCGCGCACAAAGTCAATTTCGGCTTGAACTAATTTTTTTGCAATCCCCTGGCGTCGGAAATTAGGACGCACGCCAACCGCGGAAATCGTCCAGGAGGCGGTAGTGCCGCGGCGGTGGATTTGGGTAAAACCCGCGAGCTGCCCATTATCTTCCCAGACATGACCATGAATGAAATCGCGCAGGCCAGGAGATAAAAATTGCACCAGCCGGATCAAGGGCCAAATGCGTTGATAATTTTCGATTGAATCTTCCAGCGATTCTTCTTCGTCGGGTTGCACATTCCACTCGGGGTTGTCGGGATAGGTCCAGGTTTCAGCCGCGATTTTGGCGATTTGGGTGAGATCAGCGGGGAGTTTGTACGGTCGCAGAGGCATAATGGGATCCTTTGAAGAAATGATGTTGAAATAGTCACTATTGGGAGTACGGTTGAAATTATGTTATCTAGGATTTAGCTCCTTGAGCGGAGGAGCAGAAACATCTTTCGACTTCGCTCCACTCAGGATGTTTCTGCTCCGAAGTCGATGGGGCGGAATTTCTCAAAACACTTTGTTTACGGTGTATTTATCTTAACCGCTGTGGTCCTCCTATCAAACGACGTGCCAGGTAACCCAAAATTACTGCAATGCCGGAAAATAGGCCCCATCCAAGACATATGCTGATCTGCGCACCTAATGAAAACGGGCTGATCGTATTTCGGCCAATATATTCCCAGCGGGAACAGGGATAGGGGGCAATATCCATAATGCCAGGGCAAATTCCATCATAGGTCGCCGCAGCCCACAGGGCGGTTCCGATAAAGAATAGCATCGGTGGCAAAATGATGAAGACTAGCCCGAGTTTCAACCACCGGTTTTGGCGAAATTGAGAATTCATACCCTTAAAATTGAAGCTTGACGACCGGAATATCATTCAAAATCTGACGTTTCCACTTTCGTAGCGTTTCGGCCTGCCACTTGTTTGGTGATTTCCATTCATCCGAAAAAACAATGTACAGCAAAATCTGATGATGTTTTAGAAACAGGGGCAGCGTTTCAAACCAATGGGCAGCCAACTCATTTTCGTGCGAGTAACCCGTCATAAAATGCTGGAAAAAAGTCGTCAGATAAGTTTCTTTAGCGCGGCCTTTACCTGGGTTACCATGCCAGTTGGCGAAAAAAAGCGGAATCGCGATATCTTTGATGAAAAAATGAAAGGTGCAAACGTCAAAATCGATGACATTGATTTCGCCCTGCGGGGTTACCAGCATATTCCAAGGATGCAGGTCATTGTGGATGAGGCCGAAACCCTCTCGATTTTTCGAAAGGTTCTGAATCTCAGTACCGATTTCAACCCACTTGGCGCGAATATCGTCAAATGGACACCAATCCTTGAAAGATTGGTGCTCCTGCTCCCAATCATAGATTGCGGAAGGTTCGCCCTCAATTGGGTTCTTTTCCCATTTCGGATAAACCTTAGCCAGCCGGTGCATTTGCCCAGTGACCCGGCCCCAAGCCTGGAAAAATTCAGCTGTCCCATGAGTTGGGTCCCAGAGTTCGATGTGGTTGCCCTCGACTTTGGTCCAGGCATTGACCAGATAAAGCTTGTTCGTGGTCTCAACTGTTTCCACCCACCGACCGCCAGGGGATCGCACTGGGGCCGCCGCACGCACCCCGTTGGCGACCAAATAGCTGATATATTCAAGTTTTTCGGTCAGGATTTGCGCTTCGGCCGGGTTTTCTGTGGATTTAGGGGTGATTTTGAGTACAAACGCTTCGTCATCACGTCTGAATTCCAAGGCCATGCCCTCCATACCGCCCAGCGGCCGTAGCCCGGATATTCCCAAGTCGTATAACTTGGCTGCTTTTGCTAAAATCTGGGGGTCAATTTTCATTTCTCAGCCCACATTTGCCGAGTAATTTGGAGGTGACCGACATGCACCGCGGTGTGTTCCAGCGCATGCAGCAAAGCCCACCCAACGGTTGCCATCCGACCATTCCGCAGCTGGGTTTTCTCCACGCTGAGATCATCCAGATCCAACTTTTTAAGAGCTGTGTGAGCATATTCGGTGGCCAGATTGATTTTTGTGGCCAATTGTTCGGCCGTCAACGCCGCGGCTTGAAATTCAGTAGATCGCTCACGGCCAGATACATCATCGGTGGCAATATCGCCGATCCAATACCGTTCGGCCCCGCAAAAGTGGGTGACCAGGACGTTGATGGAATTCATATCTCCGGTGGTTTTTTGCAATGGCGTCCAATCCAGCGCTTCTGGAGGTAAACCCTCAACGGCAGTGAGGGCATCCTGGTGGAGTTCAGTCAGGCGTTCGAGAAAATCTTCAAAAAATGTGAACATGTTTTATCCTAAGGTAATGAGTCTAAGGCTTGTTGTTGGGCGTGTTCCATAGCTTCTTGGGGGGTAGCTTCCCCTTCTATGATCGTTGCCACTGCTTGCGAAAAAATCATAAATGTATCCTCCATCGCGACCCAATTGTGGATACTGATCGGTGCAGCATAGGGGAGCGAATTTCGGACAACTTCAGCAATTTCCGCCCCGGCGTAGTTGGCAAAGGCCGGCGATCCGATCAGTGATTTGCGCGCTGGGAAGGTTGACCGCGGAATACGGTGGCTCAAAAAACTGATCCATTGCCAACATTCTTTGGGATGCGCAGTTGCCGCGGAGATCGTATAAACCGTCGGAGCTAAAAACGGTGTCGCGGGGAATTCACCCCGGGGGAGCGGGACCATGCCCCAATTGAAAATCCAATTTTGGGACCCTCTGCCACCTTGATCGGAACTCCACGAAATCCACATCCCCACCCGGCCCCGCCGAATGCCCTCATATAATGGGATTGGAGAAGTGTAGTTTTCTTGCGCACTGGCACTTGTAGGGGCGATTTGAAATTCGTGAAAGAAATCAGCGAAAAACTCTAATCCGGCAATCGTACGAGGATCGGTGAATGTCACTGTGGTGGGGTTCTGGATATCGTCAAAAATGCTGCCACCGTGAGCGCCGATGAAGATCAGCGAATCAAGATAACCTTCAAATGTCGAGTAGCCGTAAATGGGCGTGGGGACCCGGTCGGCGTCAGTCATTAAAGTGGCGGTTGCGATCAGATCATCCCAGGTCCATCCATTGTGAGGATACGGCAGCCCGAACTCATCGAATAGATCTTTATTGTAATATAGGACCATTAAGTCGGCTCCCATAGGGATGCCCCAAGTTTCTCCTTGAAAACTGAGCAGGTCCAAGGTCCCAGGAAGGTAATCTTCAGGTTCGAAATTCTCATCGAAGCTGATGAAGGCATCGAAATTTAGGATCGTATCTTGCTCAATATAAGTGCCTAAATCTGCCTGTGCCAATAGGAAAGCATCAGCGTCTTCAGGCTGCAGATCGCTGAGCTCGCTGGGAAATAGGGGTTCCAACTCTATGGTGATGTAGGGGTGTTGTTCTTCAAACTCGGCTGCATAATCCTCAAAATGCTGGTAGAAGAAATTAGGATACGCAAACTGGATCGTGACCGGCTCAGGTGGTCGAAATTGATCACAGCCTAAAATTGCCAAAATCAGGACTAGCACTAAAAGCACTAAGCTGGCCTTGATGATGAATTTTTCCATGGACATAAAAAATCCTTCTGAGAGAAATTGCGATCAAGATGTCACAATTACTACGAAAGACCCATTCAATAGGTTCAACAACCCTACCCTAATTATACGCCACACAATTAATTGTCCGGCCCCACTCTTGCACCCTGGCGCTATGATAGAATCTCTTTGTCATCAGTCATCAGTCATCAGTCATCAGTCATCAGTCATCAGTCATTCCTATGAAATCTCCCTCTGTGCGATCCGTTCTTCCGGCCGCGATTTTGCTAACCTTGATTGGGTGGGCCGGGCTGATATATCTCATTATTTATACTTTACCCACCCTCGGCCCGCGGTGGCTGTTTTTTTGCCTCAGTGTTGTGGCCGTCTCGGGGTTGGCACTACCCATTGTTACATTCTTAAATCTCCGGTTTCCTTCCGACCCACCAGCCAGCCGAAATATTATCGTACGCGAAACCGCGTTTGCCGGGGTTTATTGGGCGATGCTGGCCTGGTTTCAATTAGGCCGCACCCTCACCCTGACCCTGGGGTTAATTCTTGCAGCTGTAATTATTTTGGTCGAAGGATTACTGCGGCTTCGAGAGAAAAGCCGTTGGAACCCGGAGTAATGGTTAATTGGGAATAGTGAAATCTTGCATTGTTAGGTTTAATTTTTTGGAAACTGTACCCTTCGATACGACCAGGAATACACTGGTCTACTCAGGAGGCTGCTTGTCAAAAAATTACTTGACAGAGTAGTAGTGGTATTCACCCTCATTTACAATTAACTTTTCACCATTCACCATTCACAATTAATATGTCAGATTTACGCCATCTTCCCTCTGTAGATAAACTCTTACAAATTGATCAGATCAAGGCTGCGATGGCCGAATATGGCCGACCACTGGTTCTCGAAGCTGTCCGGGCAACCCTTGATCAGGTGCGGTCTCAAGTGCGGTCAGGGGGAATTCTCCCCGAAACGACCCACATCTGTAATCTGGTCCTAGAGACTTTACAGAATTGGACTACTGCTACGCTAAAACCGGTCCTCAATGCCACCGGGGTGATTGTTCATACTAATTTGGGACGAGCCCCCCTCAGCACTGCGGCGCTAACCGCCGCCCAGTCTGTTTCGTTGGGATACTCCAATTTAGAGTTTGATCTTGGCAATGGCAAACGCGGCTCTCGCCTACTCCATGCCGAGAAATTGCTGCAGCGTCTGACGGGTGCTGAGGCGGCTTTGGTGGTCAATAATAATGCTTCAGCCGTTCTGTTGGCGTTGAGTGCCCTGGCCAAGCGCCGCCGGGTATTGATTGCCCGAACCCAATTGGTAGAGATCGGTGGCGGGTTTCGAATTCCAGATGTAATGGCTCAGTCAGGTGCGAAATTGGTTGAGATTGGCACCACCAACCGCGTTCACCTGCGGGATTATGAGCAGGCCATCGCTGACCAGCCCATCAAAGTCGTGATGCGAGCCCATCGCTCCAACTTTGCAATTATTGGATTTCACACAGAGCCAGAGTTATCTGAAATCGCGCAAGTGGCCCAGGCTGCCGGGCTGCCCGTTGTAGATGACCTGGGATCTGGGACTTTGATCGATACCACGCCCTTTGGCCTCGAACATGAGCCGACCGTCCAGGAAACCCTGGCTGCGGGAGCCGATTTGGTTACGTTTTCGGGGGATAAATTATTGGGTGGTCCCCAAGCTGGGATCATCGTGGGGCGCAAAGATTTGGTTGCCAAACTCAAGAAACACCCCTTGGCGCGTGCTATTCGGGCCGATAAATTGGCGTTGGCCGCGCTCTCAGCGACACTAATCCATTACTTGAAAGATGAAGCTCTGAGTGAAATTCCGGTGTGGCGGATGATTGCGGCTTCCGAAGATGAACTACGAAACCGGGTTTTAGGGTGGATGGCAGACCTGGGGGTGGGAGATGCAATCCCAGGTGAGTCCACCGTGGGTGGGGGCTCTCTGCCCGGGCAGGTACTTCCAACTTGGCTGCTGGCGCTGCCTCAGTCGAGGCCAACCCATTTTTTAGCACAGCTTCGCAAGGCTAATCCCCCGGTAATTGCTCGGATTCAGGATGAAAAAGTTGTCTTGGATCCCCGTACAATTTTGCCTGAATACGATCCTGATTTATTGGAAGCTATAAAGAGGTCTCTCGATGAATATTCATAAAGATGTTATGCGCGTGCTCAAAGAAACCAGCCGCACATTTTATATCCCGGTATCCCGCCTGCCAACAAAATTACAAGAAACGGTCGCGGCGGCTTATCTCTGTTTACGTGCGATTGATGAAATTGAAGATCACGAAATTATGGCCGCGACCGATAAGGCCCGGTTATTACGCCATGTAGGTTTGATCATGCAGAGCCAAACAACCCTCAATAATCGAGTTTTGTTTGAGTTAGATGCGGCGTTCAAACCGTTTGAGAACGTTTTGCCCGAAGTCACTTTACGGATCGGGGAGTGGGCTTGCCATGCTCCGACTTTCATTTCTCCCCGGATATGGGATGCTACCGCGGCGATGGCTGATCGAATGGCTCAATGGGTGGAGCGGAATTGGGATGTCCGCACCGAGAGTGACTTAGACGCCTATACTTATAGTGTCGCCGGAGCAGTTGGGTTGCTCTTATGTGATATTTGGGCCTGGTTCGATGGCTCCCAAATCGATCGCAATTTTGCCATTTGTTTTGGCCGCGGGCTCCAGGCGGTTAACATTTTGCGTAACCGGGATGACGACCTGATCCGCAATGTTGACTACTACCCTCAAGGTTGGACGCGGGACCAGATGTTCCTGTATGCTCGGCGAAACCTGACCCTGGCGCGGGAAGGCGTCAAAACCATGCCGCGTGACGCGTTCAAATACTTAGTTGAAATCCCCCTGCTCCTGGCGGAAGCCACCCTCGATGTGCTTGAAAGTGGAAAAGAAAAACTGACTCGGATTCAAGTCTTAAAAATCGTGCAACAGGCCGGTTAAATCTAATCGCGAAGACGCTAAGTTGCTAAGGTTCGAAGTTTTTAAACCAGGGATTATTTTCCTGGTTTATTTCTTTATCTTTGCGTCTGTGCGCCTTTGCGTTAAAATCTCTATAAACCATCACTCACAACTCACGACCTGGAGACCCCAAACATGAAATTCGATCTCGATCAATTGATGCAAGAAAGAAATTATGCGGCTATTCTAATAACAGGCTCGGCCCAACATAACCCGGCGATGGTGTATATGACCGGCGGAGGGCACATGACTTCGGCCGATTTAATCAAAGCCCAAGGGGTAGACCCCATTTTGTACTACAATCCCATGGAGCGCGATGAAGCCGCGGCTTCTGGTCTAAAGACTAAAAACCTCGCCGAATACAATTTTAATGAACTACTGAAACAGGCCGATAACGACACTGTCAAAGCCGTTGCCCTCCGCTATCAGAAAATGCTGATGGAGCAGGGGGTCACATCTGGACGGATGGCAATATACGGTAAGATTGAAGTTGGCGCGGGGTTTGGCGTATTTACGGCCTTGCAGAAATTAATGCCCGAGTTGGAAATTGTCGGTGAACCCTCCCGCGAATCCCTCTTTTTGGATGCCATGGCGACCAAGGATGAAGCTGAAGTAGACCGTATTCGCCAGATGGGCCAGGTCACCACCGCAGTAGTAGGTCAAGTCGCCGATTTCTTGTCGTCTCATATCGCTAAAAATGGGACTTTGGTCAAAAAAGATGGCGAACTTCTGACCATTGGTGATGTAAAGTCGAAGATAAATCTTTGGCTGGCTGAGAAAGGGGTTGAAAACCCCCATGGTACGATTTTTGCGATTGGGCGGGATGCCGGTGTCCCTCACAGTACCGGAACCCCCTCCGATCCGATGGAACTTGGAAAAACCATCGTTTTTGATATTTTCCCCTGTGAAGCCGGAGGCGGCTATCATTACGATTTCACCCGCACCTGGTGCCTGGGATACGCGCCGGATGAAGCGCAAGCCCTTTATGATGATGTTTACGCGGTTTATCAAAAAGTTGTTGCGGCGCTCAAAGTAAATGAACCTTTCAAGAATTACCAGGAAATGGTGTGTGAGTTATATGCCGAACAGGGCCATCCTACGATTAAAGATGATCCCACTATTCAAGAGGGGTATGTTCACAGTTTAGGACATGGACTGGGACTCCATGTTCACGAAATGCCCTGGTCTGGCAGTCATTCGGGCCCGCGCGACATCCTAGCTCCGGGGTCCGTGATGACCATCGAACCCGGCCTGTATTACCCTTCCAAAGGGATGGGCTGTCGCCTGGAAAACACCTTTTATGTCCGCCCAGATGGTGAGATGGAAATGTTAGCCGAATTCCCGCTGGATTTGGTTTTGCCCGTAAAAAATTGAAGGATGAAGGTTGAAAGTTCCAAGTTACCGATTACAATTTTCCTGAAACCTGAAACCTGAAACCTGAAACCTGAAACCTGAAACCTGAAACTGGA
>CAYVQU010000139.1:0-14422 GCA_964453155.1 uncultured Anaerolineales bacterium | reverse complement strand
CTCTTTTTTGTTGCTCAACGCTTCTGTTTTGCCTGAGTTACTGCAGTAGAGTCGTAAAAGCAACCACAAATAACGCGAATTGAAGCGAATGACAAACACATTCTAAAAGATTAGCAAAATTTGCAGTTTACAACACTAAAAAAGGAAAGTAACAAACCTAATGGAATCAACACTTTTATTAGAT
Organism: uncultured Anaerolineales bacterium; assembly: GCA_964453155.1. Classification (GTDB taxonomy): domain Bacteria; phylum Chloroflexota; class Anaerolineae; order Anaerolineales; family UBA11858; genus CAYVQU01. Next base: position 14,238 of record CAYVQU010000139.1, on the reverse strand, counting down.
TTTCTCAAACTCGTCTTGGTCGCCGTTTTGGTTTTGGCCAATGGCTTTTTCGTCGCGGCAGAATTTGCCCTCGTCAGCGTACGACGGACGCGCATCAAGGAACTGCTCTCGCAAGGGAATCAAGCCGCGAAATGGGTAGCCAAAGCCCTCGAAGATCCCGATCAGGTCATCGCGGCGACCCAATTGGGGATCACCCTCGCCAGCTTAGGGCTGGGGTGGGTCGGCGAACCGGCCCTCTCGCATATGCTGGAACCGATCATCAATCTATTTCCTGGCGAAATCCAAAGCGAAGTTTCTCATAGCATCGCCGCCGGGATGTCGTTTGCAATTATTACCTTTTTGCATGTGGTCGTCGGTGAGTTGGCCCCGAAATCCATTGCCCTCCAGTATCCCGAAAACACCTCCCTGTGGGTTGCCCGGCCCACCTTATGGACCGAATGGATTTTTAAACCATTGATCTGGGCCCTAAACGGCACCGGCAATGCCCTGCTCAAATTATTTGGTGTAGAACCGGTTTCCGGGCACGAAAATGTTCACTCAGTCGAAGAGTTGAAGATGATCGTGGCCGCCAGCGCCGAGGGCGGCGCGGTGGAAGCCGAAGAGAGCGAAATGCTCCACGCCGTTTTTGATTTCGCCGAACTTCTAGTCCGACAAGTAATGGTCCCCCGAACAGAGATCATGGGCTTCGAGGCCGATCTTTACTTAAAAGAATGTATCGATATCGCCACCCACTCCACATTTACGAAATTCCCAGTATTTGATGATGTCCTCGATAACATCATCGGTGTGGTTCACATTAAAGATTTGCTCCGCGCCCAACTCGATCCAGAGAAACAGAAATGCCAGGCGCGTGATCTGGTACGGGAAGCTTTGTTTGTTCCAGAAGCTGTTCCCGTCCGCGGCGTACTGCAACGGTTCCGCGCCCGACGGCAACACATTGCCATCGTGATGGATGAATTTGGCGGAACGGCTGGAATTGTTACTTTGGAAGACCTCATGGAAGAGATTGTCGGGGAGGTCAGCGACCCCTTTGACGCCGACCAGCCTGAAATTCAGGTTCATTCCGACGGCTCCGCCACTATCGATGGTTTAGCCCTAATTGAAGAAGTCAATGAAGCACTGGGGACCAAATTCGATGATCCCAATTACGACACCATCGCCGGCTATGTTCTCGGAAAACTGGGTAGTATTCCAGCAGTTGGCGACGAACTATCCATCGATAAATATCGGGTTAAAGTCATCAGTATGGATGGCCGTCGGGTAGAACAGCTAAACTTCAGTAAAACAGAAAAGAAGCCCCCGGCGGTAGAGGAATAATGGAAAACGCGGTACCCATCTCAATTTTCATTGAGATGGGTACCGCGTGAAGCTTGCCCCATGCCCACCTTTGTCGAAGTTGCCGTTAACGTTTCGCATGTTTCGCGGACGTTTCACTATCACCTGCCCGACGATTTAGCCGGGCAGGTCGGTGCCGGGCATTTGGTCACGGTGCCGTTTGGGCGGCAGACGGTTCAGGGGGTGGTTTTTAAAGTTGTCGCCAACCCAGAAGTGGCAGAAACCAAAGCAATACTCGAATTGCTCGATCCTGAGCCGGTGTTGACGCCAGCTCAGATTAATTTGGCCCATTATCTGGCCGCAGAAACCCTCTCGCCCCTGGCGGCGTGCCTGAGCCTGATGCTGCCCCCTGGTCTGAGTCAGATGGCCGATACGCTTTACCAGCCCGGGATCACCAAAGAGCAAATCGCAGCAGGAACTTCTCAGGGAACCTTAAAAATCTCTCAAGCACAGTGGCGGTTGTTGACCCTGTTAATCGACCGCGGTCCCCTGCGAGGACGCCAGATCGACCGAGCCTTGCCCCGCAAGAATTGGAAAGCCTCCGTCGAGGCCCTCAAACGCCGCGGTCTGATCACGACCCAACCGGTGTTAAACGCGCCCACCGTCAAACCAAAGATGGTGCGGACCACCCAATTGGCGGTCCCCGCGACCGAAGTCCAGGAGAAAATGGACACCCTGGCTCGAAAAGGAACGGCAGCTCTCGAACGGCGGCAGGCCATAATGCAGTTTTTGCTACGCGATCCCGGCCCGGTTGATGTGACTTGGGTCTACGCCGAGAGTGGGGGTAATCTCTCTGACCTGAAACGGCTTAGCAAACTGGGGTTAATATTCCTTGGCGAGAGCGAGCAGGTCCGTGACCCGTTGGGAAAAATGGAGTTTGTGGCCTCCGCGCCATTGGATTTAACCACCGAACAATTCATCGCCTGGGACCAGATTCGGGCCGGTTTTGAACGCGCCGCAACCGGAGAAAATCCGGAACCATTCTTGCTCTATGGCGTAACCGGCTCTGGAAAAACTGAAATTTACCTCCATGCCTTACAAGAAGCCATCGAGCGCGGGCAGCAAGCGATTATCCTGGTACCCGAAATCGCTCTCACCCCCCAAACCGTGCGCCGCTTTGTCTCCCGTTTTCCAGGAAAAGTGGGTTTGGTGCATTCCAAGCTCTCACCCGGTGAGCGTTACGATACCTGGCGCCGGGCCCGGGCCGGATTAATCTCAGTCGTCGTCGGGCCCCGGAGTGCGCTCTTCACCCCATTTTCCAACTTGGGCTTGATCATCCTCGATGAGAGCCACGATCAATCCTATTACCAATCCGAAATGGCCCCGACTTATCATGCCCGCGAAACCGCGGCAGCCTATGCGCAACAGGTTGGGGCAGTCTGCATTTTTGGCTCCGCAACCCCCGATATCGGTAGCACTTTTCGGGCCGCGCGCGGACAGTGGCGGGCATTGAGCCTCCCCGAGCGGATCTTAGCACATAAAGAAGCAGTTCGGTTACAGTTGGAGGGGTTAGGAGTGAAAAATACCCGGGGGCAGGGAAACGAGGATAGGGGGTTTCAGCCGTTGGAAAAAGATGCCCAAACGACAGAGTTGCCCCCGGTGCAAATTGTGGATATGCGAGGGGAACTCAAGGCTGGTAACCGCTCAATTTTCAGCCGTCCCCTACAAACGGCGTTGAAAAATGTTCTCGAACAGCAGCAACAGGCGATTTTATTCATCAACCGGCGCGGGATGGCGACCTATGTTTTCTGCCGCGATTGCGGGCACTCACTCAAATGTCCGCGCTGTGATATCCCGTTGACGTTTCACACTCACGCGTTCAAACGTCAAAACGTTCAACGCACAAACGTTTTGATTTGCCATCGCTGTCATTATCAACGGAACATGCCAGAAAAATGCCCCGAATGCGACAGCCCGCGCATCAAGCAATATGGCACCGGCACTGAGCGGGTTGAACATGAGGTTCAATCACTATTTCCGCAGGCCCGTACTATCCGGTGGGATTGGGAAACCACCCGCCAGAAGGGTTCTCACGATGTCATTTTGGATCATTTTGCCAACCATCAGGCCGATATTTTGATCGGCACCCAAATGTTGGCAAAGGGGTTGGACCTGCCCCTGGTCACCCTGGTGGGAGTTGTTCTCGGAGATGTAGGATTAAATTTACCCGATTACCGGGCTGCCGAACGGACTTTTCAGGTACTGACTCAGGTAGCTGGTCGGGCCGGTCGCTCACCTTTAGGGGGGCAGGCCATCTTGCAGACCTTCCAACCTGACCATTACGTCATCCAAACCGCGGGGGAACATGACTATCGGGAGTTTTATCGTCAGGAGATCCAACACCGGCGGCATTTAGGATACCCACCCTTCTCTCGGCTGCTGCGCCTGGAATTTCGGGGGGACGATGAAGTGAAAGTGGAAACCTCGGCCCAACGGTTAGCCCAGCAAATCCAGGGTTGGATTGAGAGCGGCAGCCATAGTGGGACGGAGATAATCGGTCCTGTGCCTTGTTTTTTCGCTCGGGTGAGCGGCATCTATCGCTGGCAAATCATCTTACGCGGCCCTGATCCCGCCGCCGTGGTCCGCAACCAGAATTTGGGTAATCTCCGGCTTGAAGTAGATCCCCCATCCCTGCTATAATTGGGAAAATTTTATTGGAGCAGACTATGCAACTGCGGCGCGAAGTTTTATCCTGGCAAGATATCGACAAATTAATCGACCACCTGATCCCCCAATTTGAAACTGAATTTGAAGCCATGCTGATGATCACTCGCGGTGGGATCATCCCTGGTGGGATGTTGGCCGAAGCGATGCAAGTCGTGGATGTCTTAACCGCGGCTGTTGATTTTCCCTCCGACATGGACCGGCGGCGGGCCAAACTATTTGCCTGGCCCAATTTCTTCCAGTTTCCAGATGATCATTTACTTGAAGGCCGCCGGATTTTGATAGTCGATGATGTCTGGGGGTCCGGCCGGACGATCACGACGGTTAAAAATCGAGTTTCGGCCGCCGGGGGGTTGCCATATACCGCGGTGCTGCATTTCAATCCCCATCGGAATTTGTTTGGCACGGCTCGTCCCGATTACTTCGCCGCAATCACCGATGCCTATATCATTTACCCTTGGGAAATCGACCGCGGACCGGATAAGGTTGAAAGTGTGCCGCTAGGCGAAGGCTGAGACAATACGAATTGCGAATGGGGCCTGGCGAATGCTGAATTGTGAATGACGACGCTCGGAAGCGGGCGTCGTTTTGTTTTGGTGCTAATCGAAAACCGCGGATAGACACAGATAAAGTTAAAAAAATCCACGTTTATCTGCGTACATCTGTGGTTAATTTTCCCCACTAATAGGCTAATCTAGACGATGGTCACCAGAGACCCTTGGGGGGTCTTCGTAACTTCTATTCGAGTCGGGAAGGCGTCTTTGAGGGATTCGATGTGGGTGATGACCAGAATTTTGGCAAAGTCGGATTTGACGGTATTGATGGCTTCGATCAAGCGCTGGCGGCCGACTTCGTCCTGGCTGCCAAAGCCCTCGTCGATGACCAGGGTTTGCAGCCGGGCCCCGGCCCGTTGCGCTAACACCTCCGATAGGGCCAGCCGGACGGCAAAATTGACCCTAAAAGCCTCCCCGCCTGAAAACATTTCGTAATCGCGCACTCCCGCGCTGTCGCTGATCTGGATATCAAGAGTCTCGCGAAGGTCAGCCCGCTTTTTATCTTTGTATTCCCGCTGCGTGATAAACCTGATCGACATATTGCCGCTGCTCAACCGCTCCAATATTTCATTGGCCTTTGCTTCGATTTGCGGCAGGGCCTGCTCGATCAGGAGAGCTGGAACTCCATCTTTCCCAAAGGCCTTTTCGAGTTGCTGGAACTGGCTGGCTTGGCGAGCTAGATCCTCGCGTTCGGTTTCAAACCGCTGGCGACGTTTTTTGAGATCAGCAAGCACGAGAACATTGGCTTCGGCGCGCCCCACAAACTTTCGCTGTTGGTTTTCTTGTTCAATAATGTCGAGCAAGGCTCGTTGGGCCTGATTAAGATCAGGTGCCTGGGATTCAAGCGCTGCCAGTTGAGCCGCGGCTCCGGCATGGGCCGCAAGTTGATTGTCAAGTTCCTGGTTGAGGGTCGTGAGTTCGGTGGTGAGGGTTTCAATTTCACGCTCAAGGGGTTCGAGGACCGATTTAGCCCGTTCGATGGTGCGATAATTATCTTCCGTTGCGCGCCCCTTCAACTCAGCCTGGCGGACGCGGTCATGTTCGGCCGCATCGTAGCCAATCGCTTTGAGTTCGGCATCAATTTCAGCCAGGATCGCGTGGGCTTCAGGGGCGAAAGAATTATCTTTAAGGTGATCTCCTAGGTCAACCAGGCGCGCCTGTCCGGATGATTCCCATTGCTCAAGTTCGGATTCAATTTGCCCTAGTTGGGCGTTGAATTTATTGAGTTGGTTTTTGTGCGCCAGCAAATCATCGTCCAGATCAGAGAGATTGGTGATTTGGGTTTGAATCCCAGCAACTTTCGTTTGGGATTCCTTCAAAAGTTGGCGATTGGCACGATATTTATCGCCCATCGTGGTGCCAATTAGGTTTAACTCTTCAATTAAATTTTCCCGTTCTTCGGTATTAAGGGGTTGTCCACAAACCGGGCAGGCAGCCCCCTCGGCATCGGTCAGTTGATCGATCCGGGCTTTCAGCTCATCCATTTCGGTTTTGAGCCGGGGGTTCTCGGCCCGGGCATTGGCGAGAGCCTCTTGAGCAGAAGTGAGTTCGTCTTCGAGCGCTTTACGAGCCTCGATTGAAGCTTCGAGATTGGAGATTAGCGATTGGAGGTTAGAAATTGATGACAGCAAATCAGGTACTGTTGACTGCTGACCGTTAACTGCTAACTGCTGCTCCTGCAACGTGTTCCGTTCTTGCTCCAACCGCGCTCTTTCAGCCTCAATTTCCAGCCGCGGTTCATTCCGACGTTTTTCATGTTCGCGAAATTGGGCGGCAGTTTCATCCCATCGTAACAAATCAACCCGGTTGGCCTGCCATTCCTGGTAAGCGGATTCAATTTCTTCTGAACGGGCCAAGATGGCGGCGTGCGCTTCCTGTTCGTTTTCGCGTTCTATTAGCCGGGTTTCCAATTTAGCTTGCCGTTTTTGGTCGGTCTCAAGCTGGCGGTTGAGTTGATCAACTAGTTTATGGTTTTCATCCAAGGCCGCAGCTGATTGTTTGATCGTCTCGAGGTTTTTTTCCTGAGTGGTGCGTTGTTCCCCCAAGAGCGCGAGCTCTGTCTCCAGTTCGGCCAGGCGAGTCCGGCGAGTATCCTCTTCAGCTAATTCGGTATTGATTTCGGCTATCCGCCCATCCAAGGCAGTAATTTCACCATCCACTTCCTTGCGGCGGTGAACCGTGCGTTGGCGGTAGGCTTCCCAGATTTCTAAGCCCAAAATGCTGGCTAAAATTCGTTTGCGATCACCCGGACGCTGCTGGGTGAATTGATCGGCTTTGCCTTGCAAGAAAAACGCGGCGTTGACAAAAGTCTCGTAGTCCAACCGGAGGGTTTCCTCAATCCGGGCCTGAGTCGCGCGAGTGGTGCGTTCTGTCAGCGGCTTCCAATTATAAGTTGAGGGTTGGGGGTTAAGGGTTGGGGGGACAATGGGATCCGAATAATGTTCACCATTTTTCGCGACTTGGGCAATATGAAATTCGAGGAGGGTGCTTTTACTACGGGGGTTGGTGCGTGTCACCCGGTAATGATTTTTCTCGTATGCAAAAATCAACTCAACTTCGGCGCTTTCACTCTGCATATTAATAACAGAATCATCGCGTTTGCGAGCCTGCCCAAACAAGGCCCAGGTGATGGCATCGAGAATAGATGACTTTCCCGCGCCGTTGGCCCCGGCGATGCAGGCCAACTCAAATTGGGTGAAATCAATTTCAACCGGATCGCGGTAGGAAAGAAAACCGGAGATGGAGAGGGAGAGGGGGATCATAAAAAGGTAGGGATAGCGTTAGAGTTTAGTGAATTGCAATTGACCGACCACTGGAAAATTATATCAGGCCCGAGTACAATCCCACCATGTTACGCCGAATTGGAACTCGAATTGCAGAAATGATGGGCTGGACCCGGGATAGTTATGTCCTCTTCAGCGGATTTGTGCTCCTGTGTGGGGTGATCGTTTATGCCTGGTGGCCGCTGGCTGAGGAGCTGCTGGCCTATATCGATTGGGGCGGCCCCTGGTGGCGCGACTTCGATTGGTTGCTGGTGGGTATCTGGCTGGTGATGTCGCTCCTGATTATGGCCGGAGCGGACTTGCGCACCGATGCCTGGATCGTCTTCGTCGGGTTTGTGGGCGGTCTCGTCATCGAGAGTTGGGGGACCCAGACCGAAATTTGGTGGTACTACACCGCCGAACGTCCCCCGCTGTGGATTATCCCCGCGTGGCCGATTGCGAGTTTGTCAATTGACAGGTTAGCTCGAGTTTTACAATCTTTACTCAATCTAACCACAAAGGATACCAAGAAGCACAAAGAGAACGGTTTTGCGAATCTTCGTGTTCCTTCGTGGTTTTTATGGTTGGATAAAATAAGCTACTGGCTAATTTTCCTGACATTTTTTGCCCTGATGTTGAACTATGTCTGGCCGACGATGGACAAGTCGCTGACGATCATGGCGACGATTTTGGTCGTATTCTTGACCTTAACACCGACGGATCATCGCCTAGCCGTGCTGACTTTCATCGCCGGGTCGGGATTAGGGTATTTCCTCGAATATTGGGGGACTACCCGCGAATGCTGGACATATTACACCCTGGCAAAACCGCCATTATTCGCGATATTAGCCCATGGTATGGCCGCGGTCGCTTTCTGGCGGACAGCCTTGGTACTGCAAATATTCAGTAGGCGGTTATCAGTAGGCGGTTATCAGTAATCAGTAAACAGTCTGCCACCCAAAACTGATGATTGATCACAGATAACAGATCACTGCCACCATCGCCCCCACAAGCGAAGCCAAAAAATTCACCAAATCATTATTCAGCCAGCCCCAGCCGCGGATTTGAACCGTCGACGTACCGCAGGAGTGAATTGGATGGCGTTCAGTCTCTTTATTGCAGTGGGGACAATGATAAATCGCCTGGACGGTGGCTCCGAGGAGAGAATCGCAGAAGGCTCCGGCAACGCCCCCCAGAGTAGCTGCCAACAAAATGGACCACCGCGCCCCCGCAACGGAAAATAAGGCCGCACTCACCCCGACGAGGGCCGCGCCCCCGATCGTCGCCAGGGTTCCCAAAACCGAAATCCCCCCCGAAGTCCCCGGTTCAACCATTTTCCAGTTCGTAATCAGCCGCGGCGGTTTGGGATTCAACACCCCGATTTCGGTCGCCCAGGTATCGGCGTTGACCGTTGCCAGCGCGCCCGCATAGGCCGCCCACAGCCACCCTTCGACGGCACTATCCGCTCCGCTCAGGGCTAGCAGGAGGACTAAGGCAGTGCCCAAGCCACCATTGGCCGCTACCTGGCCCCAATCGCGTTGGCTGCCTTTGGCAAATTTCTCACCCAGTGATTTCTTTTGCCGTTTGAAAATCTTCGAGAGGGCACTGGAAGAGATAAAAAACGTCAGCAGCAACGCCGCCCAGGGGAGACCGCCCAACCCTAAGATCAAGCCGCCAGTGACTGCCGCGGCCACTGCCCCACTATTCGAGAGCGACCGCAGCCGCCAGGCCGCCAGGCTAACAAGTATTCCGAGACTAATTCCGATTAATAACTTCATATCGATATCGCTAAGGTATCATCCGCAGTAGGTTTTTCATTGGCTGTTGTGCCGCGGATGGTAATTCTTTTTTCTGTAAACAGAGTACGGTCCAGTGGGGTTGGATTATATCCTAATCCGAGGGATAGAATTTGGCTTCTGGTTGTTGTGTCTAAGATCAGGCAATGGTCAATAAATGCCCGTTCGAATAGACCCCAGGGATTTTTCAGGGAACTACCAAAAGGAATAGTTTCTTTTTGAAACCCTTGGGGGCTTCAAAAAAAATGATGGTGAAATGATTACTTAGATTGTAAAACCTGCTAAAATTGTGCGAATTGCGTATCCACTACTTACCAATGAATATTTAGGGGATTCCAGGCTGTTCATTTGAGCCGGTAGTGGATACTTTAGGAGACCACCATGCCATCACATCGCCAGGCGCGCCATTGGGTCAGCGCGCTGCTTTTCCTATTGATCGTCAGCCTTATTTTTATTCCGATTGCCTCCCAGGCCGCGCCAGATCAATCTCCGCAAGGACAAGTCCAACGCGCCTGGAACTTAGCCGCGGAGGCTGGACAATATCATTTTAGTTCGCGAGTGGTGCAAAAAACAGCCCTGGCGCCGACGATTGCCAATGCCGGGCGCAGTAGTCGGGTTGAGACTCTCTATCTTGATGGGCAAACCAATCTCCCCGCTGAAAGCCTGCAAATGCGGATCTGGCAAAATGGCGGCAATGTTACCAACGCTGCCGATGCTGTTGAAGTTCGGGTAACCGGTCGGGAAGCCCAAGGCCGGGTGGGCGGAGGTAGTTGGCAAAAAATTGATAATTTTACCGGCAGTTTCGCCCCAGGGAATGATTTCACCGGTTTCCTGGTCGCGGCTCAAAATGTGCGCCTGGTTTCCGATCCCGCCGCAGCCCGGTACGCGGCCCAATATCAATTCGATTTAAGCGGCCCCTTGTTGGCCAACCATCTTCGCGCTCAACTGGAAGATCACCTTCGCCGAGAAGGTGCCCTCCCCGCCGGCCTGCGGCTCAACGCCCCCGAGCAATATCGGGCGGCGGTCGGTTCCGGTGAAGTCTGGCTCGATCGAGACGGACTGCCCTTGCGCCTAAACGTCGCGATCCAATACCCACAACAAAAGAACGGCGAACGCGTCTCCGTTCAAGTTTTCACCGATTTCTCGAATTTCAACCGGGAAGCGCTTGCCAGTCACCAATCACCAGTCACCCATCTTCAGTCATCCATCTCTAACACCATTTCCCAAGTGCAGCAGCCTGAAAATCTGATCTCAATTGCATTTTTAGGATTATTAGGGCTGGGTCTCATCAATAGTAAAGCCAAACACGTTTATGTCGCCATCGTGGTTGCCGTCATTTGCTCGATGGTGGTCACCCCGCTTATTCAGGGGTATCAGGTGTATGCCTTTTATCAAGAGCAGGAAGTTCAACAGGAGCAGTATGCCGCGGCCGAGGCCCACCGGCAGGCTGAGTGGGCGGCCCAAGCTGAAATGAATGGTTATGGTTGGGATCCCCATCAAAATTTACTCGCCAATACTGATGAATCTACTGTCAATAGCCAGGAAGGCAGGGTAAAACCCAGTCAACCGGCCGCGCCCACCAACGGGGATGACTGTGACCTCAACGATGACAATGCCGATTGCGATGAGGATGGATTGTCAAATGGCGACGATCCTTGCCCCGAAAATGCAGATTGTGACGGTGATGGTCTGACCGATCGACAGGAGGAACGCCTGGGGACGGACCCGGAGGACAAAGACACCGATGGCGACCAAATCACAGATAACGCCGAGATCAAAGGTTTCTTCTATAACAACCAATGGTGGTACACCAACCCCAATCATATCGACACCAATGGGGATGGCAATCCCGATAATATTGAGTGCGACGCCCGACAAGTGGATGTGGAGGCGGGCGAGGTCTCACCCGATGGCAAGTTCGACACCTGCCAAGATACCGATTCAGATGGTACCCCTGACCCCTTTGACCGCGATGATGACGGTGATGGGGTCCCCGATCTGATCGATCTTTCACCCTATGAATTTGAGAATAATGCGGGTGACCTGTTTGACGAAGATCATCCTCTTTTATTCCAAGTGGATGGGTTACAGGCCGACCAACCGGCCTTCGTCGATTTTCAAATCCGGCCGGAGAACGAAGAACATCTCTGGTATGCGCTCAATGTTTTAGATTGGCCCAGCAACGACGAGCGCGGCCAGATTCAACGCCAGCAAGGGAACAATTCAACGTTTGAAGATATTGCCCCAGAAGGGGAAGCCATTGCACCCAACGCGGATAATGGCGACCTCCGCTTGATCCCGATGCTCGAAATTGAAATGCCCGGTGATTCCGTGCCGTTAAAACTGGCAAATCCAGCGATCGAGGTGGCATTCAGCGGCGAGATTTCGGCTACCGTTCACCTGGAACAAGCTGGGGCCGATATCGATCTGACCTTTACGGCCGATGCCACTTACGAGGTTGAAATCAATGAAAACGCTTGTAATGATCTCGACGATGCCCTGCATAACTGGGATAACCTTTCCGATGGAGATACCCGCACCATCACGGCCAAAAAATTAACCGAGTTAGCCAACGGAGAACATGGCATCAAACTCACAAATGGTTCAGACGAATACTGTCTGAACCTTGGCAACATTGTCAACGGGCCGTATGCGGATCAAATGATCGACCGTGAACCGTTAGATCCCTACGCGATTTCGGTCCGCGAGAAAGCGAAGGATGGCACCCTGTTGGCCTATCTGCCGCTCAACCTGGTATCCGATGAAACCGAAGCTGATCGAGTCGCCTTCGCCGGTCGGATGCACTATTGGCCCCAAACCGCCGACTGGGGGGATACCCACAAAGTCAATGTTGTTTGGGTGCTGCAGATGTTGGTAGACCACCAATGTTCAGAAGCCGAAGATTTTGCCGGAACCTGTGAAGAAGATGAATGGGTCCTCGATACCACCCAAATTGTGCGGGCTTACCCCGAAACCTGGTATCTCACCGGGATGACCGTCCGCGAAGATCATGGGGTTGAGGTCGGGGTAATCTTCGAAGACCCGGCCCAAGAGTCCGAAAATGACCGTGAATATGATGAGGTTTTATGGAACTTGGCCTGGGGTTTAGATAAATCCTTCTTAGTGGGCCGAGACCAGGATGATGATGGCAATCGGGACATTACCATCACAGAGATCGTTAATCGTTGGGATTATCCCACCAATCAGAACAATGGCTATGCCGACGGTGACGATGAATTATGGGGGGTCCCCATCACCGCGACCCAGGTATTAACCTATGCCTACGACATCTCCGATCAAATGGTTCAGATGGCGATGACGGAGACCGAAAAAATCTTGGATGACCATTTCAAGAGCTATATCGATGCGGGCAGCGAGGCTCCCACCCTCCTATTTACCCAGGAATCCCACTACCGCGCCGCCGCTTTGGGCAGTGACGCCACCACCACCGAAACGGTCTCTGATACCGTCAAAGTAACCATTCAAATTGATTCGGAAAAAAGTCCGGAAGAAACCGTGGTTTCCATGAATTGGGCCACGTATCGCTTCGATAGCGGGGACGATCAGTGGGAATCCTATCCCTTGGACGAATATTGGGACCGGATCGAAGTCCGTTACGAGGAGTTATTCACCGAATATCAGGACGACCCCGATTATGAGGATCTACGCCGGGGACAAATTTTCATCGCCCAAAGTTTTTACCTGGCCATGTACCGCGGCAATTCGGCCCTGGTTCAGGTCGGCGATGAATTGATCGGCGCTTACCACGATATGGCCGTTGAAGATTTTGACCTGGAAAAATCCATCCAAGATGTCATGCAAGATGGGGGGGTGATCGCCCGCGTGACCAAACTTATGACGGAAATTTACGCCAAACACGCCACCGAGGTTGGCAAAACCCGGCCATTCTTAATGGACGTCGATGGCTACAAAGACGTGTTCACTGGCGAAATGACCACCACCAAGGAATCGCGCAGAACTGGAATGACGGTGATGGCCGCCTGGGCAACCATGGCCCTCTACGTCGTGGCCGAACACTATGGGATCGATCCCCTGCTGCATACCCTCAACGCAATGGTCACGCTCAGATCGGTCTTCGAATTGTATAAAACCATTACGACTCTAAAAAATGTGGGCAGTGTCGCCGCCAAATTCACCACTGCGACCACGATCGGGTTAGTACTCACTGAAATTGGTACCTGGGGAATTTTCATGTACCAGCTTTTTTCCTCCAGCCTGGTCCCGGGGAGTATGGCGGCCAATTTCGCGTTTGCCACCCAGGTAGCCGGGACCATCGCCGGCATTATTTTGCTGATGATAACGGCGATACCGGTTGTAGGTCAAATTATCGCCGCGATTATTTCCTTGTTCGATTCCGTCGTGATGCTGGTGTGTACCGCCACCAAATCGAAAAATGGCATTTGCCGCGGCATAACCGGCTGGCTGGCTTTCGGCATCCGCTGGGCCATTTACAGCGGCAATGTCATGGTGGATTTAGGGGATGATAAGCGGCTGACGATTTCGGATGTTTCCCAGGATTTTCTCGATGTCACCGAGGGCATGGCGGTTGGGAACAGCCTGACTTGGGAGGCCACCATCACCAACGAAATTCAGCACATCGATTGGACCGATACCCAAGGCAGCATCCTGGCGGGGCTATATTGGTGGCAGTACAGTGACGATAATTTACGTTCTTCGAATTTTCAATATTACCTCCAAGAAAGTCAAAACGATCAACATAGCAGCATCGGCCGCAATATCATTCCAAATTATGAGTGGGATCCCGACGAAGATGGCGAAGACAAATACGCCCATTCGGCCACCGAATCGACTGAAATCCCCCTCACCCAGGCCGGGATCAACCAAAAGTTAGACTTTTATCTTAACGAAGGATATGCCGTTCCGGCCCAGGAATGTTGGCTGTTCCCTAACCCGCTGGTAATGTTTACGGGAGTGCCGGTCATACCGGTTTGCTATGTGCGCACCGAAAAAGGCACCAACCACATCAATCTGGGTGAAAAAATGCGGGTCGATATTTTTCCGGCCACCCTGGATGAATTTTATTCCTTGAGCGGTGTCATCTCAAAAAGTAGCGGTAGAACAGAAAATTAACGAAAAACATAGGCA
>CAYVQU010000138.1:0-14486 GCA_964453155.1 uncultured Anaerolineales bacterium | reverse complement strand
CCCTAAATTGTAATCTATATTGTATGATCTCATCCCCCAAATTCACCATCGCAATATATTTTTTCGCGCAAATTGGAGCATATCACGATCACTTAATTTTACCAGTATGAAAATCTGCAAAGCACTTCCTAAAAAAATATAAATGAGCAAAAGAGGCAATCCTTGTTCCGCGCAGTGTATAATCCATTAACATCTTCGATTTCATTCAGGGATTCGAATAACGATTTATGGAAGATATCATTCAAACGATTACACATCCTCAAAATCTTTGGTCCAGATCTGAAGTTTTATCATCTCCCTGTCCTGTACCAAAGAAACCAGGAATATATGCTTGGTATTTCAAAGAAATCCCACCCAGGGTTCCTATACATGGATGCCATACGTTTCAAAAGTTGACTTTGCTTTATGTAGGAATTTCGCCTGCTAGAGAAAATAGCAAACGAAATTTAGCCAAGCGGATTAAAGAGCATTATAGCGCGAATGCTTATGGTTCCACACTGAGAAAAAGTTTAGGCTGTTTGCTCAGCGAAAAGCTTGAAATCCATATGCAACGAATTGGTAATAGTGGAAAGCGGATACATTTTGGTGTAGGAGAATCCGTACTCTCAACTTGGATGGCTGAAAATGCTTTCGTAGCTTGGGTTGTGCAAGAAGAACCTTGGATTTTTGAAGATAAGCTCATCAACCAACTCAACCTACCATTGAATTTACAAGGCAATAAAAGTCACCCCTTCCATTCAACCCTTTCGCGAATAAGGAAGGAATGCAAAGATGCAGCAGGGTAAATTCAAACAATGATAAAAGAAGTCGGATCTAAAAACTTTCCTATTTGGCTGATTGGAGATTCAAATCCCCGTAATTGGTCAAGCGATTTGGCAACACCGCTAGATCCGAGGCATCCGGCCATCCACAACATCTGGACCCCGATTATCGACACGATACAGGATCGAATTTATCGGGAAACAAGGTTAAGAATCGATACAGCTACGCTGTATATCCGGAATGCAATTGAAAACCCAAATACCAAACCAAAAAATACTCAAAAAGATTGGAAACTCGAAACTCGTTCCAAAATGGATGAACTGAAAACGATCATCCAGCAGCATAATCCCGTTTTTGTGTTTAGCTTTGGAGCATTCGCGTATGAATTCGTTCGGAGAACCTTAGATGAAAAGCCGGAGCATGCACACAAATATTGGGGGGCCAAAAGTTTAGGAAATGCTTTCAGAAAGCGAGTAGATCAGTTTGATATCAATCAAACCAATGTTTTTCCTTTCCTTCACGCAACGATTGCCCGTGGAAAATTCATACAAAGCCATGATTATTTTTGCAACCAGGAAGGGGCTAACTATTTTGAGTATGTTGGAAAACAGCTTGCAGATATCTTTCTTCAATACCAAGATCATTTAACAATTTGGATTTAAAATTTCTTCTTACTGATCACTCCCCTCAGGTAGATTTTGGCTGAGCTAGATTATAATGTCTGAAGCGGTATCGTAAAGCCTGATGATCTTGGCTACTCGGAGAGTAGGCCTAGCTGGTGCTGAAATGCACTAGGACAGATTGAAATCGAGACTCAGGGTGAGCCGCTTTTTCTTTTAAGAAGTTCGCAATTACCTCGTTTGGGAAATTAACATGGAAGAAAATGATTTGTCCCCCCTTGTAGTTATTAATACTATTCAAAAGTATTGGAGAATAAAAAAAACACATCGATGAGATCACAAAGACAATGCAAAATGAACCTACAAATGGTCTTCGCTGAGAAATTCTTCCCAAGATTCCATAAGCTATTGGAAAAAATTAAATAGGAAGTGTAAAAACCCCTATTCCCTCAGTATTGAAAGGAAAATTCCCCATCAAACTGGGTGTATGGATTTGCTAGAAACAACAAAATGTCCGCCCTAGAGTGAGGGGGGCACCCTAGAACGGACATGTAAATTATACCCACAACCTAAAGTAATCGCAACTGTGTGGGAGCTGGTGATCCATCTGTCAAATTCCCCCACACCGGGACCGGCAATTCGCCAAACTTCGTCCACGGGGCGACCACCACCGCGGTGTCATGGGGGGTTTTTCCAAGACCCTGCTGCACCACTTTCAGGGTTCTCGGTGGTCCTAAAACGGCAATCACCACCAGCAGATCAAAACTCCGGGCGTACACTACAGCCGTGTTCAGTCGTCGGAGCAATTTCTTGACCAGGGCTTCTTTGGAAGATTGGCCGCTGTCCACTTCCAGCCAGAACAAAGTCTCTCTACCCTGAAATTCACCCCAGGCCATTGCATCGGGATGCGCCTTACGAGTTGATAGCCGCGGTTCACTCCAGCCAGCCCAAATTACAGCTTGTTTTCCCAAGCCTTGACGCAACCAGGCCGGCCATAATCGGGCAGTACGCAAATGGCGGGCACCCTGATTGTAGCGTTTCTCGGTTGGGATGGAAACGCCAGGTGGAAAACCCAGACCGCGCAACGCCACAGATAATCCCTTGCGCCGGTGGATTTCCCAGGTCTCTGTTTCGGGCTGCCAACTAACTGCCGATTTTTCAGCCAACCCATGCAACGCTTTACGAGTGGTTGGCAGAGTCAAGCCAGCCTGGGAGGCAATCTCGACCAGGGCAGCAGTCCGCAACCGGGCCAGTACGCGCAGGCCGTGGCGTTCGCTGTCCGTTAGTGGGATGGTGACTATATCGGTAACGCTAGGTGGCGAAGGAGAAGGAGTGTTGTCCAGATGGGGATGTAAAGAAAAATCGGATAACCGGGGTTTCTGCTGGGTGAAGGGTGTCACGGCTACCGGCAGGCTCGCTATCCCCATCAATGCGTTGCGGATTTCGTGGAGATACCAGGTTCCCGGCGCATCCACCCGCACCCACAGACAGGTGCGGGACCACAACTTCTTGAGCGGTGCTCCCATCCGGCGGATGGCCAATCCCATGTCAACCGGGGGAATCAACAAATCAGATGAAACATCGAAAATGAAAGCATCCGCCCAACGATCAGGATGGATTTCTATGGCCTGCCAGTTGTGAAAACGCAGTGAGCCTACCCGGACGGTCATTTGCACTCCACCTTGATCGTTTCAGCTCCATCGAAATAATGGATCGGGTTCAGCCAGACCTGTCCGCTTTCGGTCTTCTGTTTGATACCATAATGCAGGTGCGGGCCAGTCGAATTGCCCGTGCTGCCCGATTCTCCCAGCATTGTTCCCGCTTCTACGATGTCTCCTTCAACCACCGCTATCAATTGGAGATGGGCGTAGTAGGTTTGGACGCCGTTGTTTTCGATTACCACCAGGTTTCCCCACATCCCATTTTCTGCAGCCCAAACCACTTTGCCGGTCATGGTGGCCTGCACCGGGTCTCCTAAACTGGTTGGGAAATCAATCCCACCATGATTGATATAGTTTGGATCTTGAAACAAACAGCCCAACATAGGAACCCCCTCAAAAGGCACTCCGGAAGGGAAATCACCCGGCCCAGAAAAACCATCCCACCCAACCCCGACAGTCGCGGCTGCATAGCCATAGTCTTCCTGGAATTCGGTTCCGGTAGCTGGCCCCAGCATCCAGGCGATAGCTTTGGCCTGTGCCCAGAGCGGTAATTGGGCGATGGTGCCACCGATGAAGATCACGAAAAGGACAGTGAAGCAAGTTCCACAGGCCAGCGGCGCACTCAGCACAGCCAGCAGACCGTAGAGTGGGTTGGCTACCCGTCTCACAAAACCTTGCCAAGCCGGTCCATGCGGATTTCATAGCGCCCGGCGTGCAAGCCCATTGATGATTCAATGGATAACCCGTTGCGGATCATCAGGGTGGAGAGAATGTAGGATGCACCCGAACCAACCAACACCGGCACGATGTATAGTGGGTTACGAGCATAGGTGGTCCCCGCTTCTGGGGTGGTTAAGGCCATCACCACCAGGACGATAGGGGGAAACAAAGCCAGGAATCGGGCCTGCCATTCGATCCCTTTGGCAGCAGCTCTGGCTCTGGACAGCACTTCAACGATCTCCGACAGGGTACTCCGCAGCGATTTGACCAAGGGCGTGATCTCGATCCGGCCTTCGACCGAAGCCAACAAAGTTGTACCAACCACATCCACAGCCGGGTTATCCCATCCCCGTGTCCAGTTTCGGATCGCTTCCCCGGCCTGGTCGGCGGGCGCAGCCCGCAATTTATGCACCAGGTCGGTCAAAACCATCTGACCATCCGGCCCGACCGCATTGGCGGCTTCCTCCAGGAAATCGGTCAGCGGCCTTCCCTGACCGATTAGAGTTTCAACCACCCCCAGGCCACGTAGGATGTCTTTGGCCTGGGTCATTCGGAAGGCCTGACGGCGTTCGGTTAATGCCCCAGCATACAACAAACCACCGGCGATGGCAAACATAATTGCCGGTAATGCGCCCAAAACCAACCCGGCTACCAATCCACCCCCCACCCAGGCCAGGAAACCAAAAGCGATTTGATTGAAAGATAAACCGGTGCCGGTTTGCTGGGCGAATTTCTCCGGTGAGAAGCGTTTTTCAGGAGCAGCCAGACCCATTTGCCGGGCCATTTCGGCCTCTCCAGCCGTTCGCCGCCAACCGATGGCGATGGGGATCGAGGCCGCAGCCAGGGCGCCTACAATAACGATGATGAGCATTTCTATTTCCTCAAAATCCTAAATTTTTCAGGATCCAGGCCAATTCTTCGCCGCCCCCATTGGCGATCCAATATACGACGTAAACCCCAATCATAGCCAGCCAGATGCGGATCAGGTTGTAAACCCCGACTTCGGCCCAGACCAAATCCAGGGGACGGAATGCTGTTCCAGGGGTGGGATCGACGGGAATTGCAGTTGATTCAGCCCTGGAAGATTGGGCTGCCTTTTTTGGGCTGCGCCGGTAGTAGGTGTAAAACTTGGGCAGCCACTTGTATCGCAGCCTGCGGCGCAGCCAGGTTTCCAGGGGGATGCGGTCGGGGCCGACTCGCAGCAAAGCCAGTACCATCGCCCCCACCAGAATCGCGCCGCCAAGAACTGCTTTCAACCAAAAGGGCAGCGGTAGGAACAGGCAGAAGATAGCAACGAGGGCACCCAGGCCCATCAGAATCAGGTCACGGTCGTTGAACATAAATAAACAAACTGTAAACAGTCAGCGGTCAGCTAAAAGGGTGGCGTCGGTTGAGCTTCCTGAAGCATCTTACCCATTTCAGGAATGATCAGAAAACCGACCAATACCAAAACGATCAGACCGACCGCGCCGATGATGGCAACCGAAGTAGCCCGATCAGAACCGAAGGCGGCCCCGGTTGAGCCTTTGAGTACGTAGAACAGGGCACCCAGCATGGCAATCATGGCCGTAATGCTGGCCAGGAATACCCAGGCTTCACGCCCTAATTCGAGCAGTTTTTCTTGAACAGGTTCGAACATAGCATCTCCAAATTAATCAACAAGCACCAAAGAAGGCAGCCGTGACCGGCACTGCTGCGACTGCGATCAACATTCCGAGCAGCGCCGCTCCAACTTCGAGCAGGGCATCTGAGAAACCGTCAGAGCCACCAACCGCGGCCATTGTGACTGCCACCGTGATGGCCATCAACATCCGCAGTGCCACTACTGCTCCGATTAACATCGCAGCCAGTTCGCCTAATTCGGCCACCGGTCCGCAATTTGGGGCTGTGATCTGGATGCTCTGGACCATCGCCGGGATTCCCAGGAAAGCAAAGAGAACCAGGATGAGCAAACCACCACTGGCTGTGACCGCCTGCGCGATCAAGGGATTGGCGCCCAATAGATTCCCGGTCATGCCTCGCAATAACTGGATCAACAGCGCCAGCATGGCAAAGGCAATTGAAATGGCAACCAGCACGCCCCAGGCTTCCCGCAGGATACCCAGTACAATTTCACCAGCAGCAATCATCGTAAACCGATATGTCTGACCCGTTCATCACCATAGGCCAGGTAGAATCGTTCGCCCCAGAAGTCCATCTCCCAGGTGCGAGTTGGACCGGTACGGTCTTTGAGGGTGTGAACACTGAGACCAAAGCAGCCACAATCCAGGCTGTCCGTGCTGCGGGTGAGTAAAAGTACTCGATCGGCTTCATAGGGCAGGCGTTCGTCACCCAGCAATGCACCCAGGTCAGGGTCTGCGGCTGCGAACGTCTTGGCTCGAATGGCACAGGCGGCTACAATCGCCCAACCATGCCTGCGGGCTAATGCTCGTAGTTGGGCGGCGGCTGCCCCGGTACGCTGGTCTTCGGGCAACATACCGGTTAATCCGATGACAGGGATACGCTGGATATAGTCCACGGCTAATAGCGATGGACCATAGCGAGGAAACCCGTAATCCATCAATAGATGCTCTTCGATCCCGCGCACGGTGTCATCCTGGCCGGAGAGTTCCAGCAGCACAGCTTGACCGGCCAGTGCCAGATGATCTTCAATAGCTTGGGGCTGGCTGTCATTGTGTGGTCCCGCGATGGCAGCCTGAGATTGTTGCCTAAGGCGATATTTGAGTTCGTCAGTGGTGTGCTCGTAGCAACCGATCGCGGCTGGATGCCTTTTAGCCGCGGCCTCATAGATCATCCGCAATAGCCAGGATGTTTTCCCAATGCCAGGCGCGGCGGCAAGCAAGGTCAAACTACCGGGCCAGAATGCCAACCCGGCAAAGGTACCGAAGAACTGGTACGGGGATGGATTACCCGTTGTCGCCACGCGTGCCATGGGGCTATTGTATTGAATTGGGGAGGTGGAAGTGGGGGAGGCGTCCTAATTTCCAGCCGAAATCACATTGAATATTCAGAAGGACTTTATTGCATAATTACCGGATATAAAGCCGGATGAATAGCATTGTCCCCCAAATTTTCACGAACGGCTGCAATGGTTTGTAAAGACCAGGCGTTGATAATGGGTAGAACTGCTTGCAAGAACTCAGTAGCATCTTCTGGTTGGAAAAACTTAGGCGCGCTATAGAGCAGGCGCGCTTTCAGTTGATAGGGTCTGTTTTCTAATGACAGGATTTTCAGCAAATGATCCGTGGTGTTTGGTTCCCCCAATTTACAGAGTGCATGTCCTACTTCATCGAGAACCTCGATATCTTCCATTGGATCTTCAAGAACTTCAATCAGCGCCGAAATGATCGGTTGTGGACTCGTGATTTTCTTTTGTAGGGTTAATTCCCCGATTGTAAATGCTACCCATTTTCTGGTGTGAACAGAGGTAGACAAAAAGCCTGAGATGAGCGCTTTACAAGCTTCCATACTCCCTATTTTGCTAAGTCCATCCACCGCGATTTCAGCTAAGTCTTCATCTGCATTCATTACCAGTCTTTTCAAGTGATGGATAAGCCACACCGAGGGGGCCTTCGCAAGCGCCGCGATGGCCCGTTTAACTTTGAAGGTATCTTCAGATTCTAAATCCTGGATCAACCGACTTTCCCGTTCATCATCTCGGAAATACACATCGTGGAGTGCTTCCTTTCGTAAAGCTTCCCGTGTGATTTCTCGGCCAACGTCGGCAGCGACTTGGGCAACCAGATCATCTGGGGAAGAGAAATAACCGCAAATGTGGCGATTTTGTAAGTCCACTTTCAAGTCATCCAGTTTTTGTGCTTTTTGACCCTGATCAATATGATCTGCAGGCCAGATTACATCATCACCTAGTAGATAAATTAAACATGGAACTTTGGCACGGATCGCTTCTAGATATTCACTGTGGGTGATGCTTTGAGTATCGTTTTGGGGGATAAAACCATAGCGTCTGGCAAAAATACCGACGTAAATATCACTTTCTTCCCGAATTAGGCGCAGGCACTCGTCTTTGGGATAAGCGCTCCTGGCTCCAAAGTGCTCCATACTGATATCAATGCAACCTAATCTCCGCAGGGCATTTGAAACCATCTGCCGATATGCTTGTAGGTCTCGATAGGTTGAGGAAACAAATACGCTTTTCAACAGTTTACTCCGGCTGCGATTGATGACCCTCAATCAAGGCCATGATCATTTCTGTGGATTTGAATGGGTTTTCTAATAGGTCGTTCCAACGTTCGGCAGGAAAATCAGGATAATACTTCAGGTAAGGCAACTGGTCCAATTGATAGGCTGGCAGCCAAAAGTCATCCAGCGAAAAACCACCATCCTGGATCCATTGTTGGATATCATTTAGTCGCCAAGAACCGCAGGAAGCCTCATGATCAATTGCCAACCAAACAAGGTGCAAATAGCCTGCAATGCGGATATTGGGAGTTGCAATCTCATCACTCCAGGCAAAGGCGACTTCACGATCAACCAACGCCATTGTCCGGCATAATCGGGCCAGGTAAATGTCTTCCAAATGCTCCGGATACCTTTTGACGAAATATTCCCCTCTGTCTGAACTGTAATTTCGATTTTGCGCAGAATGGAGATGTGCTTTGGCATGCTTGAGTACATCGCGCGCGCTGGATAGTTCTCCAAGAAATACGTGACCTTGCGCTACAATATCCCCATAAAGGGGGTGTTCATCTTTTTGCCAGCGATTGACGAGTTCTTTTATGCTCTCGGGATCATTTTCATTGGCATACAATATTTGTGCTCGCGAAAATGACACTGATTCAATGGTCATGTCAGCCAGCCATAAAGCATTCGCCAGATCATATTGACTCAACGCCCCAATCAATTTGCCCACCCTCAACTTTGCTGCTAATCGTTTTGGACCATGCATCCCAGATGATCCACAACCTCTCAATTCTTGGGCGGCAACAATCAAGAGGCGGACCAGTGCGGGTGACCATTTATCCCTGGTTTCCAGGGCAAGCTGGCAGGCAATGGCCAATATGTTGAAATTTTGAGCATCGATTCCGAACAGAGAATGCTGCGTTCGAAGATTCTCGTCGATGTATCCCAATAATTCGATGCATTGACGGGCATGCTGGTAGGACGAATCAGACCATCTTGAAAAAAATCTTACCAAATCAGATTTAGGGGCGGTTTCAATTTCCGGATGCAAGGGCATTTGATATGGACCAATCCGCCAGTTCACTCTGAAATTATCAAAAATATTTTGGGCGGATTGAATATATTCAGGCGTAACCGTCTCATCAATTTCCGCTGGTCCCACGCCCACAAAGCCCCCAAATAATGAACCCAGTGCATCGCCAATGCGATCCTCGCTGGGTGTGGTTTTTGAATCTTGAAATGCGTTGGAGTTTCCTTTAAATAGGTCCAATTCCGTGCGTAGATTTTTAACTCCCCTGATTTTGTTTTTATCCATCTCCTGAAGTAGACCTTCAAGCTGTCGAATCCCCAATAACACGGTCCTGGGATCAGAATTCTCATGCACCATCGTTCGAGCTCGCTTCGCTCTTTGCACGAAATCCCTATTTTCTGAATAGGATGAAATATAGTGTGCGGCTTTGGCAATCAATCGTCTAATTTCAATGACTTCATCGTTCATAGCAAGTTTATGCCTGTTGCGAAAACCAATATGCTTTGAAGAATGGAATTTTTTGAATTCATGCGAGTCAATATTCCCCCATCGTGTAGCAAAGCACAAGTAGAAACTTTTTTGCTATTCATGTATTGCTTGAATAATCTTGATCAAAGACCTAACAGGAGTATATCATAATGGGATTTTCTGGAATTGTTGGTTGAAGTAATGATTTTTTAGGCAAGGTTCAATGTTTTCAGTATTAGAAATGAAGCCAAACCTATTGTCATGCCCGGTAAAGCCGGGATTGAACTAGAATTACGCTTGACAAACCATCTTCGCCAGATTTCCAATCCGATCAATGCCAAGATTGAAGCCGACCAGGGGAAAACCAGGGCCAAACTGCCCGCAGCTAACAAATCGCCGCGTCCGACAAACCCTTGCCGCACACCAGAGCTGGTAAGTAGCACTGGCCAGGCCCCGGGATAGAACAACAAAGGTAAGGCTAGCGCGTTTGGACAGGTTTGGAGCCAACCCCAAGCGACGGCTAACACGATGACGCCAACTGCTAAAGGATTGGATGGCCAGGTGACCAAAATAGCACCGCAGAAAACAATCTCGACGCCTGGCACCACCCGGTAGCGCAGATCTGCCAGGCTGATCAACAGAAAGATGAGCAGGAAAATCAGGTGGGTGGCGTTCATAATTCGCTACCCCCATCCAGCCGCTCTCCATAGGCTTCAAAAAGCACCTGGGATGCCCCACTGCGGATGGCAGCCTGGCGTAGGGGTTGATCTGCGGTTGTGATCACGTCCGGGTTTGTGTAATATTCCGACACCATCTGGGCAGTCTCTTCGGGATGAGCTGCCAGGATCGTATCCAAGCGGAATCTCGAGCCTTCCTTCTCTTGCACTGCTTGAGAAAAACCTTGATAGGCTGGCCCAAATGCTTCTCGCTCTCCAGAAAAATTGTTCATCACTCGCTGGGATACAGATTCAGGCAATCGCAACCCCGGCACAATGGGGGGATTCTCAGCCGATGATGCAGCTCTTTGTTGAGGTTGGCTAATATCAAAATCGTCGAAAACATCACCGGAATCGGATAAGCGCTGGATGCGGTCGGATATCTCCGCCTGCCGCCCGGCGATCTGATGTTCCTGGGACAGACTTTGGGCATACTGGCCCGCGCCCCGCAAGCCCAGGGCGTTGAACCCACGGGCCTTTGCCGCCCAATCCTGGGATTGCTGGAGATGTCCGGCTGCCTGTCTTAGACTATCTCCGCCAGGAAAGCCATTCGTCCCAGAGCCACCGCCAGACAGCATCCCAACCCCGCCCAGGCTTGGCCCACTCAGATCAGTACCGCCACCTAAAAAACTTGAACCTGCCATCCCCACTCCACCAGTAGCAGTCCCCATTCCAATCATAGCAGCTTTGTCGATGATGCCCTTCACTGCCCCAACGGTCTGACCCAGGGCATCCACACTGGTGGCTATCGTCATTCGGCTAAGAATTCCGGCCAGCGATATCATGAAACCGGCCGCACCCCACAACCATAAAACTCGCAAAAACAAAGATAGTAAGCCACCCCCAAAACTGAGAAAGCTCAGCGCAATGCTGGCTTTGAAGATTCCACCCCCCACAAAAGGCAGGATGGCAACCAAAGCTGCGGCCTTGAGCCACAATGATCTGAGCCAGCGCATTTGGGGGATAACCGCGACCACAGCCACCGGTGGACCCAAAAAAGCCAGAATGAAGAGTACGGCGTTGGCACTGCCAAAGGCAAACAACATCCCGGCAGCCGCCAGGAAACCGCCGATCGAGAGACCCAAAACCAATAAGGTGGTGAAGATCGAAGGTTTAGAAAGCAGACCAGCACCTCGGATGAGGCTGCCCAGCGTGATGGTGTCCATGAACTGCTGGGCCAGCACGCTGCTTTCTCCCAGTACTGTTCCCGACAACCACCAGGTAATGCGAACGAGTAAGTCCAGGAAGGGGCCGGAGAGCACCGCCAGCATTCCAGCCACCAGCCAGTCAGAGAGTACGGTGGTCAGAGGTTCATTCTCCCCTGGCAGGCGGCTCCAGTGGTGGATGGCCAGCCGCAGCAGGAACAAAGCGCCTGCCAGGGTACCAGCGGCTGGGAGGCTACTCTGAGCCAGATCACTGTAAAACTTTGCCGGTGGAACTTGGGAGATTTCACCAAAGATTTGGCTCCAGGCCCCGATCTCGTTGCTGAGATTGCGGGTTTCTTCTTGAGCAGCATCTGTGAAGACCTTCTTTAAAGCTTCAGTGATCGATGGTACCGGGAAGTGCAAAACCTGGGTGATCTGCTGGATGAGGTTGGGTTTACTGGGGGTTTCGGGGGGCTCCGGCGTGCTTTGGGGTGGGACGGGCGGAGCATGCGGTGGTGGCGGAGTCGAAGCAAAAGCAGCCTGCGCACTCCAAAGCAGAGCAGAAACGATAATCAGGATTAGAATCAGGCGAATTCTCATCATGCTTAATTCCTGATACTGAACGCCAGGGATGAAAGTTGGGGCGGGGTGTTAGGTCCTTTCTCTAATTTCACCCAACACTGAGCCTGAAACCCGCAGAACCGGCAACGGGCGGGGGATTCCAAAGCACGCTGGGGCGGGTAAGGCCCTGATTTCGCTAGGGCCGCCAGACTTGTAATGATTTCCCCAATACAAAGGTTGTTGGGCAGGCGAGAGCGAAAACTGCGCCCGGTGCCATCCGTGCGGTTCAAGGCCCACAACTCCGGCTCGACCGGCCAGGGCTTTTCACCCGGCTGCTGCCCACTTTGAATGAGCGAAAACTGCAGTTGGTTGGGATGATTGGGATCGCTAGATGTCAAGGCACCCAGGGCAATCCGCTGATTTAGTCCCGATTGGAACGTCCACCCCCATACTGGCCAGCGCACCGGCACTCGGATGCCCGGCGCGATCAGGGAGAGTTTTACCGGTTGAAGTTCCGGCATCTGCGAAAAACGCATGGTTGCTTTCCAGTCCGGGATCAGGAAAACCCAGGTGTGGACGAAAGCCAACAGATTCTCCCATTTCCCGCCCAGATTCTGGATAGCGTTCCCCTTGCTGTGTAATTGGTTTTTGTCCAGGGACCAACCGTTGAAAGTAGCTGCGCACTCCGGGGCAGGAATGCCCGGATGATGGCGACGGCAGGCATCTACCCGCTGAATGAAGGCTCGGAGTTCAGCACCCAAATCCTGCAAGTCATACGATTTCAGCGCATCACTCAAAGTCTGACCGGTGGCGCGGTCTTTGAGCGCCTGCCAGACCGGGTCGAAAACCGGCACTGGATCAGCCCCGGCCAACCACCATCGGGCTGCCGCTGGGCAATAGGTATACAACAAAGCCGCCAGGATGGGGTGATTGCGCGGGTTATGATCATCTAGAAGTGCCAGGAAGAGATCAGTATACATTGAAATCTCTTCAGAAGTGGGAAACAGCCAGCCAGATCAGATACGGAATCGTTCGCCAGGAGCCTGGGGATTGGACGCCAGTCGGGGTTGTATTTTGCCATTGTCGCCAGACGATCTGACCCAAGCCGGTCAAGATAAATGTCCCAGCCATCACCCATAAAGACGGAGCCGCGGCGGATAAGGGTGTGGCCCACAGCAGGGCCATCCACAATTTGGCATCCCCGCCACCCATCCAGCCCATTTGCCAGCCGGTAAAGAATAGAAAACAGCCCATCCAAATCTCTGGTTCTCCTGGCCAATTTATGAGCATGAAACCCAAGAGCATGGGGATAGTCACAGCATTGGGGATGCGTTTGTGCTTAAAATCGAAAGCCACTACGCCCAGTGTGACGATCATAAGCAGGCCGGTGATGATGAAATCCATCTAAGGGTTCCCCGGCCAGCCAATTTGCCCCTGGCCTTCTCGCACGCCCCAGTAGATGATCCCACCCCAGTTCCAGGAGCGCGCCCATTGGGGGTTGTGAGGGCTGTTGGCTTCATCCATCCGCCTGAGCGTCAGGTTGCGGTTCCAGAAGTAATCCAAGGTGCCATCGCCGTTCAAATCGATCGCCATACTGGCTGGCAGTCCATCGACCATCTCCGGAGTGATCTCCCCGCCCATGCTGCGGGCGCGCCAGACTCCTTCCCGGTGGCCGTCATCTTCATCAGCCCGACGGCTGGTGCGGCAGTCGAAATCACCGCTGTTATCGGGGCCGCTCACGCATTGGGTGGCATATTGCTCATATTGGAACCGCCACAGCAGGCGATACAGGCCGCCGCCGTTACCACTGAAGACGGGCATATCAGCGGGCAGTTCGTCGAATCCTGAGACGCTGCCAGCCAGGGTGTTGCCACCTACTTCGGGATGGGAGGGCACTTCCCAATAGAAAATCATCGGGGCACCGCTCTCGCCCACCACGGGTAGAGAAAAGGAACCGATATGGGGCAATGTGACCAGCAAGATGTTGGCAGCCGGAACCAATCGCAGCGTCAGGCGGATATCGCGCCAATCGCCAACGGCCGGGCTTGAGGGACTGCCACCACCCAGGGGCGCGTAGGCCAGGAATCCCAAACCAGAAGACAATCCCAACCGGCTGGCGCGCATGGCCGTATCCCAGCGCACCAGGGTCGCCGGGAAGGGACGCAAATCCAGGAACATCTGGGGAAAGCCGACGCGGGCGGTGACATCCCAATTCCAACCGGCATCACAGAATCGGGTGCAGGTAAAGCCGCCGCCACCCCAGGTAAACTCATCACAGGGGTTTTCACCACCGTTGACCGGGCTGCATGGCAAATTGCCGATATTGGTCCGGCTCCACAAAACCTGGCCGGTGCAGACATCGACTTCACTCTGGACTTCTTCGCACACATTGGATGTATTGGGGTGGGGGATGTATTGGGTGCGGATCTGGGTGGTGCCGGGTTCGCATTCGGGTGGTTCAGGCGGTTCGCAGTTCTCGCCACATTCATCATCGCCACCTCCAAAACAGACCTGGCTGATCTCACCAGTCACCGGGTTGGCGTAGACTGTGCAGGTATTGGCTTGGACGGGTAAGGTAGCTAACGCAGTCACAAACAGGGCCAGAAGTAAAGCTGTGGCAATTTGCTTCACGGGGTATGTTCCTGTAGCTGGGTGACGAT
>CAYVQU010000137.1:0-14568 GCA_964453155.1 uncultured Anaerolineales bacterium | reverse complement strand
ACGCAAACCCGGCCACCCGCTGGGGCATCCCGACGAACCACTGGTACAGGTCTAAATTGTGGGGACACTGGTTCAGGAGCACGCCGCCTCCTTCACCTTTCCAGGTAGCGCGCCAGCCACCGTTGTCGTAATAACTCTGGGTGCGGAACCAATCGGTGATAATCCAGGTGGTGCGCACTAAACGACCCAACTCACCCTCGTCGATTAGTGATTTGATCTTTTGCCAGTAGCCATAAGTCCGCTGCTGGAACATGGCCCCGAAAAGCAGTTTGGGATATTTGGCTTTGGCTTGTTCATAGGCCGCGATCATCTCCTGGGCTGCTTTGACATGGACCCCAATGGGTTTTTCGGTCAAGACGTGGATACCACGTTTGAAGGCGTCCATTGCGATGGAGGGATGGTCATAATGCGGGGTGGCGATCAAGATTGCATCGAGATTAACTTTGTCTAACATTTCTAGATGATCATAAAATGCCGGAACTCCAAATTTTTCTGCAAAGCGGTCGGCGCGGTCGCGCTCGATATCGCAGACCGCGGCCAATTCCGTATTCTCCAAATCATGAATATCCTGGACGTGCATACTCCCCATTACGCCCACCCCAATCACAGCAAACTTAATTTTGTCGGTCATTCGTTCTCCATTTTTTCACGCAAAGCCGCAAAGGCGCAAAGAAAATTAAAACCTTAGCGACTTTGCGTCTTGGCGTAAAATTTTTTTATGATAAATGGCCGATGCGATCCGCCGCGGCCTCGGCCTTGAGCGCCAGTTCCATTGCCAGTAAGGAATGCTCCTGGGTCATAGCGGTTTCAGTGCGGTTGACGATGTCGTGGATCAGCGCCGGGCCATAGGGTAGCGGGACGTCTTTACAGTCAATGTATTGGGTCCCTTTTTGATCGACCAGGAAGAGATGGTCGGCGCCGGGTTTACCGGCGATGTCGATATATTTGCGCAGTTCGATGTAGCCGTCCGTCCCCAAAATGAACAGCCGGCCATCGCCCCACACGCCCAGCCCATCGGGGGTGAACCAATCGACCCGGATGTAGCCCACCCCGCCGTCGCCGCGCACGGTCACATCGCCAAAATCCTCGAGTTCGGGATATTGGGGATGGTGGAAATTAGCCACCTGCGCGGAGACGATTTCGGCCGAGGTTGAACCCGTGAAATGTAAAAACTGGTCAAAATTATGGGAGCCGATGTCGGTGATGATCCCGCCGTACTTTTCTTTTTCAAAGAACCATTCCGGCCGGGTATGAAAGCGGCGGATGTGCGGCCCCATACTCAAGGTTTGGATCACCTCCCCAATGGCTCCGGCGGCGACCAGTTCACTGGCTTTTGCTGTCGAGCGGGTCATGAAGCGTTCGCTGTAACACACCGAATAAATCTGCCCGGTTTCAGCCTGCACCCGCCGGGTTTCAGCGAGCTGCTCCAAGGTGGTGAAACCCGGCTTGTCGACCATATAGTCCTTGCCGTGCTTCATCACTTTGATTCCCAGCGGCGCGCGTTCGACCGGAATTCCGGCGTTGAGCACCAGTTGGATGCTGTCATCTTCCAATATTTCTTCCAGAGTGACGACTCGCGTTATGTGGGGATACGCAGCCGCAAAGCCCGCGGCTAAATCATCTTCGGGGGCATAAAAACAGACAGCTTCGGCTCCAGCAGCCAGCATACAGTTGGTCTGATCATAAATGTGACCGTGGTTCAGTCCGGTCACCGCGAAACGAATGGTGGGATTTGTCATTGTACCTCTCAAAAGGTTTGGGAATTCTGGTCCAGGGGCAATTTTATCGGTTGGCCGCCATTTTGGGCCGACATTTGAATCGCAAGAATAATTTCCTGATCCAGGCGCCCCTGCTGGGGTCCGTAGATGGGATCAGTGTCATTGCAAACCGCGTTTACCAGCGAGAGCAAGCAGCCAGCCACCCCGATCTCGTCATCATGCCATTGCACCCCATGACCTTGAACGGCGGAACAGAAGGGGTTTTCCCACTTGACGATGGGGACTCCAGGATCACCCGTATGGGCCACCATGGCGACCAAGGCGCCGCCGTCGACGCGTTCATATTGCCGTTCCAGGGTGATAAATTGCGGGGCCTTCCCGCCTGGACTAAGGAGGGAGAGCCGTTCTTCCAGGTCTAGGCCCATCCCAATGGTGATCCCCATCCCCTTCTCGGCGAAAAAGCGACTGCTACGCCACCACCGCAGGGCCGAGTCATAACCGACGTTGGTCCAGTGGAAAATGCCCAGGCCACCCTCTTCAAATTCAATGATCCCGTGTTCTTGGGTCTCAGGCCGCGGACCATGTTGGTTTGCCAGCCGCGACCAGTGAGGGGCCAACTCGTAGCTTTTCACCGCGCCCGTCACCTGGACGGGAACCGCGTCAAACCCCAAATACGAGCGCATCACGCTGACGCCGTGATAGCCGTGCCCGGCAAAATCGTTGAAAGATGAGTAAACCCGCCCAAACAGGCCCGATTCGAGCAATTTGAGCTTAATCTGCTCCAATGGGCGGCGATGGAATTGTTCGGCGATCTCAATTTTTACCCTACGTTCTTGTGCCGCAGTGATTATGGCATCAGCTTCGCTGAGTTTGTGGGCGATCGGGGTTTCGAGCAGCACATGCAGACCAGCCTCGATGGCCATCAACCCGACTTCACCATTGGCATGATAGGCCACGCTGACCACGCCAATATCGGGCGCGGTTTCACGAATGAGTTTCTCAAGGTTGGTGTATCCTGGTACACCCAGGCTGGTACTCAATTTTTGAACCGATTCTCGACTGCGTCCCCAAATGGATACTAATTCAACCTCGTCTGGAATAGCTTTGATCAAGGGTCCGTAGAGATAATCAGAACGGCTGGCGGTGCCGATTATAGCAACGCGGAGGGGTTGTTTTTTATTCATAATTACCACCATGTAGGGGCCCAATATATTGGGCCCTTACGTTTTCATTGTCCATAGACATTCGTATACCGGTCGTGCAATTTTGCCACATCTTCGGCCGGAATCTCATCAGGTACGCCCATTTGTAGTGCGATCGAAACCGTCTTAGCGACATCCTCGACCATCACCGCGGCCTTAAGCGCTTTTTCACCCGTGGGCCCGACTGTAAACACCCCATGATTTTTGAGCAAACAGGCTGGAGAATGACCAATATGCTCGACCACCTGCTTACCGATTTCCTCCCCCCCAATTAATTCAAATCCACCACACGGGATCGGGCCGCCAAATTCATCGGCGATGGCGGTCAACACTGGGGGAATCGGTTTTCCCAACGCCGCAAACGCGGTGGCGTAATTCGAATGCGTATGTACCACCCCATTGACTTTGGACATGTGCTGGTAAATATAGAGATGGCTGGCGGTATCTGATGAAGGGTTCAACTCGCCCTCAATCTGGTTGCCATCCAAATCGACGACGACCATCTGCTTCGGCTGTAAGTCTTCGAATTTCACACCCGAGGGCTTGATGACTACATAACCGGTTTCCGTATCCCTCACGCTGACATTCCCGCTGGTCCAAACGACTAAGTTATGCACGGGGAGTTCTAAATTCAATCGACAAACTTCTTTTTTTAGATTTTCTAACATTCCAAACGTCCTAATTTTTAACCCAGAGACGCGGAGACGCAAAGTGAATCAATAAATTAAACTTTGCGTCTCTGCATCTCTGCGCCTTTGCGTTAAAAAATTTCAGTTATTTTAAGGTCTCTACCGCGGTTCGTTCGATGATGAGGCCGGCATTATAGCGTCCCATGAAAGTCTCAAAACCCGAGACATCTTCTGGATCGGGGGCAATCGTCACACCACTTTCTCCGGCAAAAACTTTGTTGTTGAGATAATCTTCCAAGGTTTCACCCTCAGCCTTGTTCACTAAATACGCGGCCAGAAGCGCGATTCCCCAAGCCCCACCTTCTCCAGCAGTCTCCATCACTGAGACCGGGACATTCATCGCCGCGGCCATGAATCGCTGGCCGACCTCTTCGGTCTTGAAGAAGCCACCGTGCCCCAAGATTTGGTCGATCTCTACTTTTTCATCGTCGAAGAGAATGTCTAAACCGATCCGCAGCGCGCCCAGAGATGCGAACAAATGCGTCCGCATGAAGTTGGCCAGGGTGAAATTACTTTCGGGTTTACGGACAAAGAGGGGACGACCTTCCTCGAGATGGGTAATATGCTCGCCGGAGAAATAATTGTAGGCCAGCAACCCCCCGCCATCCGCCTCACCCTCTAAGGCTTTTTTGAATAATGTTTCAAATAATTGCGATTGATCGACTTCGATGCCTAAGGTGGCCGTTAATTCCTGGAACAGACCCACCCAGGCATTGATATCGGAGGTGCAGTTGTTGCTGTGAACCATCGCGACCGGTTTGCCGGTGGGGGTCATCACGATGTCGATCTCAGGATAGACCTTCGACAGCGCTTTTTCCAACACGATCATGGCGAAGACAGAAGTTCCCGCGGAGACGTTACCCGTGCGGACTGCCACACTGTTGGTAGCGACCATCCCGGTTTCAGCATCACCCTCGGGGGGGCAAAGCGGAATGCCAGCCTGGAGTTGGCCGGTGGGATCGAGTAATTTAGCACCTTCGGCTGTCAGGGTTCCGGCGTTTTCTCCGGCTGTCAGCACCGTAGGTAGCAAATCATCAAGTTTCCAGGCGATCCCTTCCGCAACCAGAAGTTCGTTGAATGCGCCGACCATTTTTGCATCGTAAGCGTTGGTCTGGGCATCGACAGGGAACATCCCTGAGGCTTCGCCCACGCCCAACACTTTTTCGCCCGTCAACTTCCAATGGACATAGCCTTCCAACGTGGTCAAAAAGCAGATTTCTGGAATATGGGGTTCTTGATTCAAGATTGCCTGATAGAGATGGGCGATGCTCCAGCGTTGCGGGATGTTGTATTGGAATAATTCGGTGAGTTTTTCAGCAGCCTCACCAGTGATGGTATTCCGCCAGGTGCGGAATGGGACGAGTAAGTTTCCATCTTGATCAAAAGGCAAATAGCCGTGCATCATGGCGCTGAAACCGATGGCGCCAACGGTTTTCAGCGAAACACCGTACTTTTCAGTAACTTCGGCACTCAATTTCTGATAGCTGTCTTGCAATCCGGTCCAAACATCATCCAAGCTGTAGGTCCAGATGCCATTTTCGTAGCGGTTTTCCCAGTCGTGGCTTCCAGAAGCCAGGGGGGTATGGTTAGCATCGATCAAGACCGCTTTGATGCGGGTCGAGCCAAACTCAATCCCTAATGCGGTCTGGCCATCTTTAAATATTTTTTGAGCGTTCACAGCAACTCCTTTTTAAGAATAATGCCTTTGCGTTCTTTGCGGCTTTGCGTGAGAAATTCATCCTTGACCCCGCAAAAATACAATCTCTTTTTCAAAATTTTCGCGCGCCCAGGGGAGATAATCGGGCGCATAATCCCGGACTTTGATTTCAATTAGCAAGACCAGCCACAAATATAACCGATACAAACTTTGACGGATGGCCGCGGGTCCTTGTTCTGCTAATGGTTGGCCATAACCGGCATAAAATGGATCCCCGTAAAACCGCCCGGCCAGGGGTGTTTCGGCTTCCGGATCGCCCCAAAACGCCCGTTCCCAGTCGATCAAACCTTCGATCACATACTTACCGTTGTGGGGTTTGACGAATATATTTCCGGCCCATAAATCCCAGTGCACCAGGGATGGCTGGGTGATCTCGTCTAGGGGAGCGACATTGTGATCGATTAGAGTTCGAATTTCATCATAAGGAGTGGGTAATTCAGCCCCTAAGTTTTCCCCATCTTCCAGAAGCGTTTCCAAAAAGATGACAAATGCTTCTCGCCAGGAGGTGGATCCGGCAGCCAATCCCCCGTCAAAATAACCAAAATGTTTCCCCTTGATTTGACCGATTTGGTTTACAAATTGCCCGATCTGAAATTCGAGTTCAGCCCAGTTTTCTAGCGATATTTTCTCTTTCAGTGCGAACATATTATCCCCAGAGAGCAGCGCCACAAACATAAAGTCGCGTTCCAGATGCTGACGGCTGAAATCAAATCCCATCAACTTTGGCACGGGTAGGTTGGGTTCATCTTGGACGGTTTCCAGTACCAGTTTTTCACGCCGCATAAGATCTTTTTCGTAACTTAGTACGGGTTGTTCAGGATGGGGGGCAATCCGCAGCACGACATCGGGTTTCAGGTTTTCGAAACGAAGCCCGTAAGCAGTGTTAAACATCCCAGCTGTGAGGGGAATGATCTCTCGTACCCCGGTGTCGGAGCCAAATTGATGTTTGACCAGGGCTTTGATTTCTTCGGCGGTGAGGGTGGTCTTAGTTTTGCTGTCCATGTTAGGGATTTATGACGACTTTCAAGCCTTCTCGATTTTGAGCGACTTCGAAGGCCTGCTGGGCCTCGGCAAGTGGGAACTGGTGCGAGATGATCGATTTAACGTCGACTTGACCGGTTTCGACCAATTTGATCGCTCGCGGGTAGGTGTGCTTCATCCGCCGGACCATTTTGATGGTCAGCCCCTTCCGCCGGGCAGTAGAGGCCCGGAAGCTGGTCTGATTGACGGACGGAATCCCGCAAAGCACCACTCGTCCCCCCGGTTTGACGGTTTCAATGGCGGTTTCGACAGCGGTATTTTCGCCCGCGACTTCAAAAGCGACATTCACCCCCAGATTGTGAGTGGCCCTCAAAATTGGCGTCCGTTCGTCGCCTTCAGGAGTGGCTGGCAGCACTTGGGTGGCACCCATTTCTTTGGCAGCCTCCAACCGGTGGGGGAGGAGATCGGTCGCAATAATCTCGGAGGCCCCCGCAACCCGCGCCATCTGGATCGTCAACAAGCCGATTGGTCCGCAGCCGTAAACCCCGACCGTCATCCCGGGTTTGACTTTTCCGAGATCAACGGTGTGGATGGCGACTCCCAGGGGTTCGAGGACTGCAGCCTCCTCATCAGAGATATAATCAGGAATAGGGATGACAAATTTGAGCGACCAGGCCATGTACTCGCGTAGGGCACCATCATGAGGCGCTTGTCCCGCGAAATAATGATCGGGGCAGAGATTTGGGTTGCCCTCCAGACAGAATTCGCAGGTATCGCAAGAGACGGTTGGTTCCACCGCCACCCGGACACCATCCATCCCACTGCCTTCAATGACGCCTCCAAATTCGTGCCCCAGAACAAAAGGTGTGGTGATGACGTCATCGCCGGTGGTACCCTCTTCAACCCAATGGATATCGGAGGCGCACACCCCGACGGCTTTGACTTTGATTAACACCTGGTCGTACTCTGGCGTGGGAACAGGTTCGTCGTGGAAGCGTAAATCGTTAATACCGTGTAAGCGCAGAGATTTCATATTCGTTCCTTCGGAAAAGTAACCAGGTATGCGGTAACTATGTTTGGTGCACCCAGTTACTCAGACACCTAATTACCGGGTTACCTGATTTCTAAAATTGCAGGTCTTGCAAAGATTTGTCCATCTATTTCGACTGAAATTGTCGGCCACCCTTCGATTGCCGTCATAATCTCGTTAGACTCGGGGCCAATTAGGATTGTATCTTCGGATTTGGTGCCGGTGATGGATGGGTTCCAAGCGTAGGCTTGGCCGACTTTGACCGGATGGTTGGTCGCAGGGGTGGCGATGAATTCGCGGGGGTTGAATCCGGCCGGGCCGCCCTGGTGGTGGAGTTTATATTCATCGGCGTAACCGACCTGGGCGTAGGCGTCTTGGGTGATTTTGAAGATGCCCGCGACGGTTTTGCCGGGGCGAGTGGCGGCGATCATGGCGGCGTCGACAGTGGCGGTGGCGACTTGTTTTTTGGCTAACTCAGCGGAGAGTTTGCCAAAATGGACTAGCCGGGTGATTGAACACACCAGTCCTTTTTGCCGCCCGCACAGGACCAGCATAGCGTATTTATCCATGACTTTGTCGGTGGGCAGCGGGTGGCGGAATTTGAAAATCCGTTCATCGGTGGCGATCAGGTTGACGATGGGTTGGGCGCCGCGTTTTTGAGCCGCGGCCCCTAAAATTGCGGCGATTTCGTGCTCAGTCATTCCGGGTTGGACGGAGCGAATTGCCTCGTCCAGTGCGGCCGCACAATCTGCACTCAAACTGCGGAATTGATCTTGCTCTGCCGGAGTCAGATAGGAGCGTTCGACAGCTAATTCTCCAGCTAAATCGACTGAACCTGGGAAGGCAAAATCGGCCCCGAGTTTGAGGCCCTCCGTGAGTTTAGGTAACGCCTCCGTCCCCAGATACCAGGGTTCAGCCTGGAATTCCCAGCCCGCGGCTTTTAGCTGCTCTTCCTGCTCAAACCGCGCGGCTTCAATCGTGTTGGTGATCAGGTGGCGGGCATCCTTGGTGATCAACAACGTCCCCGCTCCATAAGTCGAAGCCGTATTGATGTACGAGGCGGCCCCATCCGTTGCCCAGGCAAAATTGGCCACCTGGCGGATGAGCAGGCCATCGATGTTGTGTTTTTCGAGAAGGGAAATTATGCGTTCATGTTTGGTCATTGAAAGTCCTAAAGGATTAAGAGGCAGGGGTAAGGATTTGATATTCCCTAACCCTTACCCCTTATCCTCTGATTTTTTTTACCACAAATGATGCACCTGATCTTTGATCAACCGAGTGTAAATCTCATCCACTTTTGTCAGCGTCTCAGCTGAGATGGGTGGGAGATCGGCGGCGGAGACATTGTCTTCAGCCTGGGAGGGGCGTTTGGCCCCGGGAATGACGCAGGTGACGGCTTGGTGCATCAATATCCAGCGCAGGGCAAATTGGGCCATCGTCCAACCTGCAGGGATCAGAGGCCGCAGTTCAGCGACTGCTTGCAGGCTGAGATCATAATTAACTCCAGAGAAGGTCTCCCCCTTATCGAAGGCCGCGCCGTCGCGATTGAACTGGCGGTGATCGTCGCTTTCAAATGTCGATTCCGTGCTCAGCTTGCCAGTCAGCATTCCTGATGAGAGCGGGACGCGGGCCAGAATGCCAACTTTTTTCTCTTGCGCCTGCTGGAAGAATAGATCAGCCGGACGCTGACGGAAGATGTTGAAGATGATCTGAATGGTTTGCACGTTGGGAAATTCGATCGCTTTAAGGGCCTCTTCAACCTTCTCCACGCTGACGCCATAATAGTGAATCTTCCCCGCCTGGACGAGATCATCCAAAATCCCGAAGACTTCGGGCATATAGTAGACGGCAGGGGGCGGGCAGTGGAGTTGGACCAGGTCGAGGGCTTCCACGTCCAGGTTTGTGAGACTGCGTTCAATGAAAGCTGTCAGGTTTGCACGATTGTAGCCCTCGGCCACATGGGGGTTGAGCCGTCGTCCGGCTTTGGTTGCCACAATGATCTCCTCGCGGCGATCCTTCAAAAGTTGGGCAATCAACCGCTCGCTGCGGCCATCCCCATAAACGTCGGCAGTGTCGATAAAGTTGACGCCCATATCAATGGCCGTATGTAGGGCGGCCAGGGATTCGGTATCATCCACGGTCCCCCAGGTGCCCCCAATGGCCCAAGCCCCAAAACTGCTGGTCGATACTTTATAACCGGTGCGACCTAATTCTCTGTATTGCATGTTTTACCTCCAAAAAAGGGAAGGGATCAGGGGATAAAGGTTAGGGATTAGGGCAATTGTTCGAATCTCTATTCCCTGACCCCTTTCCCCTCACCCTTGAATTCCTACTCGGCCATATCTTGGGCCCAATTCAGGGCATCTTCGGCGCTCAAAGTGCCGTTCACAATTTCAACCAGAGCCTGATGAAAATATTCGAAATCCTCGGCAAATTGGAATATATCTGGGCTGATCAGGGTCAGATTTTCAGCCGCGGCGAGGACTGCAGCCGCGTTCTCAGCTCCAATCTGCTCAGAAAAAGTATCCGATGTCGCCAACGATTTCCGCGCCGGAACGGTGGTTAGGGGAACCTGTTTCGACAAGAAATTAACCCATTTCCAGGCGGCTTCGGGATGGAGTGAATCCGCAGCGATGGCATAGCCGGTGGCAAACCCGCTGGTTGCGGCTTCGGTATCCGCAGGGATGGTGACCATCCCGTAGTCGAAGTCCCACTCTACTGGCCAGGTGACGCCGTTGCTGTCGGAGAAATTGCCGGGCCACATGGCTATTTTGCTGGTCAGGATGCCCCGGAACAGGGTTTGAACGCCGGAGCCGCCATACGCAGCCCGGGCTTGCTCATTAGTTGGGGCGACCCCATGCAGGTGGTAAAGATTGCTGTACCATTCCAGGGCGGCGATATTTTCGGGGCGGTTATAGGTCAGGGCGGTGGGGTTGTACAGATCATCAAAGAGCTGACCGCCGCGTTGGTGGATGATGACCATCCCGATCATGTCGAAATAGGGTTCCGGGACGGCAAAACCGTAGACGTTGTTATCGGGGTCGTTGATCAACATCCCGGTTGTTTGCAGGTCATCCCAGGTCCAGGTGTTGGTGGGATAAGTGACGCCATACTGGTCGAACAACTCCCGGTTGTAGTACATCACAAAGGGATCTA
The DNA here is from genome assembly GCA_964453155.1 of uncultured Anaerolineales bacterium. Taxonomy (GTDB): domain Bacteria; phylum Chloroflexota; class Anaerolineae; order Anaerolineales; family UBA11858; genus CAYVQU01. Next base: position 4,075 of record CAYVQU010000137.1, on the reverse strand, counting down.
CCCCATTGGGGATGGCCCAGACTTTGCCGTTCATCGTGAAGACGTCCAGCGCGCCGGGAAAGAAGTCGTTGATTTCGAGGCTTTGATCCTGTTCGATGAGGGGCGATAGATCTAAAAATGCCCCGCGAGGCTGATTGGCCAAAAATGAAAACAAATCAATTTGGAAAACATCGACCCCCGGTTGGGCCTGAATCTGGTTCCCAAAAAATTCGGTCAATTCAATTGTGATTTCCGGGTGGATTTCGTTGAATTGGGCTACCAGATTTTCAACATAATCACTTTCGAAACGTTGATGCGCAAAAGTGATCGTGACTGGTTCCGGCGTGGGCTGGCTGGCGCAAGCCGTCAGAGCCAGGATGAAGATGGCGAGCGTGATGATTAGCAGTTTTTTGATGGGGCTGGACATGGAAATATCCTCTCAGAAAGGTTTTTTTTGCCAGGGGCTAGGAACCATGTGGTTCCTAGCCCCTGGCAATCTTTATTATCCCATCATTTGCGTCCAAAAGAATAGTACAACTCGTTCCAACGTAACTCTTTCTTGAAATTAGTGACATCTGTATCGGCGTCAATGGTGACGAATTCCATATCCGCCATTTCAGCGAAATCTTGGAGACATTCGGCGCTAACGGCGTGACTGAATCCGGTATGATGGGCACCACCGGCCAATATCCAGGCCGCGGCGGCGACTTTCAAATTGGGTCGCGGAACCCAGAGCGCGCGGGCGACCGGTAAATTGGGGAGCGGGGCTTCGGTGGGGACGACCTCGACTTCGTTGACAACCATCCGGAAGCGGTTGCCCATATCCAAAACGGTGGCATTGATCCCGGGACCGATTTTGGTGTTGAATACCAGCCGGGCCGGGTCGGCTTTGCCGCCGATTCCCAGGGGATGGATTTCGAGTTTGGGTTTGCCAGCCGCAATCGAGGGGCAGACTTCGAGCATGTGAGCGCCTAAAACTTTGTCGCCGTCGGGGCCGAAGTGGTAGGTGTAATCTTCCATGAAGGTGGTACCGCCCTCGAGACCGGCACTCATGACCTTCATCGAGCGTACCAGCGCGGCTGTTTTCCAATCACCCTCAGCGCCGAAACCATAGCCATCGGCCATCAGTCGTTGGACAGCCAGGCCGGGGAGTTGGGGCAAACCGTGCAGGTCTTCAAAGGTGGTGGTGAAGGCCTTGAAATTACCGGCTTCTAAAAATGCCCGCATTCCGGCTTCAATTTTGGCCGCGGCTGTTAGCGAGGCGCGGAATTCACCGCTTTCCTGAAGGGAGGGCATCAAGTCGTATTCAGTTTCATATTCGGCAAGAATGTCTTCTACTTGTTCAGAGCTAACCGAATTAATGGTGGCAACCAGATCGCCGACCCCATAACCATACACGGCATACCCCAATCGGGCCTGGGCGGCGACTTTATCGCCCTCGGTGACGGCCACAGCGCGCATATTATCGCCAAAACGGGCGATTTTCATCCCCTGAGCATCCGCCCAGGCGCAGGCGGCTCGAGTCCAGGTACCCAATTGAGCTTGAACATCTTCATCCGACCAGTGCCCGACCACAACTTTGCGGTTCAGCCCCATCCGGGAGCAGATGAAACCAAACTCCCGGTCACCGTGGGCCGACTGGTTCAGGTTCATGAAGTCCATATCAATGGCATCCCAGGGGATTTCCTGGTTGAATTGGGTATGCAGGTGGACAAAGGGTTTCTTGAGCAGGCTCAATCCAGCGATCCACATCTTAGCGGGCGAGAAGGTGTGCATCCAGGTGACCAGACCGACGCAGTTTTGAGCGGCATTGGCGGCCTGACATAAAGCGGTGATGGCTTCTGGCGTGGTCAGTACTGGTTTGAAAACTACTTTTATGGGGATATCGTCAGATGCGCTCAAAGCAGCTGTGATTTTCTGAGAATTGGCGGCAACCTGGTCGAGGGTTTCAGGTCCGTACAGATGTTGGCTGCCGGTGATGAACCAGACTTCGTATGGGGTTAGATCGATCATGAGGCTCTCCTGGGGGAATAGTTGGAAGTGGGTGGTGGGTAGGCTTCTTGAAATGTTGCCATGTTAAATTCATGATGCTTTGCGCGGCATCTATTTATTTGCTAATCCGCTAAGCCGAACTCTCCCGAATGATTATTTCTGGTTTCAGCAAAATTAATTTTGACGCGCTCATCTGTTCCGCGCGATGCGCGTCAATCATCTTGACGATCTCGGCTACCGCGATGCAACCCAATTCGTGTTGGTCTTGGTTGATGGTGGTGAGGGCGGGCCAGAAAAAAGCTGATTCAGCGATGCCGTCGAAACCCACGACGGCCAAATCGTCAGGGATGCGAATGCCGCGTTGATGGGCGATCCGCAAAACACTGAGAGCCATCTGGTCGTTAGCGACGAAGACACCGTCCATTTCAGAGAAATGGTTGAGCAGGACTTCAAAAGCGGCCGCGCCGCTACGGGAAGACCAATTTCCTTCGACCCAATGGGAATTAGAGATATTTCGACCAGATTCTTTCAAGGCCGCCTCCCACCCGTCCTTACGCCGCCGGGACTCCCACCAATCTAAGGGGCCTGCGAGATGCCCAATCGACCGGCAACCAATCCCAATCAGGTGTTGAGTCGCCATTTTGGCCCCTAAGAAATTATCCACCGAAACCATTGCCAGATTCGCGCGTTCCGACATCGTCAAAAAAATAATTGGTACCGAAAGATGCGCCGTCTGGTCTTCCAACCAAGCCCGGTTTTTACCGACTTCAGGCACCGCCCAGATAATGCCATCGACCTGTTGGGTGAGGAGGGCATCAACAATCGGTTGGGTATTGGTGATGTCAAAGGTTGGGAGTTCGATTAGGAGCAGGGTATAGCCCAGTTCTTCGGCGCGGGCCGCGATGCCGTTGAGTGTTTGAGAGGGGCCAATGTATTTCAGCCCGGCGGTGACCACGCCCAAGGTGAAAGTACGCTGGTGGATCAAGCTGCGGGCCAGGGCGCTGGGTTTGTATCCCAAGCGCTCAATAACATCCTTGACATGCTGGCGAGTTTCTGAGGCCACATCTGGGCGTTCGTTCAGAACGCGTGAAACCGTTTGCTTGGATACACCTGCCGCCCTGGCAACATCGATAATGGTGACACGTCCTTTGCGCTTCAAGAGGTACCTCCGTCTATTTAGGTTTCGGGAACGGTCCCGGAACCGGTCTCAGAAATCATAACAAATGGAAAAAGACGCGTCAAGATCGTTCTCCAGGTCCGTTGCGAATTTCATAGCCAGTGGGCGAAAAATCTTATGATTCGGACACATAGTCACAATATGATTACAAATATCATATTGTGACTATGACTTTTTTAATGCTATATTAATGACAGCGCTGTCGTCAACGCTGACGATATCGTTGTCGACAAAATATGTCCGATTTGGAGGTGCCGGTGGCCGTTACCATGCGGGATGTCGCTGAAGAAGCAGGAGTTTCGATCAAGACTGTTTCTCGGGTGGTGAATAAACAGGGCGAGTTAGCCCCTGAAACCCGGCAGCGCGTCTTAGAAGCGATTGAAAAATTAGGTTATCGTCCCAGTAAAGTCGCCCGTGCATTGGTGACTCGCCGAACCGACACCATCGGATTATTGATCGGTGATATCTCCAATCCTTATTTCTCTGAAGTCGCCCGCGGGGTCTTAGACGTGGCTCGCGAGCAAGAGTATGATGTTTTTCTATGTAATACAGATGGTGAACCCATTACCGAAAAACGGGCGCTTTTTTCGCTGATTGATCACAATGTGGACGGTGCGATTATTTACCCAACCTGGGATAACAAAGAGTGGATCCCGGAATTTGCCCGTCAAAACAGCCCCTTGGTGTTGGTCAATTCTCGAATTGAGCCTCGACAAGGGGTGGGGATTGTTCAGACTGAAATTCAAAAAGGTGCCAATTTAGCAGTCAAGTATCTGATTTCTCAAGGGCATCAAAACATCGGCATGATCGCCGGGCAGGTCGGTCCCATTGGAAATATCAATCGGGTCCAGGGTTATCGTCAAGCATTAGAAAAAAATCAGCAATTCCCGGAATAGGGGCAGTTGAGCTAAGGTGGAGCAGGAGAAA
>CAYVQU010000136.1:0-14662 GCA_964453155.1 uncultured Anaerolineales bacterium | reverse complement strand
GTCTTTTTTCGCTTTCAACCTGATAAACTCATCCTACATGTAGGGTAGTGAAATATTTATTATCTTTTTAGCATATGGCAGAAATAATCGAACTGAGAGTTTCATTAGTAAATGGAGGCCAAGTGGAATTGCATTCCTTAAATTTTTCAGGTGACTGTCACTTTGTAAATGACAGTCACCGCAAGGTTGAAATTCCTGGTTTCGCTGCATTGAGCTTAATCAACTGAACGAAGATAGGCCTGGGCAGCCTTATACCGGCTAAAGGCGTGTTGAATTAAATTTGCCACAGAATTTTCAAAGGCAACCTCATTACCGAGGTGAGTGTATCCATCAATTTCACCATGTGGGCCAACGACGTAGGGTGCAATCAAATCATGAAATTCCTGATATTGCACTTTTAATTCATCAGGGTTGAAAGGTCCGTTGATCACTTCGGCGACATAGTCAATGTATAGGGCTTCATAGACTGGATCGGCCAAGAGATAACTGATCAGCGGCCACTGATCACTAACAGTGCTCATATCAAATGACAAAACCGCGCGCCGGTTACCTTCTTTGAAAGCCTCGTTATTATCCCAGGGGATCCAGGTCAACAGGCCGGTCTCAGGATTGTGGTACAAGTAGTAATTATGATACATGATCCCGTAAGTATCCCAATTCTGGATAGCGGTGTTGACGGCCAGCCAATTTAGGAAGGTGGGGACATCAAAAACCGACTCTAATTCTGCTCGCCACTGAGCCGGATTCGTCATGCGCAAATCCGCGTGCAAGATGCGGTAGAGGGCTTCGATATCACTCCAGTCCGCTTCAGCTTCGTTGGTTTCCTTGTCGAAAAACTCAGTCGAGAATGATCTGGCGGCAAAACTAGCTCCAGTTCCATGCGGTTTATAGACGTTGCCATTGTCGTCAGAAAATTGTTCTTCAATCACAGTGTCATCAACCACTTCTACCATAGTGTACAGGCCAAAATACACTGGGCCTGCCCCATAATCGACATACACTTGATAGAACGCGGTATGGGCGGCAGCAATCCCAGCCTCCCGGAAAATGTCTGCTGCAACTTTTTCGCGTAAGAAAGAACTATCCATAAAGTTGCTAGAGAGAGTCAATTGTTTGAAACCGTAAAAGCGTTGGTCGTCAATTTCGGGGTGATCATCTTCAAATTCATCAAAATCCAGCTTGAACGGTAGTTTTAGATTGCCACTCCCCCAAGATGACTTGAGGGATGAATTGCCTTTAAAACGAACCCCAACATATTCCCAGGTATCCCCTTCGAATTCAACGGTGGCAGGTACCCAGATCGGGTTGTATTCGTCGCCTTCTAAAGTCCCCCCACCAATACCACCCGGACCCTGGAAATTTCCACCACCTTGGGGACCATCGCCCTCAGCTAGGGGATTGGGGAACGCCCCCGGCCCACCTTCGGGCGGATTCCCATTCCCAGGACGGACCCCGCCCCCCATGAGTCCACCCCGCGGCCGAGAGCCAAACTCACCATAAATGGAGGTCATATCGGCCATCATTGCAGCCCAGTTTGCCGAGTCAATGGAGATATCGAGGCGGTTGACCTCATCTTGGGGAAAAACAACCTCAAAGTTAGGATCGGCCGACTTGCTGTGCGTTTCGTCTGACCAACTCACAGGCCGATTCTCGGATTCGACAGAAATGGTGTCATTTTCATCAGCTGGCGCTGCGACCTCCGGCTGAGCGGGTTCTTTTTGCTCAGCTGCGATCGGGAGATCAGCCGCGGGGGCCGGTTCAGCCTGAAGTTGATCAGTATCACTTTCAATTTCCAGGTAGGGTTTGGGTTCGACTGGAAGAACTTGTTCCGCACCGAACACGATCCCTGGATTGCACGCGGTAAACAAGAATAATCCAATTATTAAGATAGAAAAGATTGGCTTAGTTTTCATGGCTAACTCCATTGGTGATCTAAAGGGTTAAGATTGGTCGGACTTCTCGACCCGTTTGACAATTAGGACCCTTTAGACCTCTTCATAAAATACTTCGATTTTAGCCGTATCTTTTAAGAAGTCGATACAACCGATTTCGATTTTTTTAATGGTTAATCCGGTTCGTTGGTGTAAATCTTCGAGCAAGAGCTGGCGGTTTTCAGGTTTGATGAGTTCGATTTTTTCATATTGGATCGTTTGATGATCTAAGTATTGGAAACCCCAACCTTGCTCGACAATATAGAGCACCAGGATGATGATCAGGTTGGCAATCCCGATGGCGGCAAAACCGTTTTCGCTTAGGAGGATGGAATTCATCACAGGAAGGGCGATGATGATAAAAATGTAGGTCATTTCGCGGATTGGAATGGGGTTGGTGCGGTAGCGCAAAACTGAGAAGATGGCAAACAAACCAAAACCGAACCCGACACTTAAGTTGATGCTGCTGAGTAAACCGATTACGAAAAAGATAATGGTGTTGAACGCAAAGAAAGTGAAAACATAAGCTTTATCGCGCGTCTGCGGGTAATAAATAAATCGGACAATGATCAAAACGACCAGGAAATTGAAACCAAAGTTGAGTAAAATTTCGGTGAGTGTATCCATTTTGTGCTCCTGATGGTTGGTTAGTTGGATAGTTTGTTCGTTTACCCGACAAACTATCCAACTAACCAAAAATTTTTTCTACGCTCCCATTTGGATCAGACGATCGACCAACATTGTGCGAGGTTTAAAATAATTGGCTTTGATATCCGGGTAAAACAAAGTAACTCCCATACAATATTTACTAAAACGTTGGGGGGGGATCGCCCAGGATCGCATTTGAGCCATGAAATCAGAGTGAATAGAGAAACCGTCTTGCTTAACTTCAGCCACCGCAATTCCTGGCAACCCCATCTGGTTCCAACCATTGGAGAAACCCAGGTTGATATCGAGGGTCAAACGCTCGACCGACTGGGTGCTGACCAAGGTCATCCGTTGGAAGTCATTCCAGAGAACCGGGGCGAGAGGGTGCGGGGAGTAGGGGTAATAGTCCTGTAAGAATTCAGCGTGGTAGGGGCTTAAATCCTCGACGAATTCAATCGTTTTTAGCCGGCTCTTAATCGTCCGGTTCAGATTATTTTTCCGCTTAATTTCGAGATAATTTAGTCCTGAATCAACGTATTGACGACAGCGAACTTTGAAACGATCACGCTGGCCGCGATGATGCTGGTCGAAAAGGGTGAAATTAGGAGTCTCGAAATAGATATTGTGATAGGCATGCAACCGGCGGTGAGATATTTCTAGAACTCGATATTGCCCCCCAAGATGCTGCAAAACTTGAGCGAGTTGGTCCACATGTAAGACAAACTTGGTATCGGTGCGGTTAAGGAGGGCCACGCCTTCCATCTCGTTGAGAGAAATCGGTTGGTAATCTTTCAATATCGCACCGATACCGGTGGCCACCAGTTCAGCCTGTAACCGCCATTGACGATATCGTTGGTCTGCGTCGGGTGAAAAGCGATGGTGGGTTTTTAGTGAGGTCAGGAAGGTCATATCTTTCTCCATCATTTGAGCTTGGAGTAAGTATGACAAAAAGTTGTTTAGAAGTTATTAAGAAGTGGTATGCGTTCAGTAAAGAAGATCCCCGGCAGCAAGCTGCCGGGGATCTGAAATATTTTTTTAGTATTACCGGATCTCAGTTTTGGCCGTATTCGTCAACCAACTCAATGGATTCGTCTATCTCCCCATCACTGTCGTAATCGATATCGATGAACATACTGGTGCCCGGGCCTTCCCACTCTTCGAACAACAGGTAAGCGGTGTCACCGGGCTCCAGGTAGATATCATCGTTTTGGAACCAGGATTCGCCATCTTCATCAATCCGGTCCATGACAATTTCATAGGTACCATATTCAGTGGTGTTATCGGTATTGATACTCAAAAGGCCATTGGTAATGTCCAACTCGATGACAAATTCGGCGCCGGCTTCAATATCCAATGCGGCGATGATAAATTCGTAATCCGCGTCTAGGGTTTCAACTCCAAAGATCATATCGGGCGCGTCGTTGTACTCGGTACTGTAGGCTAGGCGACTGCCATCGGGGGATACTGAGATGACATCGGCTTCGCCAGGATCGAGATATAGGTCGGCGATAACCAAATCATAGCCAGGGCCAATCATTGCCACATTAGAAGTGATCCCTTCGGTTACCCGACTGGCATCAACTTTTATCGAAAATTCCACACCGAGAGGGATGTAATACACCGGTTCATTGTTGAGGTCCCAAATATCCAGGCCAAATTTCATATTCTGGGTTTTGGCCCCCGGAATTTCGTTGACAAACGCATCTCCATCAAATCCTAGTTTTTTCCCATCGCTGGTGGTGATCAATAAATCCGCCTGTCCAGTCAGCCAAATTTGATTGTAGGCTTGCGCCGCGGCGGCCAAACCGCGCCCTTTGAGCAGATTACCTTGACCACTATCAAGACAAAAATCACAATCCTGCTGCACCAACCGTTTGGAAAGCCCCATGATTTCTAGACTTTGGGTGCTTTGATCACCCTCATAGAGGGACTCGGGTTCATTAGGGTTGGTCGCAGCCTGATATGACCAGGTATTCGCTTCATAATCGACCTCGACTTTTCGGATTTGGTCCGGCCAATTGTTGTCATAAACCAAAATATTGTATAACCCATCACCAACATCTTCGACTGCAAAGGGAGTGATGGCATGGCCCCCACTCCAATCGGGCATATAGATGCCCATCACCCAGGATTCATCTGCGGCAGGATAAGCGGTATAAGTCTCTATCAAGGCATCCACCACCGCGCGCGGCGAAGCGTCAATCCGGACAGAGGTCGCAGGATTGGTTGCCTGAGTCGCCCACCAATACGCAATCTCCCGTTGTAAAGCCTGGTTGTTCAATGAAAGTTGATGAGCAGTCGCGCCCCCAAACTGATTCGGATCAATTTCATCGATATATATCAACAAACTCAGGACAGCCATCCCCTCACAGTGACCACCATCCATATATTCGTTAACCTCTTTCATCCATTGTTTGGCTGGCGGAGTCAGAATACACTCACCACCGGCCTGGCTGGCACAGACCTGATCGCCAAACATGCGCTGTATTTCAACGGGGGTGAGATTAGATGAAACCGATTCGTTGCCATAATTCTCGAACCGAAAACCATCGGTGTTTGGACGGAAACCGATATCCGTTTCACCGGGAGATGTTCCGGTCGAATGATTCGTATCGGTGCTGCTGTCCTTGGATTCGGTGGAATCTTCTAGTTGTGCTTCAGCTACTGCCGCATTCTCAGAGACACTGGCGGTTTCTCCACCCACATACTCAACCTCATAGCCGACATACCAAACCAACGAGCCGGCCTGATAATCCACATAGACTGGTTCGACCACAATTTCATACTCATCACAATCGAAGGCGGCCAAATAAAATTCTCCAACCTCCAAATCATAAAACTCGAAACTTTCTCCGGGAGCCAGATATTCTTCTGAAAATATATGCTCATCGGTAAACTCAACAGCATCGTCAGGCGCGGCTAAGTAACCACATAACTCGTAATCGGTTTCATTGATAATTTCGAGATAGACCTCTTCTCCACCCAAATTTCCAGAAACCGTGGATTCCGTCTCAGGCGGTTCTTTGGCTTGGATCTCTCCAGCCTCCGGTTCATAATAATCATCTTCATAGTATTCATCATCGCCACAAGCGCTCAATACCAGACCGATCAACAAGAGTAGAACGCCGAACAAATTCAATTTACTTATTGGTTGTTTTCGCATACGATCTCCAATATTTAGATATTTTTGGTTTTTTTTATCATTTTAACCGATCAAGCTACAAAAAAACAGGAGTACGAAATTTCGTACTCCTGTGTGTGATAAACCCGAAGGCTATTTATGGCAAGCCCGGCAACCCCAGATTCGGAGCACAAGCCAATTGGCCCATCAGATCACGACAGGTGCCATTTACTGTTCCGGTAGGACCATTGAAAGAACACTCAGCCCCCGCTGCAAGATCCGAACAGGCCTCAACTGCTTCATTGGGTGGTAACTGGGGCTGCTCACCTTCAGCCGGGAGTTGATCTTGGATTTCTTCGCTGGTGGGTAAATCTCCTGGGCTTAAGATCAGGGGGTCGGTATTACCACCCACCACCACCGCGCCCATAACCCCCTCCCGGACACATCGGGCATAATTTTTTATCCGGACAGCGTCTCCCTGAGGGCCGCGACCGGTCGGGAAATCGGCCGGGTCACCAGATTTCGGATCAGCGCGTTGGGCACCGGCACCATGGACATCTTGCCATTGATCTTGCAGATACCCCATTGCGCGCCCAAACGAAAGATAAACGGCGGCTACCCCCCCATTAACTCGATTGACAAGTGAGGTACTCGACCAATAAAACGGAAAATCTGGGTTCCCAGCTTCATTTGCTAATGATGAGCTACTAAAAATCGATGCAATCGCGGCAGAATTGGTCGTATCGGGTGAACGAGCATAATCTACAATACTGTGCAGCTCTTTAGCAGCGGGCAGGCGCCAATCCGAGTATCCGGCCCAATCAAGATTTTCGCAATAAGCCAGGGCTTCGCCCCAATAATAACCAGTCAGACTATCCGATTGCATCCACATCAACCCGGTACTTTGATCGGTGATGGTGCCATCGGCGTTATCCAAGAATTGGTTTTTTCCATATTCCGGATTATCACGGACATACCGGGCAAAAAATTGCTTTTCATCTGGTCCACCTGGGCCTGCTGGATACCCTTTTATGCGTCCATCAGCAAAATTAACTCCAAAAACGAGTTTCGGCCCCACGGTTTGGACAACATATTCAGTGCTCGAAAGATATTGGGCGTCGATCAAGCGTTCATTTGCATCTACATTCCCATAATTAAAAATGAAAATATCCGCATTAATAAACGGGAGTAAATCTGGACAATTGTCAGCAGTTGGGCAAGCCGCCGGGTCAATCCCCGAAAACTGGATCAACGAGTATAACTCCTTGATGGAGGGCAGCCGCCAATCGGAGTGACCGGCCAAGTTGAAGCCGGCAGCCCCATTACGCGCGGCCTCATAAGTCATCTTAGCCCCGGGGTCCTGTTGCCACATCAAACCGGTAACAAGGTCAGATACCGTACCATCACCGTTATCTACATATTGGGGAGTGTTGCCGGGGTATTGAGCATCCTGACCGAAGAAATTTTCTCCCTCCGCCGGACACGGAATAGTCCCGACATCAGAATAACAGTATTGCTGTCCAGTGGCGACAACGGAATAATTTCCGGTAACTGCGGCCACAGTTTCAGCTTCTCCACCTACGTTTTCGGCTGGGTTGGCCTCATCGAGAACAGCTTCGCCGCCCACTTCTTCTTGATCAGCTATGACGTCTGATTCAGCCTCACTTGATTCGGAATCCAGTTCCTGAAGATCGGTTAATAATGAGCACGCGGTGAGGTACATGCTCAGGCTCAAAAAAATGATCAGGGTTGGAATTATCTTTTTCATTATGAAACTCCTTGATCCATCGTTAGAAATTTGGAAATGAAATCAAATTACTCAGAAAATCTATGATGCTTTTAAATTCAATTTGCAAAGCCGGAAAGAAAGTCATCACCCAAATTATTTCCAAGCTGAATAGGAATAATAGGCCCAGATTTGGTATGAGTACGGACCAGATGGCTGATATATATTTAAACCGGTGGGTGATCTTAAGGGCCCGTAAGGCTGGGACTAAAGCGTACAAACTTGCCACAACACTAAATATTCGCTCGAGATAATAGCCAAAATCCACACCAGCCAACGGGGGAATCAACCCCATCAGCGCAGCTAATAAAATGAAGGCCGAAAACGGCACCCCGACCAAAGATTGATTAAAAGTTTGAGTTTTATAATCTCCTTGGCCCTTAAACCACCGGGCGGTTAAATAAATCATGCCATTGATCAGATAAAACCCAAACGGCAGCAAAATCATCAACCCCACAATGAGAAAAATTACGGTGAAAAAGACCGTATTCGCATCAAAATACCGCCCCAAATTCATTTGCACGGTGAGTAATTTTTCAGCGTTGAGAAAAGACAATGGAACAGATAGGGTCAACAGAATCGTCGTCAGAGACACACCTAAAAAAGTATCGACGGCATCTTTTGATTGGGGAGCGGCTACAAAGAAATCTTCCGACATTTTGAAGAATTGCCCCCACAATCGTCCTAATTCCACAATCCGGTTAGGTTTTTGCTGCCCCGCCGGTAACAACAAGGCCTCAATTTCGCCAACTTCTTTCCGAACTTCTTGTGAGTAAGTCAAAAAATCCTTCAACAGGCCGGTAGCAATGCGGACAAAATCAGCCCGAGTGATCGTAAACATCTCCGGTTGAAAACTTTCATCATTCACGATATGATGCCGAAAACAAATTTCATGACCTCGAAAATAGAACTCATTAAAATCCCCCCGTTGCAAGGCCCACCGATCTTCAGAATGCAAATATAATTTGTGATTTGCCTGACCGATCCCAAAATATAGACCCTTATCGATCTCAAAGCCTACTCCTTTGGGCCTAACGGTAGATTTCTCATCTTTTAAGGCAGCTAATGTTTGATGAGCGGTGAGAAAGGCAAAAACCGTTTCTTTCTTTTTTTCAGGGTCATCCGGATGATCAACAACCTTAAATTTTTCTCCCCAGAATTTAAAACATTCCCATTCAAACAAAGCATTATGGATTTTTTGGGTCATCATATGGAGTGCTTGGCCATAATTAGGGACCCGGGCGCCCTGCTTGCTGGAAAACATTACTTCCTGGTATGGGATCAAGAGATCAAAATATTTCCCCAAGTGCTTTTGAATCCGATCTCGATTTTCAGCAGGTATGCGCTGTTCGAGTTCGTTTTCTAAAAGCCCATTCACCTGGCCCAGCATTTTGCGTTTATTTCGCTTCTGAAGGATTTTGTCTTCGGTACTGGCAATGGCATTTTTAACTTCAGCCCCAAATTCATCACCAAAAGCGTTCGCAGTCTTGAGAATAAACAAGGCTGATTCAAGTGATTCGACCGCTGGAAACGTCATAAGTTACTCCCCGATGGTTGGCAACATGATCAAACAAAAAATTGGATTTCCTAAACCAAGTATATACCATCCACTGACCCTAATCAATAGATGTGATCTTTATCCGCTTGACAGTGGGTATCGGGCAGACTAAAATCTTGACAGCGTTTAGATTGGATAGAGCGGTTTCAGTAATTACATTCCACTTTCAGATCTACCGCTCCGCCTAGCACAATTTTCGACCTAAGTTGGTTTCTAAATTAGCCTGATTTCCAAAATTTCCAACCATGGAGTTGTATGAACAAATACTACGAAGCTAAGCAACAAGTTGTCACCCAATGCCAGGCGCTACTCCAGAAAGGTTTTTTGGCTGGAACCGGCGGAAATGTCTCAGTTCGCGTCTCCAATGAAGAAGCCCTGGCCATTACCCCCTCCAATTTTGATTATGCCCTGATGACGGTCGACGACGTCTGTGTCGTCGATTTTTCGTTAAAACAAGTGGAGGGCGATCACAAACCTTCCATTGAAACGGGGATGCATGCCACCGTTTACGAGCACCGCACCGATGTGGGCTGCGTAATCCACACCCATATGGAATATGCCAGCGCGCTGGCCCTGATCAACACCCCCATCCCAGATTTGTACGATGAGCAAGTCCGCTGGCTGGGCCGCAAAGTTGAGATCGTGCCCTATGGCCCCTCGGGCACCAGTTTTCTGCGCAAAAATATCCAGAAAATGGTCGGCAACAATCATAATGCCTACATCATGAAAAACCACGGCGCGTTGTGTTTCGGCTCTACGCCAGAACGTGGCGTCGAAAACCTGTTAATATTCGAAAAAAGCGCCCTGACCTACCTCCTGGCGCTCTGCACCGAGAAGAAAGTGACAAGGATTCCACTAGCAATTCGAGAGATAGCCTTTTTTAAATTACGCAAAGATCAAAAACGGTTAGGGGCTAAAGGATAAAGGACCAGAGTTTGAGAAACCCTGCCCCCTGCCCCTTTTACCCCTCACCCCTGGAGTTATTATGACCCAACAATACGCCATAACCGACTACCACGATACCACCGAAATCTACGCCAAACTGAAAGCACTCGTCAGCCAACCCATCCGGCCGATTAAGCGGGATAAGATGGACGAGTATTTACAATACTTCGAAACGAAAGCCGCCAAATCCAAGGCCATGACCGACGAGGCCAAGGAATACATCCCTGGCGGGGTGCAGCATAACCTGGCCTTCAATTATCCCTTCCCGATGGCGATGGCTAAGGCTGAAGGAGCTCATCTCTGGGATGTGGATGGCAACCAGTATATCGACTTCCTACAGGCTGGCGGCCCAACCATTTTGGGGAGCAATTACGCCCCTGTTCGGGACAAAGTTTTAGAACTGGTTAATGACTGCGGTCCAGTGACTGGGTTGTTTCATGAGTTCGAACTCAAGTTGGCCCAGATCATCAACAAACACATGCCTGCCATCGAGATGTTCCGCATGTTAGGCTCCGGGACCGAGGCCGTGATGGGTGCCATCCGCGCCGCACGCACCTTTACGGGTAAGAAGAAGATCATCAAAGTTGGCGGCGCCTACCACGGTTGGAGTGACCAGATGGTCTACGGGCTGCACATCCCCGGCACCGGCCGCTTAGAGGCTACCGGTATTCCCACAGGTGCCAACCGACACACGCAAGAGTTTTACCCCAACAATCTGAGTGCCCTCCGGCGAAAATTGATGCTCAACCGTCTCTCCGGCGGCACGGCAGCCGTGATCGTTGAACCCCTCGGGCCTGAAAGCGGTACCCGCCCGGTTCCCTTTGAGTTTAACCAAAAAGTACGCGAACTTTGCGATGAGTTTGACGCGCTGCTCATTTTCGATGAAGTCGTCACCGGTTTCCGGCTGGGTTTGGGCGGGGCGCAGGGTTATTTCAATGTCAAACCTGACCTGACCATTTTCGGCAAATGCATCACCGGTGGCTATCCCATGGCGGGCGGGATCGGCGGACGCAAAGACGTCATGCTGACTTTCGCAGCCGGGATTGGTGGCACGGGCGAACGTGCTTACGTTGGGGGAACCCTCTCAGCCAACCCGATGAGTTGCGCGGCTGGTTATTACGCCATCGAAGAGATGGCGCGCACCAACGCAGCCGTCGTTGCCGGAAAAGCCGGGGATCGCCTCACTAAGGGGTTACAAGAAATCATCGCGCGCCTGAATCTCCCCTACGTAGCCTACAATCAAGGCTCCATTTGTCACCTGGAAACCTCCGGCGTCATGCTCCTGGATTTCAAAAATCCTTTGAAATTAATGAAAGAGGTCAAACCCCGCAAACATATGATGGAAGAAATGGGCGCGGCCTACATGGCCTCCGGCGTCGTTACCCTGGCTGGCAGCCGGATGTACACCAGCCTGGCCGATACCGACGAAATTATTGATGAAGCCTTGAATAAATTCGAGCATGTCCTTTCGAGTGTGGAGGGGTTATAAAGAGTAGAGAATAGGGGTTTAGGGTGAGGGGTTAGGGTTGTAACATCATCTCACCCTTACGCTTAGAAGAGGAGAAGCCAATGACCGAAGTTGCCGCCACCCCCAAATACGTTCTCGTCCACGATGTGGGGACGACCAATAACAAAGCCTGCATTTATAAATTGGGACAAAAACTTGAACTGGTGGATTCCCAACTCGTGGAGTATCCCCTTTACATCCTAGAAAAAGGGGGCGCAGAGCAGAAAGTGGACGAGTTGTGGGGCGCCATTGTCGATTCAACCAAATTGGTTTTAGAAAGCAGCCAGGTTGATCCCCAGGATATCCAGGGGCTTGCGTTTTGCGCCCAAATGCAAGCCTTTATCCCCGTTGATCAGGAAGGAACCGCCCTGCGCAACCCGATGAATTATCTCGACAGCCGTTCGACAGCCCAGATCGAGAAATATCTCTACAACGGGTTAGTCAAAATCGAAGAGTGGAACGCCTTCACCCTCCTGCGTTGGATCCAAATCAACGGCGGCGCTGGTGTCACCCCCAAAGACCCGATTTGGAAATATCACTGGGTCAAAGACAACGAGCCCGAAATCTTCAATGGGATGCACAAATGGCTGGATGTTAAAGATTATCTCGTCCTGCGAGCCTCGGGCGAATTCACGATGGGGATTGACTCGGCCCATGTGACCTTCCTGTACGACACTCGCCCCGGTAAATTGGGCTGGTCTGAACCCCTGTGCCGCAAATTTGACATTGATATGGATCACCTGCCGCGCGTGATCGAGGCCACCGATGTCGCCGGACAACTGACCTCCCAAGCCGCGGCTGAATTAGGGTTGGTAGCGGGTATCCCGGTTATTGGCGGCGGGGGCGATTTAACCCTGATTTCACTGGGATCGGGTTGTTTCGAGACCGGCGAAACCCACATTTATATCGGCACTTCGGGCTGGGTCGTTGGCAATGTCGATAAACGCATGACCGATTTAGGTTCTCTGCTGACATCCATTTTAGGGGCCATCCCGGGTCATTACAATTACATCGCCGAACAAGAAACCTCCGGGAGCTGCTTGCAATGGGTTCGCGACCACCTAGCTCTAGACGCCATCGGCATTTATCTGGAACCACAAAAAATCACCGATCTCGAAGAAGAAGAACGCAGCCTGTACGACTATCTCAACGGAGTCGTGGCCGAAGTCGAGCCCGGCGCCGGCGGCGTGATCTTCACCCCGTGGATGCACGGCAACCGGGCTCCGTTTGAAGATGCCTACGTCCGCAGCATGTTCTTCAATGTCGGGTTAGAGACTGGCAAACGCCAAATGATCCGGGCCGTTTTGGAGGGGGATGCTTATCATAAATTATGGATGTTGGAAGCCGTCGAAAAGCGCGTCCCCCGGCAAGAAACCCTACGGTTCGTCGGTGGTGGGGCTCAATCTGACGTTTGGTCACAAATTCTGGCCGATGTCACCGGTCGCAACATCGAAGTCGTCGCCGACCCTCAAAACGCGGGGGCCCTGGGCGCGGCGATCACCTGCGCCGTTGGTCTGGGAGTCACCGATTTCGAACAGGCCAAGGATATGATCGCCGTCGAAAAACAATTCAGCCCTAATTTCGAAAATCATAAAATGTACCAGAAGCAGTATCAGGTCTTCAAACGGCTGTATCATCAGAATAAAAAGTTGTACAAGGAGTTGAATGGATAGAACGCGGATGCTGCTCCGCTGACGCGAGTTTCCGCGGATTTATGCCTATAAAAAATAATCCGCCCTAATCTGCTAGATCAGCGTTCCATAATACGAATTGACATGTCTACCAATATACTCCTCGTCACCGATGGTTGGGTTCACCCCCCAGTAACCGCCCGTTTTTGGTTGAGTTATATTTTGACTCAGCCGGGGTCGGGATACCAGTTTAAACGCGTCCGCACGTTGGACGGCATACTGAAGATTGACCTAGCTTCATTTCAAGCCCTGGTCTTGTACTACCATCACAAGCAGGTGTCTGCCGCAGCGTTAGATAAATTTGAAGATTATGTGACCAAGGGGGGTGGGGTGTTGGCCGTCCATTCCGCGACTGCTTCGTTCAAACAGCAAGACCGTTACACCGATATTCTCGGCGGTAAATTTGCTGGGCATGGGCCGATCGAGAAGTTCGAAATCAACCCGGTTATCACTCCGAATAAAATCTTTGCCGGTATCCCTGCTTTCAGTCTCAAAGACGAACTGTATCTCCACACCCTGAAACCCGATATCGAAACCCATTTCACCTCCCTTTTTGATGGTCATCCGGTTCCTATGGTTTGGACCCGGCGGCATGGAAACGGGAGAGTTTGCTATGCCTGCCCTGGGCACCGGGCCGCCTCACTCCGGGAACCCGCGGTTCAAGAAATTCTAACCAAAGGGTTGGCATGGGTCTGTCAACGTGAAACCTAATCCGAGAAGCGTGAGTTTTAGATACTCACGCTTCTCATTTTAAACTATGCGGCGAACTCTACCTAAATTATCACTATCCATCATCGGGTGCGGGGGGATTGCTGATCCAATGGCATTTTTAGCCCGGCTGACACGGGGGGTTGAATTAGCCGCCTGTTGTGATATCTCGCGACGACGGGCGGACGCATTTGCCAAGAAACATAGAATTAAGCAGGTTTTCACCGATTATCGCGAACTAATTCGCACAACGGATACCTCTGCGGTCTATCTAGCTGTCCCCCATAATTTGCACTATCCGATCATCCGCTATGCACTTGAGGCAGGTAAACACGTTTTCACCGAGAAGCCGATCACCCGCACCCTGGCTGAGGGGCGCGAGATCGTCGCCTATGCGCAGGAAAAAGGTTTGAAAATTGGGGTCAATTATCAGAACAGATATGATCGCGGCTGCTATGCCCTGGCGCGGGCGACGCAGGCCGGAGCGTTGGGGCGAGTACTTTACGCCCGGATCAATGTCCCTTGGCATCGGGAACAGGGCTATTTCAATGATTCTCCCTGGCATAAAACCATCGCCCAGGCCGGAGGTGCGACATTAATCACGCAAGCCAGCCATTTCATCGACATCGCGCTGTGGGCCATCGGCAGCCGTCCCATTTCGGCTATGGGTTACACAACCAAGGCAATATTCAAAGATGTCGAAGTCGAAGATTTAGCCCAAGCCACCGTCGAACTCGAAAATGGAGCTCTGGTCCAGGTGTGTAGTT
>CAYVQU010000135.1:0-14690 GCA_964453155.1 uncultured Anaerolineales bacterium | reverse complement strand
GCTTCCAATCCCCTCTTTTTTCAAGCCCTTTTCACACTATTCCGTATACTTACCGATAAACCCGCATTCCACGAATATTTCGAATGACACGAATGAAGCGAAACAAAAACACATTATTTTGGGTATTAGTTGGGGTTTTAGTCTTCAGTTTGGCCGCCTGTGATCGTCAGAAAACGGTTTGCACGCCTGAGATGGAAACACCCAAAACCCCAGTTCAACTGGCAGATTTATTAGAACTCAAGCCCGCCGCAGGACCAGCACCGACCCCCGTCGTGGTTGAAATCCGCGGCAGAATGGTTCAGGTTGATAAATTGGTGGATTATCCATTCTGTAACGATCAGTGGCATGGAACCGTTTACGTTAGTTGTGAAGCCCAAGTTGCCGAGTGGGACCCTGAAATTGGGTCCCGGTTTTTGGAGGGCTGCCAACTCGATATAGAACCCAACACCGTAGTTTACGTTGCAGCCCATAATGATGAGCCGTTTTACAAGGGGTGTTCGTGTCATACCGGGGAGGTGTATGAACATAATCAATGATGCAAATCGCACGCGAAGCCGCTAAGGTGAAAAGTTCTATTTTCAAGGAGTAATTATGAAACGGTTTTATTTGTCGGGAATCATATTACTAGGTATCACTTTACTATTCTCCGCCTGTGAACGGGAGCGGAAGGGTTGCGTGGATGAAAACACAACCCCCAAACCAGCCATCGAACTAGAAGCCTTACGCCAGACTCCGGCTCCGGACCCACAGCTAACTCCGGTGATGGTTGAGGTCAAAGGAAAGATGGTGGAAGTCGATAAATTGGTTGATTATCCCCTCTGCAACGATAATTGGAGCGGGACGGTGTATGTCAGTTGCGAGGCGCAGATGGCTGACGCGGACCTGGATGCCGATGAGAATCCGCTTTTTTTCAAAGGCTGTAATCTCAATATCGAACCGAACACCGTCGTCTATGTCGCGGCTCACAATGATGCGGCCTACTATAAAGGATGCTCGTGTCATACGGGAGAAGCGCCAGTCAATTAGTCAAATTGGTCTCACTGGCCCAAAAGGTCTGATTGGTCAGCGACCTGTTAGACCTTTTAGACCAATTTGACCAGTGAGATCTCTCTGACCTTTTGAACTTAACGCAAAGACTTCAAACCTAAATTGCGTTATATTTCACATACACCAATAAAAAGGAGAATACAAAATGGAAAGAAACGAAAAACTAGGCGGCATCGTCGCCACCATCGCTGGGCTGATGGGCATCATCGGACACTTCATCATTTTCTTGAACTGGTATTTCAAAGGGATGGCCGCCGAGGCTGCGGAACCCGGCTGTGAAATCCTGCTGAAATGGATCAACCCGGCCATGGCAGACTTGGGCATCGTCGGCGGAGTCATCTTTTTGGTCAGTGCGTATGGATTTTTCAATAAGAAAAGCTGGGCCTTTTTGCTCTCAGTGATCGCCATCGTCCTCTCCCTCCAAGGGGCCTGGTTCATCAATGTACCCTTTATGGCGGCCGGAT
This sequence comes from uncultured Anaerolineales bacterium, assembly GCA_964453155.1. Lineage (GTDB taxonomy): Bacteria > Chloroflexota > Anaerolineae > Anaerolineales > UBA11858 > CAYVQU01. Next base: position 13,179 of record CAYVQU010000135.1, on the reverse strand, counting down.
TACCTCCAGTCTATTTCACATTGTTCTGGCCGTTCTTGATCGTTTATTTCGTCCTGATGGTTCCAGTCGGCAAATTGACCTGGAGCCGAACCCTGGTCGGCTTTGTCGCCGGCATGGCCTGGGTCTTCTGCTTGATGAATGGGATCGCCAGCCTGAGCCGTATTATCACGATTGGAGCCCCCTTCTTCACCCTAGTTCAGCGTATGCATTGGCTGGCAATGATCGGGTGGGGCATCGGCACCGTCTCAATTTTGATGGGTGCCAAAGAATGGACCTGGGTCCTCGGTTTTACGGCCAGCGTACTCGAACTGGTCATCGGCATTCCACTAGCAATTGTCACCGCTCAGGAGTTGGGCCGCTTCTCCCTCTTCTCCCTGGCTCCCATCTGCTGTCTGATCTTGTTGGTCATCATGGTTTGGCCGAATAATCTCTGGGCCCGGTGGACGAATACAGAAGCTGTTGCCGCTTAGAATGTAGAATCACCCATCGTTGAAGAGAATTTCAACTATAATCAGGGTCTCAAAACAGACCCTGATTTTTTATTATGGAAAATCTCACCAACCTCCTTCCCCGCCTCCGCAGTGTGGCCCATTTCCAGGGATTAGCTGATTCCGCTATTCAGGAAATCGTTTTTGCGGGGCAAATGCTTCGTTTTTCAAAAGATGAGGTCATTTTCCACGAGGGAGCTGATCCCGCGGGGATGTTCGTGATCCTGCAAGGGCAGGTGCGGCTATGTAAAAAGGGGTTACAGGGTCAGGAAACGATTATTTCGATCGTCAAACCGGTGATCATGTTTAACGAGGTGACCGTCATTGATGGGCACCCCAATCCGGTTGCGGCCATCGCTGACCGCAAATGTTTGCTCTGGCATTTGGATTGTGAGCGATACCAATTTTTATTCCGACGCTACCCTGAACTGGGGACGGGTCTCCTGCGGGTGATGGCAACCCGGAACCGCCAACTGCTCTCACATTACGAAAACCTGATCAGCCGCTCGGTATTGGCGCGGACTGCCAAAGAAATTCTGACATTGAGCCAATTCGGGGAAAATCCGATTAACCGTTACACAGATACGAACCAACAAATCGCGGCGCGGGCCGCCACCGTCCATGAAGCGGTTAGTCGTTCCATCAAAAAAATGGTGGAATTGGGGGTAATCACAGCCACGCGCACCCAAATCACGGTCACCAACCCCGCCGAACTCGCCAAACTGGCTCAGGTTACTCCCCTCATTCTCCAAGACGAATAATTTCTTGTCACATATTGGGGGTGTGATTCTTCTGAATTCAGACTAATCCGCTAAAATTTGTGACTTAAATCACAGACCAGGGTTATAGAATATGTCACAATGTGATGGGGTGAGATGGTACCTCCCCCGCGGACCTTTTTTATTGTTCATAAGGAGAATGCACATGTTCGACAAAATTGTATTACTGCTGACCGGCCTCGTTGCCATTTACGCCCTGTATCGTTTTTGGGGGCGCTACAGTGCCAAGAAAGAAACCTACGATATTTATTATCTGATGGGTTTTGCCGTATTGTTGGTTTCTGGCCTACTGTTGATCTTCCTGGGTTACGGCATCCTTGGCATGGGTGGCACCGCCCTCTCGCCCTTCATTCTGCCAATTGCAACCCTGATCCCCTTGGGTCTGTCCATGGGTGTCGCGGAACAGTTCTACCCGCAGTGGAAAAAAGCCTTCAAGTGGTTCGCTCTGGTCGGCTTTCTGGCGATCGCCGTCACCAGCATTGGCGGGATGGGCCTCAAGAAACTGGCCGTTCCGTTGTTCCATGGTGTCGCCGGTTTCGTGATCTTCCTTGGACCGATTTTCGCTGAAAAGAATGGCCAAGCCCCCAAAGGTTTCTTCTGGGTTGGTGTTGGCGGCGCCCTGATCGGCATCGGTGGGATCGCCCTGGCCTTCCTGGTATCTGGCTCCCAACTTTTATTCTTCAGCACCGAACTCGTTCTGGCGATTCTGGCTCCCCTGCTCTTGCTCATGACCCTGGCCTTCACCTGGGGCTTCATGAAAGACCTCGATAACAGTTAATTTATTTTCAACGCAAAGACGCAGAGACGCTGAGTACGCAGAGATTTTTTAACTTTGCGTCTCCGCAACTCTGCGTCTCCGCGTTAAGTTTTATTTCAATTTGACAAATGTCAAAGACAAGCCATTGTTCATATGTTATTCTAGTCACAAGTTCGTGAATTTCGACACAAATCGTGCGTAACGTTATTTTAGCTTGAAATAAATTTGAAAAATTAACCGTTATGCCTAAGCAGATTTCGGAAAGTTGCAGAATTGAATAATGAACTCAAAACCGAAATTTGCCAAAGTGTGGCGGTTGATGTTTTGAGCAAATACAAATCGGATTTACCGCTACACTCAGAAGGAGTATTGATGGAATTTATCAAAGATCGTTTCAATTTCATTTTTCGGTCGACGAAAGGGTTGGCGCTGCTCAATATCGCGCTGATCTCTCTGACGACGGCCGTATTTGGCATGCTCTCGGGGCCGATGCAGGAATTCGGGATTTCCGATTTCGTCATCAACACCCTGGGGATGCGGATGATCGAGGCCGAGCGCGAAGGCCGGATCATTATGCTGTATCACTCCATCGCTGTCGCCGTGGTCGCTCTGGAAGTTTACTTCATCACCGGCATGGTCCCAATGAAGAAATACGAGCAGGCCCAAATCAACGCCACCGTAACCTTTGGCTACCTGATCACCCTAATATTCGGGATGTGGTTCGGCTATTTCGGCCATGAGTTTGTCTTTCACGGGATGTATCTCTTCGGACTATCGTTATCTTTCTTTGGCGGCCTGCTACTCTGTGGCGCGCTCTGGCCCTGGAAGAAAGAATATCGCATCGACGATCCCGAGATGAGCAAAACCAAAAAAGGTCTCGATATTGAGCGCCTGGCCTTCTTCACCATGGCGGTCGCCACCCTGGGTTCAGCTGTGTTCGGGGCCATCTCCGGTTCATACTGGGGCAATGGTCATGAAACTTTCCTGGCTGAAGATCTGATCCGTGAACCCCACAAGACCATCTTGCAAAAATCAATCATCGGCCATCTGCACATTATGTTGACCCTGATCGCCGTTGCCCTGACCTTAATCATCGGCAAATGGTACGAGTTCAAAGGCATCTTCCACAAAATTGCGATGCCCCTTATGGTCGTTGGCACGATTGTGATTTCGCTGGGGGCCTGGTCGGTCGTGGTCTTCCCAGCAGCCCATACCATTATCTACTTTGGATCGGTGGGCGTCATGCTGGCTGCCCTGATGCTGGTCATCTTCGGGTGGGACAAACTCATCAAAGACCGCCTCGCCGAACAGGGCATCGAAAAGGCCAACTTCGGGCAAAAAATCAAAGCCCTGCTCCACGATCCCCTCAAATTTGGGGCCACCTGGCAGATGGTCTTCATGAACTTCACCGTCAGCGGGGTAGGCATTTTTATGGCGGTCAAACTCGACGAAATTTTCCGGGTCTGGCCGCACCGCGAAGAGCGCATCATCCTGACCGGTCACTGGCACATTCTCTCGGGGATCATTGCCACTATCATCCTCTTTTATTACGCCGACCTCGCTGGATTAAAAGGTAAACTGCGCCAATGGTTTGGCTGGTTAGTCATAATCGGCTCCGACCTGGCTTTTGGCGCCGTCACCATCTTCTCAATGAAGCGCCTGTTTGTCGCCGAATCGGCCCAGCAGCCCATCGTCAATTGGACCATGCTGGTTGCGGACTTTGGCCTGGCCCTGGTACTCGTCGTGTTAGCCATGTTGATGTTGTGGCGGTTATTCGATTTATTCAAAAAGGAGGGGAGATGGACCCAAGAATACGAGGAAACCGGCTATGGGGAGGTGGAAGAATGAAAAAGACAACCCTACTCCTGACTTTGGGGCTGGCTGCCCTCCTGATCGTCGGCTGCCAACCCGTAAACGCCGCATATCAAGCCCCCTTCATCGAGACCGGCATCGACCCCGATAGCTGGGTCACCATCCCCGCGGGCGAATTTCTGAGCGGCCAAGAGGATGTTGAGGTCATGGTCGATTATGACTACGAGATCATGATCACCAACGTCACCAATGCGCAGTACGCCGAATTCTTGAACGCGGCCGCGGCCGATGGCTCCATCGGATTTGAAGGTGCAATTCCAGTCGGCTATCATCCCGGTGACCCTTTCCAGGGTTACAAACACGAAGAAGAAATTCTCGAAGGGATGTACGAACTCATTGCATTGGATGACGCCGGTGTTCGGATTGCTCTCGACGGCGATACCTACGCCTCACTGCCAGCCTACATCAATCACCCTGTCACGCTGGTGACCTGGTTTGGTGCCAACGCCTACTGTCAATACTACGACTGGCAGCTCCCCACCGAAATCGAGTGGGAGAAGGCCGCCCGCGGGGTGGAAGACAACCGCCCCTTCCCTTGGGGCGAAGAAGTTGAGCGCAACTATGCCAACTACTATTCCAGCCACGACCTGTTCGAAAAAATGGCCGGCAAATCCGATACCACTCCGGTGGGCTTCTACAACGGTCAGACCTATGAGGGCTACGAAACCCACGACCACGCCAGCCCTTATGGCCTGTACGACATGGCCGGCAACGTCTGGCAATGGGTCGGCGACGATTACGAAGACCAGCATTACCGCTACTTGCGCGGCGGCTCAAAAGAGAGCTACGCCGTCGATCTGCGAGTCTGGAAGCGTAACTCGGCGGGACCGGAATACTTCAGCCCGAACGTCGGCTTCCGCTGCGCTAGAGACTAAGGGACAAGAGTAAAAGGTTAGGGGTTAGGGAATGATTAATCAATTAAGTTCCCTAACCCAAAAAACTGCAATTTACTGAACTCAATTTCCCTGATAAGATAAATATTATCAAATTAACTATTCACTAGTTCATTATCCCCAACCAATGTCAACAAAAAATTTACAACCGTCCACTTCCCACTCTCCACTCTCCACGCTCCACTCCAAATACTGGCCTCTCATCAAGTCGCTTCAAACTTTCTTATTACTAATCACCGGTTTGGCCGGATACATGAGCGCGCGCTGCCCGGTATTCAACATCTGGACGGTATTGGGCGTCGCCGGAAGTCTCTTCCTCGCCATAAGTGGTTCGACGGTTTTGAACATGTGGTATGACCGGGACATCGATGCCAAAATGAACCGCACCTGTTGGCGGCCGCTGCCGACCGGGAAAATCTCCCCCGCCGAAGCCCTGCGGTTTGGCCTGATTCTTTCGGTTCTGGGTGTCGGTTGGGCCCTGGCGATGGATTGGCTGTTCGGATTGGTGGTGTTCGCCGGATTGTTCTTTGATGTAGTCATTTACACCTTCTGGCTCAAACGCAAAACCTGCTGGAGCATTGTTTGGGGTGGGATTTCAGGAGGGATGCCCATTTTAGCTGGGCGAGCTTTAGGGTTAGGCTACATCGATTGGGTCGGCTTAGCCCTCACTTTTGGAATTTTGTTCTGGATCCCTACCCACATCCTGACGTTCTCAATGCGCTATTTTGAGGATTACAAAGCAGCTCGAGTCCCCACCTTCCCCTCAACCTATGGGTTCCAATTCACTCGGGTGACCATCGCCATCTCCAGTGTCCTCGCCGCTATCTGTATGGCCGCCGCCGCGGTCGGCATCGGCATGGACTGGGGTTATCTGCGCTTGATGGGTGTGCTCTCAGTTGGATTACTCGGCTTAGCAATAGCCATTTCCATCCGCCCCTCCGAACGGGTTAACTTTGGGCTGTTCAAATACGCGTCGCTCTTCATGTTAGGGGCGATGGTGATGATTGTGATGGATGTGATTTAGGAGTTGAGGGTGGCGGGTGCTGGGTTGAGGGCCAAATACTGTCCAAAAAACTCAATCCCCCACAACTCACAACCCTCAACCTTTTTATGAAACCCCTCGACCGTATCTTTCTCCTCGTCACCGCCCTCCTGGCCTCTTACCAGGTCGTCCAAGGGATTGATGGACTCAGTTCCATGGCGATTGCCAATTACACCATCGGATTTGGTGTGATCGTGATTGCCAGTTTGTTGATGATCATTTTAGGGTTCGAAGTTTTAGACTCCCCTCAGGTGGTCATTGCCTCAACATTGATACCCCTCAGCATGGGATTGGGATTAGTAACTGAGTTTGGGTCTCAATATCGAATTCCTTACGGGATATTCACAGTTGTTGGGTTTTTGGCGATCTTGATCACCCGTCTGCGCGGGCCAAAAAAAATTGCCGTTCCCGTCCTGGCCGTCACCCACGCTATTGCCGGGTTAACCATCTTTTTCTTGCCTCTATTTTTGACTATACGCAGTGTCGTTCCGATTGGGTTTTCCTGGGTTGGCATTGGAGGGATGCTGATCGGCTTGGGTGGATTATTACTCTCTTTTCTCAAAGCTGGAAAACCCATTCTCACTCGCGAACGGATTTTGTCCATTTTTCCCGGTCTACTCATGCTGACAACCCTGGCATTTGTAATCGGGTTTACATTTATTTAGTTGCCAATACAACTAGATTTTTTTATTGCAAATTTCGGCCCGGGTTATAATCAGTAACACCCTGCAAACCGAAATTTGCCAGGTTGGGCGGGAAATCGGTTGATTTTCAATCAAACTAAGAACCGCCCAACACAGGAGGCCCACCATGGGTAAGTTTTTACGTTTCATTGGCATTTTGTTCCTTTCCATCTCGGCACTGTTCAATATTGCGGGCGGTGCAGGGACCACGTGCGTAGCCCTCAACCCCGCAAAATATGAGGGGTTTGAAGCCATCGCTCAATTCCAGTGGCTCTATTTGTTATATGTCGTAGTGACGGTCGCCTTCGGGGTGATGATGGTGCGGGCGGTGGTGCTGCTCATCAAAGGTCGCGACAACGCCTATCGTTACTCGCTGATCGCATTGATAGGCGCCATCGTCGTTGGCGTGATCCATATCATGACATCTCGGGCACTGCGCGACACTGGCTCATCCATGCCCGTGGACGGCGTGGTCTACGCGACAGTTTTGACCCTGATCATTTTCTTGCTCTTCAAGATTCCGGGCGTGTGGGCCAAAGTCGATTTCACCCAGGCCAAAAAGAAAGATTCCGACATCGCTGGGGGCGCGGCGGCCATTGTCTGTGGCGCGCTCAGCCTGACGATCCAATACTTGATGGCTCCCACCCACACCATTGGTGGCATCAACTACGGGAACGCTTTCCACTTCACCACTACAGGGATTGGTTGGTTGCTGATCTTAATGGGGATTAGTGTGATTGTGGTGCGAAGTCTGAGGCTTTCAGAAAAAACTGTCATTGAACCAGTTTAATTGGGTCTGGCGTTGAGGGTTCCGAGTTGGGAGTACCTTCAACCATCATTCCACAACCATTCAAAGAGACTCCACTTCTGTGGAGTCTTCTTTTTTGTTTCAGGCATCTTAGAGTAGAATTGGGGCATGACTTTATCCCCCCCTGAAACCCAAGTTGCCCAAAGCACTGTTTTGCTCACTGGTTTGAATCCCAGAGAAGCAGCCGCGGCGATCCAATCCAGCCAAGAAAAAAAACTCAATGATGGGGCTTTCTTTTTTATGGAAGGGGATCCCGCCCACAATGCTTTCGTCCTCATCGCAGGTAAAGTTAAGCTGGCCCAGGTAACCGCTGACGGTCAACAAGTGATCTTGGGGTATCTAGTGCCCGGACGAGTTTACGGCGTCATTGCGATTCTCAAAGATGTCACCTATCCGGTTTCCGCTCAGGCGGTGGGAGATTGCAAAGCAATTTTTTGGGATCGGACAACCGTAAACCAGTTAATGGATAAATATCCCCGGATTGCCCTCAACGCGCTCCAGATCATGTCGGGGCAAATTCAACAATTTCAAAATACGGTCAAAGATTTATCCACCAAAAGGGTGGAACAGCGGGTGGCACGCGCCATTTTACGGTTGGCACGCCAATCTGGACGGAAAATTGATTCCGGTATCTTGATCGACCTCCCCCTTTCTCGCCAGGATTTGGCTGAAATGACCGGGACGACGTTGTTCACTGTCAGCCGGGTTCTCAAAGATTGGGAAAAACAGGGCCTCGTCCAAAGCAAACGGCAGCAAGTAATCATCACTTTTCCCCATGGGCTAGTCAGTATCGCCGAAGATTTACCCGCCCCCCATCAACCGGATTTCGAAATCCCTGATCAAGTGTGCGATCTATAAGTTCCTGGGGAAGTGTCACTTACCAATTCAGATCAATTTGTCCTCTCATTGCGCTGGCGCAAAGACAATTCAAGCCGCTATTGATAGTATGGGGATATTCCACAATAGGAGGTTGGTTTCGTGTTTAAACCCAAATTTATTTTCTTGTTCAGTATGTTGGTTATTTTTGGTATCTGCTTAACTGCTTGCGGTGGAGATGGAAGCCCTGATTCAGCAGATATTGCGGCCACTTTTCAAAAGGGTGGCTGTAGCGCCTGCCATGTCATTCCCGGAGTACCTGGGGCTGTCGGGATCATTGGTCCCGATCTATCCGAAATGGGCGCGATTGCAGATGAATATCTTAAAACGGGGGAATACTCCGGTTCGGCTGATTCGGTAGAAGCCTTTATTCGGGAATCGGTCCTATCCCCGGATGCTTTCATTCCCGATGATTGTCCCGGGGGCCACTGCCAACCGGGCCAGATGCCCGCGACTTTAGGGGATCTTTACACCGAAAAAGAGTTAGACATCTTGGTGAATTATCTCGCCAGCTTGCCGGACGATTCAATTGCGCCAGCCGCTGACGTCGGACCGGTTCCGGTTGGTGAAGTTCCGGAGTTAACTTCTGAAGAATTTGAAACCGCCACTCAAATTTTCTTTGATCGTTGTGCGGGTTGTCATGGCGTTTTGCGAAATGGAGCCACCGGGCCCGCTCTGACGCCTGAAAACACATTGACTAAAGGCACGATCGCATTATCGTCAATCATTTTCAACGGAACGCCGCGGGGTATGCCCGATTGGGGCAAACAAGGCGTTCTCACCGAAGATCAGGCTGAATTGATGGCCAAATTTATCCAAAATGAACCACCTCAACCCCCAGAAATGTCCCTGGAACAGATGAAATCATTCTGGAATGTCACAGTTCCGGTTGATCAGCGTCCCACTCAACCCGAAACCGATCGCGACTGGGAGAACTATTTCGCAGTGACGCTGCGCGATGCCGGGCAGGTTGCCATTATCGACGGGGATACTTTTGAGATCGTCAACACCGTCGATTCCGGCTATGCCGTTCACATCTCCCGGATGTCCGCAACCGGACGCTATATTTACACCGTCGGGCGAGATGGAAAATTGGCTTTGATCGATACCTGGATGGAAAAACCCGATGTCGTCGCAGAAGTAAAAACCTGCTACGATGCCCGGTCGGTCGAAGTCAGCAAATACAAGGGTGAATTAGGCGACTTTACGGATAAATACGCCATTGTCGGTTGCTACTGGCCCCCCCATTTCGTCATTATGGATGGGCAAACCTTGGAACCTTTCAAGGTCGTGAGTACCCGCAGTTACACCTACGACACCGAGGAATACCATCCGGAACCACGGGTGGCAGCCATCGTCGCCTCCCACTTCAAACCCGAGTGGATTGTCAACGTCAAAGAGACCGGGCAGGTCTGGTTGGTCGATTACGCCGACCCTATTAACCCGACCATCAAGATGATTGAAGCCGAACGCTTCCTCCACGACGGCGGCTGGGATTCAACCCAACGCTACTTCATGGTAGCCGCCAATCAGGCCAATAAAGTAGCAGTCATTGATGCTCAAGAAGGCAATCTTGAAGCCATGGTAGATACCTCGGCGGTCCCCCATCCAGGGCGGGGTGCCAACTGGATCGATCCGGAGTTTGGCCCGGTGTGGAGCACGTCCCACCTCGGTGAAGGCTCTCTCGTAGCCATTGGCACTGATCCTGAAGGGCACCCCGAATCGGCCTGGAAAGTAGTGCGCAATATCGAATTGCCCGGCGGAGGCGGATTGTTCATCAAAACCCATCCTAACAGCCAATGGATTTGGGCCGATATGGTCCTGAACCCGGATGAAGCCTTGCAGCGGACGGTTTGTGTAATCGCCAAAGAAAACCCCACCGAAACGCACAAATGCTGGGAAATCGCCGATTACGGTCGCGCCGTTCACTTTGAGTACAATCGAGCGGGCACCCAGGTGTGGGTCAGTGTATGGGGTACGGCCGACACCCCGGGAAAAACGGGTGAAATCGTGATCTACGATGACGCTACGCTTGAAGAGATTGCCCGCATCCCCGATCTGGTGACGCCCACCGGTAAATTCAACGTTTACAACACCGTTCACGATATTTATTAAGTCATCCATCGTTGCTGGGGCGGGTCTGAGACCCGCCCCAGCAATATGTTTGCGCTAGATCAAAGAACGAATCATTAATTGGGGGTATCATATGAACACAATGAACGCCCACGTAATTACACCTGATTTAACCACTAGTGAAATTCTCCGCAAATGGCCGGAAGCGATTGCGGTTTTTAGCGAAAACAAAATGACCTGCATCGGGTGTTACATGTCGGTCTTCGATACGCTCGCAGACGCGGCCATTGTCCACAATATTGAAGTAGATCAAATTGTAGCGGCGCTTAACGAACATATTGCCGCGGCAAAATCCCACTACACGGAAGAAAATTATGAATGAAGAGAGTATTCGCACGGCGCTAAAGACCGTGCTTGATCCCGAAGTCGGAGTCAACATCGTCGATTTAGGTTTGGTTTATGAGGTAGAAATTAGACCCGAAGAAGTTTATATTCAACTCACCATGACCTCCCCGGCCTGCCCCCTCCACGGAGTGATCACCCGCAATATGGATAAAGCCGTCCGCCAGGCCTTCCCAGACTTGGGTGAGATGACCATCGAACTCGTCTGGGACCCGCCCTGGTCACCTGATAAGATGTCACCAGCGGCTAAACAGCAACTTGGTTGGAAAAAATAGATCAGCTTTTAATCTCACGCCAAGGCGCAAAGACGCCAAGAAAAAATATGTTAAATTCAGTAAATCTCAGATTCCAAAAATTAATGTCATTGCGAGCGAAGCGCAGCAATCCCCAACACCAGTATCAGATTGCTTCGTCGGCCCTCCCTCCTCGCAATGACGTTAAATCGTGATTTATTGAAATTCTTTGCGCCTTAGCGGCTTGGCGTGATAATTCAGCAAAACATCATGACAAACTCACAAAAATTTCGGCTCCCCCTCATGTTTTTGGCCCTGGTCACGCTGTTTGCCGCGACTTGGGCTGGATTACTCCGCCTGGGTTGGCGGTGGCCGGCTCTGCATCCCACTCTAGCGCTAGGTCACGGACCGTTAATGATCGCCGGATTCTTCGGTACCCTGATCGCTCTAGAACGCGCCGTGGCAATGGGAAAAACCTGGACCTATATCGGGCCGTTGCTAAGTGGGATTGGCGGCATTCTGTTGGCATTTGGCATTGGAGGAACGGTCGGGCCAGTGCTGGTCACCCTTGGGAGTCTCTGGCTGGTCATCATTTTCATTGTAATCCTGCGAGAACACTGGATTGGGTACATGATCGTGATGGCTTTAGGTGCGCTAGCCCTCCTCGTCGGCAATCTGCTCTGGTTATTTGGCTGGCAAGTCTACCAAATTGTGCTCTGGTGGGCCGGATTTCTGATCCTGACGATCGCGGGCGAACGCCTGGAACTTGGCCGGATGGTCCAAAAACCAGCGTACAGCCAACCGCTCTTCTTTGGGATCACCACCCTGTATCTGGCAGGATTGATTATCTTGCTTTTCTCCTGGGATGTAGGCATTCGGATCACTGGAGTTGGCATGTTGGCATTGGCTCTGTGGCTACTCCAATTTGATATCGCCCGGCAAACGGTCAAACGGGATGGTCTAACCCGCTTTATCGCCATCTGCCTCCTGACCGGGTATGCCTGGTTGGTCGTAGCTGGCGTGGTTGGCCTCATCTATGGCGGCGTCCCTGCGGGTCCGGTTTATGACACCTTGTTACACAGTATTTTCCTTGGTTTTGTATTCGCCATGATTTTTGGGCACGCCCCGATCATTTTCCCAGCTGTTTTGGGTCTCGAAATTAATTATAAGTCCTGGTTTTATTATCCTTTAGCCCTGCTCCATCTCTCGCTTATCGTCCGATTAGGTGGAGAGATGCTGGGAATGGGTTGGGCCCGGTTATGGGGTGGTTTGTTCAATGTATTAGCAGTATTGATATACTTGGTGATGATTTCACCAATTTTGCAGAAACAGAACAAATAAAACGTGCTGAGTGATCCGTGAATCTAGAAAAATCTCACGAATCACGCAGCACTCATGACGTAAGGAGTGGTTATGCGGATTTTAGTCGTGGTTACCGCGGGCGAATATGGCAAGCGCCATTTGGAAAATATTCAGAAATTTGGACCAGAGACCTGGGAGTTTGCCGTTTGGCAAGCGGCGGATCGTTATCCGTTGATCATCGATTATCCCGAGGATCACCTCCCCGAATCGTTCGAACCGGCTGATTTGATCCTGTCATTTGCTGAAAACAAGAGTGTGGCCGAGTTGTTGCCCGATATCGCCGAAATGACTGGGGCCAAAGGGGTGGTGGTCGCGGTTGACAATGAGGCCTGGCTCCCCCGCGGCTTGGGTCGGCAACTCAAGGGTTGGTTAGAACGTCAGAATGTGGCCTATGCCGGACCGAAACCGCTCTGCTCATTAACTGAGACTGACTACAAGATCACTCGTAAAGAACGCGAAACCTATGAATGCGCCGAGATTACCAAATTTGCGCGTTATTTTGGTCAACCACGCCTGGATATTGTCGTTGATCCCGACTCCCGGACGATCAAGTCCGCCGAGGTGGAAGTTGACGCGGTCTGTGGTTGCGCGCGGTATGTGGCCGAGGGCATGGTTGGCATGAGCGCGGATGAGGTCGAAGAAAAAGCCGGGCTATTGCATCATCATTTCCCCTGTTTGGCGAGTATGGTCAAACTCAACGATTACAATCACGACACCCTGATGCACGAATCGGCCCATTTGTTACTCGAAAACATTAATGAGCAGGTCAAACCTTTCAAGCGAACCCGTTACTTCAAGCCAGGCACAATGAGTGAATAGCCGGCACAAAATCAATTGAAAACTGCGGTCACAATTCGGGTAAGTATACGGAATAGTGTGAAAAGGGCTTGAAAAAAGAGGGGATTGGAAGC
>CAYVQU010000134.1:0-14910 GCA_964453155.1 uncultured Anaerolineales bacterium | reverse complement strand
TGTCTTTTTTCGCTTTCAACCTGATAAACTCATCCTACATGTAGGGTAGTGAAGCGGGCATAAGGTTGAGGGGGTTAGGGGTTAGGGGATGATGGCCAGATACAGACAATGGCTATGCGCAGTTCAGCAAAAATCACGTAACATTCTTCACAAGTCACCTTTAAGATGACAATCATCATTGAATAAATTCAGAATTGCTCCTTCAGGGAAAGTTTCAATGTCGGTGAGAGACGTTTGGCGAATGTTAAATTGCCAGTGTCGTTCCAGGGGAATCCCCAACAGCGTGCACATCGACATCCGGATCACGCCCCCATGAGCCACAATAAGAACAGTTTTATCTGGATATTTGGTGCTAATTTCATCCAAAAAAGATTTTATTCGGGCTGCAAAGCTGGGAATCGCTTCGCCATCCGGGGGTCCAATGGTTAGCATGAAATCACCCCAATTGGCGGCCACTCGGTCATCCTGAGCGCACATTTCATCATAGGTCAGCCCCTCCCATTGGCCAAAACTCATTTCACGTAAACGCGGGTCCAAAATTAAGTCAACCGGATGATGCGCCAAGACCGCGCCGGCAGTATCCTGGGTTCGTTGGAGATCACTGGCAAAGGCCAGGTCTATTTTTTCGGAGGCCAACGCGGCTCCTAAGGACCGGGCTTGCTCCTGCCCGCGGGCATTCAAAGGGATGTCGGTATGGCCTTGAAAACGTTTGGCGGCGTTCCAGTCGGTTTCACCGTGACGAGTCAAAATTAATCGAGTCATATTATTAATTTGCAATATTCACTTGAAAACAAACCGCGAATAACGCTAATTTTCTCGAATGATTGGAATCATTGGCGTTATTCGCGGGGATTAGTGGTTATTCTCCACTGGGGCCCATTTCAATCATTATGATTGTAAAGCGACCAACTTTTCACGCACTTTGTCAGCATGCTTGACTTCACCGCTCTTGCGTTTGGCCCGCACCTGAACGTTTTTCCACTTAGCCGCAATGTTGCCTTCTGGAGAAATGATGAAGGTCGAACGGATAGTGCCTTCATATTCTTTGCCATAATTTTTCTTGAGACCCCAGGCACCGTAAGCGGAATGCACCGTTTTCTCAGGATCGCTGAGCAGATCAATCCCCAAGTTGTACTTAGCGATAAATTTTCGATGAGAATTGGTGTCATCGATGCTGACGCCGACAACCTTGGCATTCAGAGCTGAGAAATCGGGGAGGCCATCGGTGAAGTCACAGGCTTCTTTGGTGCAACCGGGGGTGTCGTCTTTGGGGTAAAAATAGAGGACCAGCCATTCACCGGCGAAGTCACTCAGTGTGACGGGTTTGTCATCCTGGTTGACCAATTGAAAATCGGGGGCTTTATCATTAATTTCGAGCATTTTTCACCTCACATAAAATAGTTTCCCTTTGGACACTTCCGCCGGGGATCATCTTACAACCAAAATCAACAAAACCAATAATTCAGTGAGTTCGCAGATGGCGCCATAATTATCCCCGGTCAAACCAGGAATGCGGTTTAAGATGTAACGACCAACGATTCCCACCATGAGTGCGACTAAGCCAAATGCAATTAATCCCACCCACTGGGCTGAAAACCAAGCCACCAGAACAGCAATGAGGGTGGCTATCAACACTTCCCGCCAGGTCGTATGGTTCTTGATATCGCGGCCCAACCCTTTTTCACGGGCGTAAGGAAAGGCAAAAATGGCAACAGACATCGCCCAACGCCCCAAAGTGGAAACCAATAACAGACCGAGGATAGATGATGGCTGACTGACAACTTCACTTAAAGCCACATATTTCAATAATAGCAACAATACACCGCCAGCTAATCCAAACGCACCGACGCGTTCATCATGCATAATTTCGAGGCGTTTTTCAGGAGTAAAGCCGCCGAGAAGACCATCGAGAGAATCCAAAAAACCGTCTAGATGCAGAGCACCAGTGCAGAGCACCCAAAAAGTCAAAACGAAAGCTGTTCCAACCGCAGGGGGGAAAACCAAATCAAAGATATAGTCGAACCCCAACAAAACACCACCAAGGCCTAAGCCCACGAGTGGAAAAAATCCAACCGCCCGCCCCAACTCTTGAGGGGTAAATATCCGTTTAATGACCGGGGGAAAGATGGTCAAAAATTGGGCGGCGACGAAAATAGGATTAACAAATTTCATAATAATCAACTAAATGTGACAGTCATTTGGCAAGGGACTGTCACCTACTTTTACTGGCGCTTTGCATACCACTCTCGCATAGTTTTTACAATCCGTTCGGAAGCACGCCCATCCCATAATTCAGGGATTTCCCCGGCTTTACTTTCTCCAGAAAGAATTTTCCGAGTTTCAGACAGTATTTTTTGGGGATCCGTTCCTACGAGGATGTTGGTCCCTGCTGTGATTGTCACCGGGCGTTCGGTGTTTTCGCGAATCGTCAGGCAGGGGACACCCAAGATGGTCGTTTCTTCTTGTAAGCCGCCTGAATCCGTCAGAACCAATTTGGCGTGCAGCATCGCGTCCAGGATTTGAAAGTAACTCAAAGGATCGACGATTTGAATATTTACTGCCGCATCGAACCGCTGCTGAAACCCAAATTCAGCAATCCGCTTCTTCGTTCGGGGATGGGCTGGGAATAGAATAGGAACATCACGCTGAATGGATTCGAGTGCGCCGAAAATTCCAGAAAATATTTCCCGATCATCCACATTCGAGGGGCGGTGTAAAGTCAGGAGGGCATATTGGCCAGGATCAAGTCCAAATTGCTGGGGTGTGCCCATATTTTTGGCGCGTTCTCGGTGAAGGTTGAGCGTGTCGATCATCACATTGCCCACAAAATGAATTTTCTCAGGGGAAACACCCTCCCGGATCAAATTCGCATCGGCATCCCTTGAAGTCGTGAACAGCAAATCGGCGAGCACATCAGTCACTCGACGGTTGATTTCTTCGGGCATGGCCCGGTCGTTACTCCGTAATCCGGCTTCCACATGGGCGACCGGTACATTCATCTTTGCGGCTGTGACGGTACAAGCCAGGGTCGAATTGACATCCCCTACCACAACCACCAAATCTGGGCGATTTTCTAAGAGCACGTCTTCAAACGCCGTCATAATTTGAGCCGTCTGCCGGGCATGGGAATTGGAACCAACCCCTAAATAAATATCCGGCCGCTGGATATCCAACTCATCGAAGAAGACCTGCGACAGCTTATCATCATAATGCTGGCCGGTGTGGAGTAAAGCCTGTTCGATATCCCCATAGCGCGCCATCTCAGCCACCAGGGGAGCAATTTTCATCAAGTTCGGCCGGGCGCCGACGACGTTTAAGATTTTCACGGTTTTCTTTTTTGACCCGAATTTCACGGATCACACGGATTCTCATATGGTTTTAAATCCGTGTAATCCGCGTTCATCCGTGTCCAGGTATTATTCCTTGTCAGAAACTCCAGCTTCGCTGAAGGTCGCCATTTCACTCAGAATTTTGCAGGCCGCTTCGACCAGTGAGATTGCCAAGACCGCCCCAGTCCCTTCGCCAAGACGAAACTGCAAATCCAGGAGAGGTTCCAGCCCCAACCATTCTAGCATGATTTGGTGCCCGAGTTCTTGCGAACGGTGGGCACTGATGAGATAATCCTTGACTTTGGGGGCCAGCGTTACGGCGATCAATGCTGCTGCGGTGGAAATAAAGCCATCAATGACCACCGGTTTACGATGAGCGACGGCGGCCAGAATTGCGCCAACCAAACCCGCAATTTCAAAACCGCCGACTTTCATTAAAATATCTAAACCTTGCCCCGCCACCGGTTGGTTGACATCCAGAGCCCGTTGAACCGCGCCAATCTTGCGCTGCAAGCCTTCATCATCAACCCCGGTGCCCCGACCAACGATTTCTACGGGTTTCCGATCGGTAACAGCGGCCGCAATGGCCGCCGAAGGCGTCGTATTGCCGATGCCCATATCGCCGGTTGCGAGGATATCAAGACCTTTTTCGATTTCGGCGACTACAACGTAAGCGCCAGCTTCAATCGCTTCGAGCGCTTGCGCTTTAGTCATTGCAGGTCCCACCGCAATATTCTGGGTACCCAACGCGACTTTTTTGTTCACCAGATCAGGATGCGGTTCCATTTCAGTGGCGACGCCCATGTCGACGGTCACCACTCGCGCGCCAATGTGCCGGGCGAGCACGTTGATCGCGGCACCGCCCATCAGGAAGTTGAACACCATTTGGGGGGTTACCTCAGAAGGATAGGCACTGACGCCTTCGGTCGTGACACCATGATCACCCGCCATGACGGTGACGACTTTGTGTTCAATCCGGGGTTTTTCTTCTCCGAAAATTCCAGCCATTTGCACCGATAATTCTTCTAGTTGTCCCAGGCTGCCGCGCGGCTTGGTTAAATCATCTTGCCGGAGGCGGGCAGCTTCCATCGCGGCGGTGTCTAAGGGTTGAATTCTTGATATCAGTTCTTGTAATGACATTGTTTGGTAACCTTTGTAGAATATTTTTCACGAATGTAACGAATAAACCGAATTGCACGAATATTGTTCATTCGTGTCATTCGCGTTATTCGTAAAAATTCGTGTTTCGTTCACAGCTTCAAAACTCAATCCCTTTCTGACCTGTGCGGCCGTCATCGAAGGGGTGTTTGATTTTGGTCATTTCGGTGACGAGGTCGGCATATTCAATCAACTCGTCCGGGGCGTAGCGGCCGGTGATAACCAGGTGCATCTTAGATGGTTTATTTGCTATGAGCCAGTTGATGACTTCTTCTGTGATGAGCCACTCAAAATGGAGAGGATAGGTGAACTCATCTAAAACGATCAGGTCATAATCGCCAGAAGAAATTTTCTCCTGGGCCAGTTCCCAACCGTGCTGAGCTTTGGCAATGGATTCGTCGATATCTTTGGATTTCCAAGTGAAGCCATCGCCTATGGTGAACCAATCTAGTCCCAAATCTTGGGCAGATTTAATTTCGCCCCATTTACCCTTCTCCGCTTTGATAAATTGGATCATAGCGGTGCGCAGGCCTTGTCCACGAGCGCGCATCATCAAGCCAAAGGCCGCGGTGGATTTTCCTTTGCCTTTACCGGTATTTACGATTACGATTCCGGCACGTTTTTTACTCATTTTGCTTCACAATTCCTTGGGGGAAGATGATCGGTGCCCCGGTTTCTGGATGGGGCACGATATCTACCGGGGTTTGGTAAGCCTGGCTGATATTTTCCGAACTCAAAACTTCCGGAGGGGTGCCCACACACTGCAGTTTTCCAGCCACGATGAGTGCCACCCGGTCGGCAACAAACGAGACCAGATTCAAATCGTGGAGGGCCATCATTACCGTCAGGTTTTTCTCCAGCGTCAACTGCTTGACGAGTGAAAGTAAGTTGGTCTGATGTTGCAGGTCAAGATGATTGGTCGGTTCGTCGAGGAGCAACACCGGGGTGGATTGGGCCAGGGCCCGCGCCAACAACACCCGCTGCTGTTCACCACCCGAGAGTTGAGCGATCTGGCGGTGGGCAAAATCTTCGAGATGGGCTTGCCGGATGGCTAATTTGACAGCTTCAATATCAGCTTGAGATTCGCGCCCGAGCCAACCCATATGGGCAGTGCGGCCCATCATCACGGTTTGTTCAACTATAAATGCCCCCCCCATCTGCCGGGCTTGGGGGACCACGGCCATAATTCGGGCCCGCTGAGCCGCTGAAAGTTGGGCTAAACTACGCCCGTCAAAGGTAATCTGACCCGAATTGGGTGAGATCAAACCACTCACTGCGCGTACCAGGGTGGTCTTCCCCGCCCCATTCGGGCCAATCAAGGCCATAATCTCGCCGGGGTTGACCTCCAAAGAAGCATTCTGGAGCGCGATATTTGAGCCATATCTGACAGTTAGGGAATGTATTTGGAGAGTCATTACCAAAACACCTCCTGTTTAGCTCTTCGCAGGATCCATAAGAAAAATGGAGCACCGGCTAGAGCGGTAACGATCCCTACGGGGAGGGTGGCTGGAGCTAATAAAATGCGGGCCAGGATATCCGCCAAGAGGAGCGCGGTAGCCCCCAAAAAGATGGAAATCGGAATCAGTTTTTTATAATCCGGCCCCCACACCAGGCGGACGATATGGGGCACGATCAAACCGATAAATCCAATAATCCCCGAAAAAGCCACCGCGACCGCGGTAGTCAAAGACGCAGTGACGATCACAAATGTCTTGGCCCGATTGACATTCAGCCCCATCTGTTTGGCTTCATCTTCACCAAATTGGAGCACATTGAGCATATGCCCCGAGACCACCAACAACCCCATCCCGAGGATCATATAGGGTAAAACGGCCAGAACCGGATCCCAACCGGCCATCGGAGAACCACCCATCAGAAAGGAAATTGCCCGATAAACCTGATCATCAGCTCGCAGCATCAGGAAAGAAGTCAGAGCCGAGGCGAAGGCCGATACCGCCACCCCCGCCAGGATCAGGGTAGTAAGGGGGACCATACCGTTGATTCGCGCCAGGCTGTAGACGATCAAAACCGTGGCAATAGCCCCCAAGAATGCGGCGATCGGGATCAAATAAAATCCCAATAAATTTTGGGGCCAATGGAGTGACATCGCTAGAACTGCACCTAATCCGGCCCCAGAAGCCACGCCGATCAGATAGGGATCTGCCAATGGGTTGCGGAATAATCCTTGATAAGCCGCCCCACTCGTCGCCAGAGCTGCGCCCGTCAAAGCCACCAAAACCGTATGGGGCAAGCGCACTGCCATAATAATGGCCTGTGAAGAATTGGGCCAATCGGGGATAAAACTAATCCCAGGAAGTTGATGCGCCAGAATGCGGAGGATTGTTCCTGGCGGGATAAACACGGCACCCAGGGCAATAGAGAAGATTAAAGCCAGGAGAAGGAGGCCGGTGTTGAAGAGATAAGGGTGTTTGCGGAACATAATTTTGGTAGGGGCGCAATCGTGCGCCCCTACAAACCTATTATTCAAACAATTCAGGGTGGAGTAATTTGGCCGTTTCTTCCAAGGCATCCACCAACCGCGGGCCGGGGACGCTCATCATATTGGGATCGATGGGATAAATTGCACCGTTTTGGACGGCCGCGATCACATCCCATCCCGGGCGTTCGGCGACGCTTTCAGGGGTGATCCCGTAGAGGGCGTCGGCCAGCAAGATAACTTCAGGGTTGGCATCAATGAGCTCTTCACCGCTGATCTGAGCAAAATCGCCTTCCAGAGAGGAGGCCACATTGAAACCACCAGCCGAAGAAATGATATAGTCAATGAAGGTGCCGGCCCCCGTCGTCCACGGGCTACTGGGATCGGTAGCATCGAGTTCGTAGAAAGTTGGTACCAGGTAAGAAGAAGGTGCGATTGCCAGCATAACACCCTGAACCCGGGTATCCAGATCAGTGATCAAGGCTTCGGCTTCAGCACCATGCCCGGTAAGGGCGGCCATATCCCGCAGATTTTCATACAGATCTTCGTAGGTCAAGGGATTGCCCTGATGATAGACATTGAGGCCTAAATCACGTAAGGATTGCGACTGCTCCTCAGAGATGATCTGAGCGGCAACGATCAAATCTGGTTCGAGTGCCAGGATCGTCTCAGTGGGCACTTCGCCCCACAGCGCACCGACATTTTCAACTTCGAGAGCCGCTTCGGGGTAGAGCGAATACTCATCCCGACCGACAACCTGATCTCCGGCGCCAATGGCGAAGAGAATTTCAGTGGTCGAAGCAGAAATGGAAACGATCCGCTGGGGGTATTCGGCCAGTTCGATGGTATGCCCAAAATCATCGGTGAAAATCATCACTTCTGGTTCGGGTTCTTCCGTGGGTTCGGGCTCCGGTGTGGGCGGCACTGCCGTCGGTTCGGGCACTTCGGTCGGGTCCACTTCGGAGGCCGTGGGCATTTCGGTTGGCGTTGCCGGGGTCGTGCAGGCACTCAAAGCGAGGGCCAAGATTGCGATGATAAAAATCAATTTGCGGGTCATTTTTTCTCCTGTATTGAGGATCATGTTGAAAGTTATTTCCGCACCCTTCGATAACACCGGGAAAGAGCCGGTTTACTCAGGATGCTGGTTTGGGTTATTCATTACTTAACGAAAAATCCCCAGCCGGTTGGACTGGGGAGGTGAATTTGCGAAAAAGTCTTTTCTACGCGTTCACACCTCCTTACCACGAGGGCAGTGTTGAACGGCTGTGGTGGTCGACCTGGCTTTGGTAGTGGGAGGTGGGCGGTGAGAAGTTGGCAGTGATGTTCACATCACTTTCCACTTTCCACTTTCCACTTTCCACTCTCATTACAGTTGCGGGACAGCGTCGGACTTTGACTTCAAAACGTCAGCACCGACTTCGCCATACCGTTGAACTCAACGGCACGCCTACCCTTCCGAGGGTAGCCCTAGAGGGCTTAGGCATCCACAGCCAAAAATATTCTGTTGTTAAAGTCACCCAAGTTTATCAAAAGATTATAGATTTGGGAATTAGCAATTTGTCACCCTTTGGGGGTATTTTTTCCTGATATCAACTGCGTTGGGGCTAATTTAAGCTGTTTGAACAATTTCCAAATCTTTAGAAACCATGATACTTTCACTGGTGGGGAAATGGCGCATAAACGCCTGCCCAGCAACCGGACCCAGGACCATTACCGCCGTCGCCAAAGCATCGGCTTGCATAGCTGAGGGCGCGATCACAGTAGCGCTGGCCAACTCTGGAGCCGAATACCCACTCCGCGGGTCGAGAATATGATGCTGGGACAGATCAACCGTGAAAGGCTGCATGTAATCGCCAGAAGTGGCGACAGCTTTGTTGCTGACATCGATCTGCGACAGGTATTGATCAGGCTCCCGTGGGGATTGGATCCCAATCTTCCAAGGCTGGGCTGATTTTTGACCAGCAGCCAGTAAATCCCCCCCCGCCTCGACCATCACATTGCCAAATCCGTATTCCCGGAGCGCTGCGACACCCTGATCGACGATGTAACCTTTGGCGATACCATCGACCGTGATTCCCATTCCTGGATTGGAGAAAAGGAGATCCTGGCCGGAAATCTGCAGTCGGTCATAGCCGACTTTTTTCAAGGCAGCGGCCACCTGGATTTCAGAGGGTAGCCCAATCCCTTCGGATTTCGTCTGCTGATAGAGGTCCACCAGCGGCTTCACCGTGATGTCGAACGCGCCCCCTGAAAGCTGGCTGAATTTCAGGGATTCACGCACCACCGTCAACAACGCGGGGTCGGCATCCACCAAATATCCGGTGCGGTTGAGTTGCGTCAATTGACTATCCGCAATAAACCGACTTAATACCGTTTCGAGTCCAGCCATCCGATCCAAACAAGCCCGAATGGCAGTTTGGGCCAATTTTGGATCGGCAGTGATCACTTTCAAATTGACAACGGTTCCCATTAGCAACCGAGTTTCACTGACAATGCTTTCCTTTGAGAGTGAATCCAGGCTGAATTTTGCCGTTAAGCCTGCGAGGCCACCCACGGCGACGATTTGCATGAATTGGCGACGAGAGAGTGATTTTTCAATCATATCAGTTACCCGCCTCATTTACCGGCCGGTTGAACATTTCTTCGCGTTCTTCCAAGGTCAGCGTTGGTTTGGGAGTCGGGGTGACCTCCTGAACAGCGGCTTCCATCTGATTAGCGGAGTTGACCTCGTAAACAACATTCGAGACCAGATCGGTCATGATCAGCCCAAATCCGATCAGAATAAAAATGACCAGAACGATTTCGATCAGGCGTTTGCTTTTGTTTTGCGGTTGGTCCATAATTCTTTGATCCATCTACGGATAACACGAATAAATTCTTCTACCGGGTGCAGGGGACAGAGATAATTACACCAGGGCCGTTTCACAAATAATGACACAATAAGCACCAGCCCCAAAAGAATAAATTGGAGGTTGTTGCCGACTAGTTTGAATAAAGTTCCAAAAATTTCGTAGCTTGAGATGCCCGGATTACGAAAAACCAGGGCAATGATGATCGCCACCCAAAGCAAAACTCGATGCACCCATTTAAAGAACTCGCGCGCTTTGCGGCCAGGGGAACGATTTTTGGCCCCGCCAATCACGCCCATACATTCCTGGGCCGCCCCAAATGGGCAGAAAAACTCACAGTAAGGGTTTTTGTTATCGACGGTGAAGACAAATAGAATTCCACCGATCAATAAAAACCAATACAAATTGGTCTGCCATTGGGGCCAAAAGCCCAACAAAGCCTGATTGAACATCGAGAGAGTCAAAGGCTTATTGTAAATGAAGCCCAGAACGATCATCCCGATGAGCAAGGTCACCCAGCGGAGTTGTTTTTTATATTGAAATTTCTTCTGTTGGCTCAAGTACCCGGCTGCATATAGGACAATGAGGGTGATTTCGGGGATGCCAAACATGATTTTGGGTGGCGCAGGTTGCTCTACCGGGAATCCTAAAAAAGCGGCCACCGCCTGACTCCCCTTGAGTGTGGCTTCAGCCATTGCCCGAGTCGTATAAGTTGCTCCGGTGACTCCATCCACATCCTGGCCCAATTGAAAGGGATCAGTGTAGGGTTTAGTCATCAGGGTTTCCATAAACCTGGCAGCCATCACTTTTTTGACCCAGGAGGGTGTCTCTTTGTGATCAGCTATTGCCATCCCAAGGACTGTACCCTCGGAATCAACGGCAACTGCCAGAGTCAATGGACCACCATAGCCTTTAGCTTGGCTGATGGCGACATAACCCTGCAAATCGGTATTGGATTCATCGGTATAACCAACAAACAAGACCGGGTTGATATGTTCAAAGTGATTGGCGCTGGGCAGGGCCGCCTCAATCGCGGGCCAGACATTCGAGGCCGTTCGCAACCCCCCAATGATCCAGGCCACGACAATCACCACTAACGAGATCACCGCGAAAATCCGCTCCCTACGACGGCGTAAAACTACCTTTGAAATACCAGTATTTTTCGTACTCAATTTCGTACTCCGTACTTTTTTCGCATGCCAAAGCGCCAAGCTATTAAACCCTTTGCGACTTAGCGTCTTGGCGTAATATTTTTCAGACTAAACTTTCATTAATTTCCGCCAAAAGCTGCCGGGCATTTTGGGCTTCTTCGTCCAGGTTGGCATTCGCATAAATTTCGATACCGCGTTGGCAATAGGCTTTGGCTTTGGTCGGTTCGTTTTTGTCGAAGTAAGCCATGGCAATCATGACCGCTTGTTCAGCCTCCAACTCCACGATTTTATGTTTTTGGGCGTGGATAATGGCCTGTTGATGGTGTTGAATAGCTTTATCCAATTGACCTAATTCAGCATGGATAATTCCAATCCGGCCGATAAGATATGAATAATCCACCATTTTCTGGACTCTTTGGGCAATTTCTAACGCTTGTTGATAGATATCCAGGGCTTGTTCAAAATTATTGGCCAGCAGATAGGATTCGCCTAAACTCAACATAAAGTCCAACTGTTTGGTCTTCTCACCACTCTTATCAGCATACGCAATGGCCTTAAGAGTAACTGCTTCGGCCGCGTCATTTTGTTTCATTTGATAGTGGGCAGCGATAATCTTCTCATAAAAGAAGATCGTGGTTTGCACATCAATCCATTCTTGCAATCCTAACCCTTCGCTGCCATACTGAATTACTTTCTGTAATTCGCCTAGTTGCAAGTGAGAATTGATGATATGCCGAAGGGTCTGACTTTCGACAATTTTATTATCTTCTGACCGAACATGAGTGAGAACATTTTCAAAAGCCTGAATTGCCTCGTGATGTTTATCATTCCAAGATAAAATCGTGCCGATATTACCTAATAACCCAATTTCCGTTTTCTTATCACCGAGTGAAATGGCTAGGGCCATAGCATCTTCGAAATATGCAAAGGCGCGCTCAGGAGCACCGACATTTAAGGCATGATTCCCCATAGCGCTGCGGATGTTCATCGCTCTGCGCGGGTCATCCAAGTTATCAGAAATTTCCTGGGCGGCTTGAAATTTCTCTAACGCAATCACGGGTTCGCCCGATTCTAACAATATTTGCCCCATACTGGCATAAGCATCAAATTGCAGCCCGATATCATCATGCTCGATTGCCAACTCGAAGATTTCTTCAGCAATTTTAAACGCATCGGGATAACGACCTACAAATTGATAGGCTAACGCCATCTTCCCCAAACAATGTACTTTCAGCTTAAGGTCAGCTAACGTCTTGGTAATTCTGATTGTCTGGTTAAAATATTTTTGGCCCTCACTCGTTTTATAGGCTTGAAAAAGGGCTAACCCCAAACTGGCGGCCGCAGTTGCAATTTGTTGTTGAGTCCCGGTTTGCTGCGCAGTCTCGAACTCAGCTCGACAAATTCGAATATTTTGGGTGTTTTGTTGTTTTCTAGTTTTTGGCACTGAATAATCTCCTGGATGCGTGTAATTTTTCTATTCCGCCAGAATCAGAGCGTTCAAACGCTTGAATATACCACTTTTCCCCCAGAATTCGAGATACCGTTGATAAATGCCATCTCGGGTTTCAGCGGGTAAGTATTTGAACCCATTATGTTCGAATCTGACTAGCGTACTACCATCTTTTTCTTCTATATCAAAAATCACCGTTGTACAGTTGAACCATTCATCACCAAATTGATCTTGTTCGCGCCAAACAAATGCATAGCGCTCTTCGAATAATAGGATGGAAAATTCACCAATAATGAGATATTCTTGATCTCCAAAGGATAATGGGATTTCAATCTTCCCACCATCCGTCATATCGATCACGAATTCGTCGGCACCC
Organism: uncultured Anaerolineales bacterium; assembly: GCA_964453155.1. Taxonomy (GTDB): domain Bacteria; phylum Chloroflexota; class Anaerolineae; order Anaerolineales; family UBA11858; genus CAYVQU01. Next base: position 2,160 of record CAYVQU010000134.1, on the reverse strand, counting down.
AGCCAGGTTTTCATTTTCTCGGCATTCATAAAGAAGTGCCAAACCTGAGTCTTAGGAGCCGGTATTAGAATTTCTAAGGTTACTTCTAAATCGGTATTCATCCGCTAAATTTTACTACCTAAAAAGAAAGAAGAGGAAAGGAATCATCCTTTCCTCTAATTAAGCTTGTAGAACTCTAAAATCAGGCTGATTTAGGTTTTGCGGCTAGAATCCGCCACAAACCTACGCCCAAGATCAGGCTGACGACGGTGTTGAACAGGAAAAACTTGAACCCGGCGCTGGCGAAATTTTCACCGATTAGAGTACCCCAGGCATAGAAGCCAGTGCAAAAGATCAGGTACCAGATTCCGGTCAATAGCCATTTCCACCAGGACATAACCCAGCCCTTATCTTCGGCAAAGGCTTTGAGTCCAAAGACAATCACCACAAAGATGATGCCGTTTAGAAACCAGAAGAAAGATCCATTGAAAAACATGTTATTTTACTCCTTCAGATGGGTTGGTGATCGGAATATCGAGGAATTTCTCGGCATCCATAAAGTACGGCTCAGGACCGTATACAGCAAAGTGACCACCTTCAGCCGGGCGTTTATACACAATTGCATCTTCTGGGTAGTCGAAGAAATTCTTCTGCATCCATAACAATCCCGAAGCTACAGCTCCAGTTGGATCACGCGGATCAACTTCACGGGCCACATTGTGCAGCCAGTTATCCTTGCGGGTATAGGGGCAAACACCCACACAGTGGCGGCAGCCGAGGTTGCCCATTGATTCGCGCCAATAGTTATAGCAGGCGCCGTTATTGATGTACCAGTGCTCATAGCCGCGTAAAACGGGGCCAGTACCCCACTCTTGTTCCGCTGGGCTGTCGGCCATTGAAATTGCACCGGACGGACACTGCTCTGCGCAGATCTTGCATTTATTGCAAAATTCTTCAACACCAAAATCAATTGGCTTATCTGGTACCAACTCCAAGTTGGTGACGATCACTGCCATCCGGCTATTACCGCCAGTTTCAGGGGTAATACAGAAACCGGGGCGTCCAACCTCACCGATACCTGCTTCAATGGCATGCGGAGGTGTTAGACAATCGTAACTGGTCATCGGCGCATTGACTCGGGCCGCGTACCCCATCTGCTTGAGCGAACCCTCGAGGCGGAGCGCAGCAGTTGTGACTCGGTCATAGCCATCCATACTGGCAGTGAACTGCGGGCTGGCCACAATCTGGTCCCATTCCATCGGGACACCGATAACAATGGCGTACTTCCAATGTTCAGGCAATTTAGTGTGGTCGTAGCCTTTTTCAGTGCCATACCAACCATCACCATAGAAGAAATCGATTTTCGGTTTGGTGATACCAACATGGGTGGCGCCATAGCGGTGGGCAAACTCTTTGATCAATTCTGTTGCCAGTTCAGGGCTTTTGAAGCGGATTGGTTCTTCCGGAATTGGTGTTTCTTTCCCCCCCCTGCCCATATAATGAAAGTCGGAATGTTCTGGCGGGGTTGAGGGTCCATGCATTATGTTGCCGTGAGCGCGGAAACCGTTGGAATAAAGCTCAGCGAGAAGGAAGTAGCTTCCATAGGTTTCGTAATCCACATCATGGTTGGGGATGGTCTCAGAGAAAGTCTTATAATCCCAGGCCAGGCGCTCAGGGTATTGCTCATAAAAACCAATAACCGGTGGCGGAAGTGGAAGGTCAGCAACGGGATTCTCTATCGTCCAATCCGGGGTATCCGCCATTGCTTTTTGCAACATGGCTACCCGTCCAAAGACATAGTCTGTAATGTGGCTGGGCTGCCGCACTTCACCCTTAGGCTTATGGGCCGGGCTGGGAATCCGGAATGGTTCGCGGTTAAAGAACTGAACTGATGGATTAAATGATTCCCATCCAGTATATGATTCTTTATCCGCGCCAGCCGCAGTACCGCCGGCAATTAACCCCCCAGCCTGAACGGCAACACCTGCGAGCCCGGCAATTTTTAGAAAATCACGGCGGGACATCCCTTGTTTGACTTCTGCAGTCATGTGCTTCTCCTTTCGAACATAAAAATGAAAACAACGCGCTGGAGGGGCGCGTTGTACCTTGCTCGAGGTATTGAATAACATACAAGTATCTGGCTTAGAAAGCGGTTAGCAGTTAGCGGATAGCGGTTAGCAG
>CAYVQU010000133.1:0-14952 GCA_964453155.1 uncultured Anaerolineales bacterium | reverse complement strand
TCCAATCCCCTCTTTTTTCAAGCCCTTTTCACACTATTCCGTATACTTACCATTCTTGAAGAGTACAAAAGCAAATCAATTTCTCCCGGGAGGTTGCTCATGTTTGAAGGTGCTAAAGATTTTTTTGAGGATATCAAAGAAGAAATCGAAGAATTCAAAGATAAGATTGTTGATCTGCTCACCGATGAGCTTCCTGAATTAATCGACAAATGGGATTTCGATTCTCGAGCGCTAACGACCCATGAAATCAAAGAAGCCCAACGGGTTTTCGGTCCGAATTTTGATTTTGAAAGCGTCAAGATTTTCGAAGGTAACGAACTACCCAACTTTCTTGACGATATCGGAAATATCTTAAAAAATATGCCCAAGCGAGATGAACGGGTCAAAAATGCAATCACCATTGGAAACTGGGTACTTTTTGGCCGTAAACTGGCTACCCAACGCCCCCACGACATGAGTTGGATGATCCACGAATTGACCCATGTCTGGCAATACCAAACCATGGGTTGGGAATATCTCACAAAAGCCTTGAATGCCCAGAAAAAATTAGGCGCTAAGGCCTATGATTTTGGCGGTGAAGATGGCTTAAAGTCTCGTCGAAAAGACGGCGGGTTAAAAAAATTCAATATGGAACAACAAGGCGATATCGCCAAGAAATACTACCAACGGCTGCTTGAGGGCGGCGATACCAGCGCTTGGGACGACTACATCCAGGAGATGCGGGACGAATTACCGAAGCCCACCTAGCCTTGACTCTACAAACCACTCCCACCCAATCGGAGTGGTTTTTTTGTCGTTGTCTATCCTCGAATACCAATTTGTCAGCCAAACTTCGTGGTATAACGGGGAGCGTTTGTGTAAAAAAACTTTTCCACAGGAGACCTATGAGCGACTTACACCCAGAATTAGCGCGCGTAATCATTTCTAAAGAGGATATTCACACCCGGATCAAAGAGCTAGCCCGGCAAATTGAAAAAGATTATGCCGATGCTGATCGGGTTTATTTGATTGGAATACTCAAAGGGGCCTTTATGTTCCTTTCGGATCTGACCAAAGAATTGAAAATTCCCCACATCGTGGATTTTATGGCGGTCTCAAGTTATGGTAAAACAGCTACTTCATCTGGCGCAGTCCGCTTGATCCTCGATTTGCGCGATATTATCGAAAATGAACATGTCATCATTGTTGAAGACATCGTCGATAGCGGCAATACATTGAGTTATCTCTTACAATTGCTTGAGGGCCGGAACCCCGCTTCGCTGAAAACTTGTGTGTTCTCCGTCAAAGATCGTGAAAGTCTCGATGTCCCCATGGATTACCTCGGTTTTGAGATTCCCGATGTCTGGGTGGTTGGTTACGGGCTGGATTATGCCGACACCCATCGAACTTTACCCTTTGTCGCCGAGTTGAAACCAGAAGTTTATCAAAAGTAACATTCCCCTTGGCCTGGAAGGTTTCCAAAAACCTTCCAGGTCTTCAGGTAAACCCATGTCCTACGATGCTTCTACCTACCTCTCACCCCTCACCTGGCGCTATGGTAGCCCCGAGATGCGCCAAATTTGGAGCGAACACCATAAACGCCTAACCTGGCGTCAAATTTGGATCGCGGTTGCCGAAGTCCAGGCGGACTTTGGGGTAGTCACCCCTGAGCAGCTATCCGATCTTCAGACCCACGCCGACAACATCGACATTCCGCGCGCCCTCGAGATCGAAACCGAAATCCGCCATGACTTGATGGCCGAGGTCAAAACCTATGCCGAACAATGCAAAATTGGGGGCGGCATCATCCATTTAGGGATGACTTCCACCGATATTGTTGACAACACCGATGCCCTGCGGGTTCGAGAATCTCTCAACTTACTCTTGGAAAGCTTGGTCCGATTACTAGCCATCTTTGCTGATCAAATTGAAAAATGGGCCGAAATTCCAATCATGGCTTTCACCCACCTACAACCAGCCGAACCGACCACGCTGGGTTTCCGTTTAGCCCAATACGCCCAAGACTTATTTTTGGATTGGCAAAATCTTGAGCAATTACGGAATGAGCTTAAAGGTAAAGGTATCCGGGGCGCAGTGGGCACCAGTGCTTCATTTGCTGACCTGGTTGGAGTGGACGATGTCCCACGCTTCGAAGCCGCCCTCTCAGAAAAATTAAATCTGACTTTCTTCCCAGTTACAACCCAGGTTTACCCTCGTAAACAAGATTTCAATATTCTCTCTGCTCTGTCCGGTTTGGGGGCGTCGATATATAAGTTTGCTTTCGATTTACGATTGCTCCAATCGCCACCCATCGGGGAGTTAGCCGAACCCTTCGGTAAGAAACAGGTTGGCTCTTCGGCGATGCCCTTCAAACGAAATCCAATTCGGTCCGAAAATATAAACTCACTGGCCCGTTTACTGGCGCAATATCCCCGGACTGCGTGGGATAACGCCGCACATACTCTGCTTGAACGCACCCTTGACGACAGCGCCAACCGCCGCATCACGTTAGCTGAACCCTTTCTCATTGCAGATCAAATCGTCAGCGCGGTGACCAAAATTGTCGAGGCTTTGACTGTAAACCAAAGTACACAGGCTAAAAACATGGCTATTTATGGTCCATTTGCAGGGACAGAAAGGATCTTAATGGCCGCAGTCAAAGCAGGGGCTGATCGCCAAAACATGCATGAATGTCTCCGGCGACTTGCTTTAGACGCGTGGGAAGCGATAAATTCTGGAAAATTAAACCCGTTGAAATCCATGCTTCAATCCGACCCAGAAATTCTCCAATATCTCACCCCAGAAGAAATTGAAGTGCGTCTGGATACCAGTAACCACGTTGGATTAGCCCCCGCACGCGCCCGGCAACTCAGCCATCACATCCGGACAAAAATCGGGGCTTAGCAAATTCTTATTCCCAAAATATTGCGAGAAACATATGCCTACTGCCATATTTTCCCTTTCTGATAAATCCGGTCTGATCGAATTTGCACAAGAACTTAATCAACTTGGCTGGAAATTTCTGGCCAGTGGTGGCACCGCGCACCTCTTACGAGATTCCGGGTTACCAGTTACGGATGTCGCCACTTACACTCAATCACCTGAGATCCTGGATGGACGAGTAAAAACCTTACACCCTGCCATCGCGGGAGGAATTTTAGCCCGTGATTTGCCAAAAGATTATGCCGATTTAGAATTGATCGAAGCCCAGCTCATTGATCTGGTGGTTTGTAACCTCTACCCCTTTGAAGAAACAATCGCCAACCCGGAAACACCCTTTGAGACTGCCGTTGAGAACATTGATATTGGTGGGGTGACTCTGATTCGAGCCGCGGCCAAGAATTTCAAACGGGTTACCGTGTTGACAGATATGGTTGACGGGCCCGCAATCCTGGCTGAACTAAAATCAGACGGTCAAACCAGCCTGGAATTACGGCGGAAACTAGCCGAGAAAGCCTTCACCCACACGCGCGATTACGACACCGCCATTGCTGGATTCCTCACCGGCGACGAATCCTCATCCCTGCACATTTATTCTCAACAAACATTACGTTACGGAGAAAACTGGCACCAAGAAGCTGCACTTTTTGGCTATACGCAACATTCAGGACCAATGGGTGGTAAGTTACTGCAAGGGAAACCGATTTCCTACAACAATATGCTCGACCTGGATGCCGCCTGGCGGGCTGTAGTGTCCTATGAACGCCCGACAGTTGTGATCGTTAAACATCTCTCCCCATGTGGTATCGCTTCAGCCGATATGCTGGCTGAAGCTTATCCCTTGGCCTTCGAATCTGACCCGGTATCACCTTTTGGCGGCATCATCGCGGTCAATCGTTCCTGTGATGCCGCATTAATAACTGCCATCGGGGATCTGTTCGTCGAGTGTCTGGTCGCGCCCGGATTCACTCCCGAAGCATTGGAACTTCTCGCCAAAAAGAAAAATTTACGCGTCTTAGATATGCCCGACAAGGCAATAGAACCCCGGTACGAATACCGCTCGGTTGTCCGGGGAATGCTGCGACAATCGCTGGATGTAGGCGATCCAGAGGACACCGAATGGCAGGTGGTCACTGAACGTCGCCCCACTCCAGCAGAGTTGCGAGACCTGAAATTCGCCTGGTTGGCCTGTCAGCATGTCAAATCCAATGCAATTGTATTCGCCAAAAATGAAGCCACGATTGGCATCGGCGGCGGGCAACCCAATCGGATTGACTGTGTCGGGATTGCAACCAACCGAGCCGGAGAAAAATCCAAAGGCGCTGTTTTGGCCTCCGATGCCTTCTTTCCCTTCGCCGATGTGGTCGCAGCCGCGGACAAACTAGGAATTACGGCTATCATCCAACCCGGGGGAGCCAAGCGGGACCAATTATCCATCGAGGCCTGCAACCAGCATGGGATGGCGATGGTATTTACGGGGGTCAGGCATTTTCGGCACTAAAAAACCCCGGAAATTTGGATATTTCCGGGGTTTTTTTTATGTTAAAACATCATCGCATTGATTTCTTCAATGGTCTCTTTTGGGGGACGTAATTTGTCTTCCATTAGCCGATTGAGCGGCTCATCGGGCAGGTTATAAATATCAAATAAAGATGGTTTGTCCGGATCGATATAAATTAATCCAGTCAGCAACTCATGTTCTTCATTGGCCGCTTCGAGCATGCACAAAATACCGTTACGGTCGGTGGGATCGTAATCCATATCAACTTTTCGCAAAATGAGTTGGGAACCATCATGCAGAGTGACATCAACAGCATCCCCCTCACCATAATCAACGGTAATTTCATCCGCCGGCGGCACGAAGGACATCTCATGAAGGGCGGCTTCATGCAGCTTCCCCCAGGCATAGGAGTGGTGGGAGTCATCCTGGTTGTTGAAGGTCACACACGGGCTGATAATATCAATCACGGCGGTGCCGTTGTGCGCAATAGCCGCCTTAATGAGATCCCGGACCTGTTTGGGGTCACCGGCGAACGAGCGCGCCACAAAAGTTGCATTACCAACAATGGCCTCCCAGACGATATCGATGGGCATATATTGGTTTTGGCCTCGTTTTTTAAGCAGCAATCCCTCTTCAGCTGTGGCCGAAAACTGTCCCTTGGTGAGGCCGTAAACGCCATTATTCTCAACGATGTAAACCATGGGCAAATTTCTGCGGGTAATGTGTTTAAACTGGCCCATCCCAATGCTGGCGGTATCCCCATCACCACTGACACCGATGGCTTCCATCGTTTTGTCGGCAAACATCGCCCCGGTCGCGATCGATGGCATTCGGCCGTGCAGGCCATTGAAGCCAAACGAACGACTCAAAAAATAAGTTGGGCTTTTACTTGAGCAGCCAATCCCACTAAATTTTACAATCCGCTCAGGAGCAATCCCATATTCATAACACGCCGCAATAATCTGGTTAGCAATCGAGTTATGACCACATCCCTGGCAAAGGGTTGTTTTTGCGCCACCATAATCTTTGCGGCTGAGACCGATTTCATTCACTTTGGGAGGACGGGGTTTTCGTTTTGTTTGAGTCATCTTATTTATTCTCCTCCGAGAGGATTTCACATTCCAACCATTCGGCCGTAATCGGCAAACCATTATTTTGAGTGATCGAGATAAGGTTGCCGACACATTCAGGCTTCTCAAGAGAAATAATGCTGTGAACTTGACCATCTCTGTTCATCTCAACCACATAGGTGCGATCATGTTCTGATATGAAATCGAAGACTTCATCCTGGATAGGTAATGCCCGTAAACGCAGATAATCGGTCGAATATCCTTCCGCTGCGAGTCGGTCCCGGGTTTCCTGAATAGCCGGATCGGTGGAACCATAAGCGATAATCCCAATGCGGGCGGCTGCCATCCGATGAATTTCGGGTTTAGGCATTTGCGTTCGAGCGGAAGCAAACTTGCGATCCAAGCGGTGCATATTGGCATCCCATACTTCGGGATCCTCACTGTAATTGGCATAATCATCATGCCCGGTGCCGCGGGCGAAATAGGCACTGGCGGGATGCTGATTTCCCATCAAGGTCCGGTAGGGAATGCCATCCCCATCCACATCTCGGTAGCGACCCCACTTTTCAGTCAATTTTTCTAAGTCTTCTTCCCACAGGATCTTGCCCCGGTTCATGGGTACATCCGGATATTCAAAGGGCTTGGTCATCCATTGGTTCATGCCAAAATCTAAATCTGATAGTACAAAAACCGGCGTTTGAAATTCTTCCGCGTAATCAAAAGCTTTCCAGCCAAACTCAAAACATTCTGTCACCGTTCCAGGTAGCAAAACGATGTGTTTAGTATCGCCCTGGCCCAAGTAATAACACAGGTTGACATCCCCTTGGGAAGTCCGAGTGGGCAAACCAGTACTGGGCCCCATTCGCTGGATATTCCAAATGACAAAGGGAACTTCAGCAAAATAGGCTAAACTGACAAACTCGCCCATCAGGCTGATCCCTGGACCCGAGGTCGAGGTCATCGATCGTAGCCCCCCCCAACCGGCCCCCACGATCATTCCAACCGCGGCTAACTCATCTTCAGCCTGAACAACAGCATACGTATTTTTCCCAGTCTCTGAATCAACTCGCAGCCGAGGGAGATGCTCCATTAAGGATTCAGCTAAAGATGAAGCAGGGGTAATTGGATACCAAGCCGCGAATTGCACACCACCGTAAATGGCCCCAAGTGCGCCGGCGGTATTACCATCGGCCATTATGTAACCGTCGGCTGCGTCCAGCGGTTCGATATAATAGTTGTCAGTTTTGTCAAGATTGTCAGCTGCCCACTGGGCTGCAGTCTGGATGATTCCATAGTTAAGGTCAATCGGTTTTTCTTTACCCTTGAAATGAAAATCAAGCGCCTGGCGGATTTTTTCCAAATCGATACCCAAAATCTGGGCCACCATCCCCACATAGACCATGTTGGCAACATAATCCCGCAAACTGGAGGGAACTTCTGCTTCCTTCACAATTTGCCGAACTGGCATGGGGTAGACCGAGACATCATCCCGATCTATTTTCATTTTTAAATGATCGGCATAGAAAAACACTCCACCCGGCACCAAACTCGCCAAGTCTTCAGCAAAAGTAGTCGCGTTCATCGCCACAACCACTTCTGTGGTCGCACTCCGGGCTAAATAGCCATCTTTGCTGACCCGAATTGTGTACCAGGTTGGTAAGCCCTGGATATTGGAAGGAAACAGGTTTTTCCCTGAGGCCGGAATCCCCATTTTGAACAAGGCCCGTAACAACGTCAGATTCGAGGTCTGGCTACCTGACCCATTAACGGTCCCGACGGTGATCGAAAAATCATTGATCACTTGTTTTGACTGTTCAGTTGCCATTAAATCTCCTTGGTAATTAAAGAAATCCTGGTGTTAAATAGATTTCGGATCGTATTCGACAATAAAAGCCGGCCAAGCCGAAATCTACCGAATTTGAAAAGCCGCTGTGCGGCTAATTTTGCCAATTTTGTTTTAAGCTACAAACCGCACCGCACTTATTTAGCCGCTAGGTTTGCCCGGGATTGAATTAAATTCATGTGTTCGGCCAAAGCCTGATTAGCACTTTCGTAGTCCCGAGCTTGAATCAAAGATACCATCTCCTGGTGATAGTCCCAAACTTTATTTAAATAGTTGAGGTCCGCAAAAATATTCAACCCCACCGCAACATAGGCTTCCCAATAGGCTTCGAGAATTCCGATGACAAATTGATTTTCTAGTTTTTGGAAAATTAGGAGGTGCAATTCGCGATGTTCACGGTGGGGGATGCGAATCGGATGGCCCTTCAGTTTATCTTTGGCCTGATCTACCAATGATTGTAATTCAGTCATATCTTGAGGGGTTAATAACTGGACAGCTTCGTGAAAGTAAGCCAATTCAATATGCTTTCGCAAATTGGCAAAGGTTTCAAACTGACTGTGACTTACCGCCAGCGCATAGGACAGACTTTGCCAAACTGCCGATGTGAACGAAAAGGATTTCCGTTTGATCCCCGTGCGCGGCCGGACATCAACCAAACCTAAGGCTTTCGCAACTTCCAATTGCTCGCGCAACCGGGCCACGCTGACGCCCAAATTAGAACTGATAGCATTCAGCGAAGGCAATTGCTCATCATCGGGGTGATCTTGAGCATGTTGGGCTAAGTATTGGAGAAATTCTGAAGCTACACCGTTTTGGTTCATTCTGCAAAATCCGATTAATCATATGAATTCGATTCATAAAAATTTTAGCATGCCGTAATTTGAGGGTCAAGAATTATTCGTATTTCGATGAGAGTTATCATAATACTTTAACAAAAAAGTGGCGCACCTAACCGGGAGCGCCACTTTTCTAATATTTACAAGTTTTACGATAAGATCTCAGCCGCAGCAGAAGCCACCAAAGCAGCCGCTTTGGTGAGAGCGGTTTCATTGAAGTCAAATTTGGGGTGATGATGGGCGGCATCCAACCCTTGCGCATGGTCGGCAGAACCAGCAAAAATATACACACCGGGGATGTCGTCCATCATGAAGGCCATATCTTCAGAGCCCATTGTAATAGCATGATGATCTATTTCGGCATCCGGGAACAACCCACGCGCCACATCTTGTACTTTTGCAGCCAGTTCAGCATCATTGACCACCGCTGGAGTGACCGATTGTACATAAACATCAGCCTCACAATTCATGGCCGTGGCAACGCCGTTCACAATCTCTTCCAGGCGTTGTAATACTTTAGCCCGAACTTCCTTCTTAAACGTACGGATGGTCCCAGTCATCTCGACAGTTGGGGGGATGATATTCATGGCCGTGCCACCCTGGAAAGTACCAATGGTAACAACCGCGGTATCCAGCGGCGGCACATTGCGAGAGACAATACTCTGCATAGCGGTCACAACCTGGGCGCCAGCATATATTGGGTCAATTGAGAGGTGCGGGGCCGCCCCGTGGCCGCCTTTGCCGGTCAGCGTAATTTTGAGTTCCTCCGCGGCAGCCATACAGGGGCCATTATTGATGCCAAACCAACCAACTTCCTTTTCGTTCCAAACATGGACTGAGAGGGCGTAATCGGGGCGCGGATTTTCCAGCACCCCTTCCTCCACCATCAACTCTGCCCCCCCAAGACCTTCTTCGGCTGGCTGGAAGACAAACTTAATCGTCCCAGCCAATTCAGCTTTGCGCTCAAACAACATTTTGGCGACCGTAATGCCAATGGCCGTATGCCCATCATGGCCGCAGGCGTGCATCACACCAGGATTTTGGGAGGCATACTCGGCCTCAGAATCTTCCTGCATCGGGAGGGCATCCATGTCGACGCGAATGAGCAGCACCGGGCCGGGTTTACCACCTTCAAGTATGGCAACCACACCGGTTTTGGCAACTTCGGTTTGGATATCCGTAAACCCAATTTCTTTGAGTTCACGCGCCACTACCCCTGCGGTGCGAACTTCTTCAAAACTCAATTCGGGGTGTTGGTGGAAATCGCGGCGCAAGGCTTGGGTGTATTCAAATAACGATTCAGCGGCAGTGAGGTATTGGGATGTCATCGTTTCCTTCTTCTCCTGGATCCGTCTCTACGGCGACGGCTTTTTTTATTCCGACGTCTCTGGGAACGGGGCTGTTCCTTTGGCGCGGGTTTCTCGACAACGGCTTCGGGTTCTTCAGGTTCCGGGGTTTTACCCTGTAATTCATCCAGGGTAAATTCTTTCATCCCAGCTTCGCCCAAATGGACTAACACAGTCTTAATAAGGGGAGAAACGCTGATAACCCGGCCTTCACCCATCGGGGTGTCAATAGTTTTCTTCTCACGGGGCAATTCTTTACGGGCTTCGACATAATGCTCGTATTCGTACACCAAACAACAGCGTAAGCGACCGCACATACCGGTAATCTCGGTGGGAGCCAGGGACACGCTTTGGGCTTTTGCCATCCGAATGGAGATCGGGCTAAATTCCAACAGGAACTTAGAACAACACCGATTACCCATTCCGCAGGCGCCCATTCCCCCAATAATTTTGGCGACATCGCGCGGGCCAATCTGACGGGTTTCGATCCGGGTGCGACGAAAAGATTCCTTCAAAGCGCTGCGGAGCTTAGATAAGTCGACATTTTCTTCCCCCTCGGTGCTGTATAAAAATGTCAACCGTTTCCCATCAAAAGTGTATTCAGCTGCAATAATTTTGACACCTTTAATTTTGAGCGCTTTCAATTTTGATCGGCAGGTCTCGACGGCTTCCTTTTCTTTATATTCCCAAACCTGACGCAGTACCAGATCCCGGGGTGTGGCCTTACGAACAACATGCTTCCAACCACCATTCCGGTTTTCTGGAGGATCACCAATAATTTGAATTACTTCCCCAATCTGGACCCCGCGGCTGGTTTCCACCACGACAAAATCTCCAGTCTCAAGGTCGCGACATTGGGCGGCATTAAAATGATAAAGTTTACCGATCTTTTGAAATCGGATTCCAACAATATGGGGTTTCATGCAGTGATTTTACCGCGAATGACCAGGATTAGCACTGAGACCTTCCAGGTTTGATAAACCTGGAAGGTCTGTAACTCTAGCCAATCATGTCAATCGAGATAACGTTTTCGCCCCGTAAGGCAGCCATACTGACTTTGGCGGCCACATCTTCGGCGACGGCGGTTAAGGCCTGGGCAACCGGGCTATCGGGATCGGTGATTACGATGGGTTTACCATCATCCCCGCCCTCGCGCACCGCAGGATCCATTGGGATCGCGCCGATAAACTCAATGCCGGTTTCTTTGGCGAGGCGTTCCCCGCCGCCGGCACCAAAAATGTCCATCCGGGTACCATCCGGCAATTCCAGGTAACTCATATTTTCGACCAAGCCAAGAATAGGAACTTCCAACTGTTTGAACATTTCCATCCCACGGTAAGCGTCATCTAAAGAGACCTGTTGGGGCAAGGTCACGATCACGCCCCCACTGAGGGGCAAAGATTGCGCCAGAGAAAGCTGGGCATCCCCGGTACCAGGAGGCAGATCAATAACGAGATAATCGAGTTCATCCCACAACACATCGGTTAGAAATTGGCGGATGGCTGAATGGAGCATCGGGCCGCGCCAGATCAGGGGTTGACCAGGCTTGACCAGGAAACCAATCGACATCACCTGGACCCCATAAGCTTCTGCCGGGACGAGTTTTCCGTCTTTGGCCGGGGGTAAACTTTCAACGCCCATCATGGTGGGGACGTTTGGCCCATAGATATCGGCATCGAGCAGGCCAACTTTGGCTCCACTTTTGGCCAAGGAAACCGCCAAATTGACCGAAACGGTGCTTTTTCCGACGCCGCCTTTCCCGGAAGCCACGGCGATCGCATTTTTCACGGGGACCTCTAAAAGTCCACGTTGGCGACCGTCACTAGGGACATTGGCGTCCATTTTAATATTGATTTCTTCCACACCGGGCACGGCAGAAACGGCCGCATTGGCATCGTTCCGCATTTTATCTTTCATTGGGCAGGCCGGAGTGGTCAACATGATCGTGAAATTGACGGTACCGCCCTCAATCTCCAAATCTTGGATCATGTTGAGGGTCACTAAATCTTTGCGCAGATCAGGATCATCTACGGTGCGCAAGGCCGCTAAAACGGCATCTTGAGAAACTGCATTCGTCATACGTACTCCTACAAAAAGAGCAACTCGCGGGGACCTTTCGGTCCCGTAGAGTTGCAAAAAAATAAAAGATTGGGAGGCCGGGATTTCCGGCCTCGCACCTAAGGCTTGATACTTCTAAGTTTCGCGCGTTCTTTCTCGCGTTCTTCCGCCAATCGTGCGGCTTCAATTTCAGCTTCGACTTCGGCTTTATGATTCGACGGACGGATAGAAGCGTAATACTCTACAGGTTTACCGAGTTTCTGTTTGTCGTAAATATTACTTTCTAACCGATTGAAAACCGAAATTTCGTAATCGTGATCCATCTTAATGGCGTTGAACGGGCAAAATTCAGAACACATACCGCAGTTCATACATAAATCGACGTCGATATAAAACTCGGCCGGGTCGGGTACTGGGCGACCGGTCTTCGGGTTGGTACTGCGCTCGATCCAAATGCACTGAGGGGGGCAAACTTTGGCACAGATACCACAAGAGGTGCAGCGATATTTGTCCGTCCCATCTTCCTGGGTTTCGTAAACCAAGAAGGGCACAAACCGAAATTCTTCAGGGACCGGCATCTTCTCTTCGGGATATTGAATGGTGAAGATACCCTTGGCGTCCTTGCTCATCCGGTGGGCAATGCCTTCTTCAGTGTGATAGCGTTTTTTACCCCAGCGGATATCATCGACATAGGTATCGACAATCCGTTTGAAGGTGACGCTTAAACTTTTAAGGATTCCACTACCGTACATAATTTATCTCCTGGGCCTAGCGATCTAACTCGCCCAACACAATGTCTAATGAACCCAATACCACGATGGCATCAGCAATCTTCTGGCCTTCACACATCTTGCTCAACCCGGTCAGGTTGATGAAAGATGGGGCCCGGACGTGATAGCGGTAGGGTTGGGCGGTCCCATCGGCGACGACATAGTAACCGAGTTCGCCCTTCGGGCCTTCGACCCGACCATAAGCCTCACCCGGCTTGACCCGGACCTGATATTGGGGCTTCCGAGCGTTGATTGGGCCTTCGGGGATATCGTCCAAAGCTTGTTGGATGATTCGCACACTCTGGCGCATCTCTTCCAAACGGACCAGATAACGGTCGTAGACATCCCCGTGTAGACCCATTGGAACATCAAAATCAAAACGATCGTAAATGCTGTAAGGATCAGCCCGGCGGACATCATAGGGGACGCCCGAAGCCCGCAGAATCGGGCCACATACTGAGTAAGCAATGGCTTCTTCGGGGGTCAATACGCCAACGCCTTCACAGCGAGAGCGGACAACTTCGTTTTCGGTGAAGTAGCGATCGAACTCATCGATGCGGCGGGGCAAGCGGCCGAAGGCCAAATCACGCATTTTTTCGGCGACACCAACCGGTAAATCACGCACTACCCCACCAAAACGCATATAGTTGCACATCATGCGGGAACCCGTCACCGCTTCGAGAATATCGAGGATGAGTTCACGCTCTTCAAAGGCATATAAAAATGCGGTGAAGTAGACGCCGATATCGTTGGTGAAGGCTCCCAAAGCCATCAAGTGACTGGAAATCCGGGTGAACTCGGTCAGTATGACCCGCAGATATTCGGCTCGTTCAGGAGGGACGGCCCGAGCACCGATCAATTCCTCGACGGCCAGGACATAACCAAAGTTATTGCTGATCGAGGAGAGATAATCCAGGCGATCCGTGAAGGGGATGTTCATCAACCAGGTATTGCGCTCCCCTATTTTTTCGTGATTGCGGTGCAAATACCCCATCACTGGTTTCACCTTGACGATGGTCTCACCTTCGAGGGTGGCCACCATCCGGAAAACGCCGTGAGTCGAGGGGTGCTGGGGTCCCATGTTGACGATAATCTGTTCGGTATCGAGATCGGGGTCGTCGGAGGGCACTTTGTCCATCCCCTTGTAGAGGGCGGCCTCGGTGTCCATTTCGTAGGTAACAGGATCAAAGCCTTCGGCATATTCCACATTCTTTCCAAAGATTTTGGTATCTTCCACTCGGTGCACCGAGTTACCATCAGGCCAACGGGACTTGAAGGGTTTTTTCTCAGCTTCGAAATAGGCCTCTTGCCAATCTTTCCGCAGGGGATGGCCGGCAAAGCCTTCCCACATCAGAACCCGGCGCAGATCGGGATGATCTTCAAAGATGATCCCCAGGAGGTCGTAGGCCTCCCGTTCTTGCAATTCCGCCCCGGGGTACACACTGACCAATGAGGGCACCACCGGATTTTCACGAGGTGTCTGGGCTTTGAAGACCAATCCCGCCCCACCGGTGGACTTATAGGCATGGTAAACGACTTCCAATATGTCATCGTCAATGTAGTCAACACCGGTGACTGAGGAGAGGTAGTCGTAACCAAATTCATCCCGTAGGGCTGTGGCAAATTCAACTAAATTTTCTTTTGCGACGATATAGCCTTCGTAGCGGTCGCGCTCATCTTTTTTGATCGCCTCTCCAAACCGGGCTTCCAAATCAACATCAGTAACAAGCAAATTTGTAATCATCATCGGCTCCAGTTAGGCTTCCTCGGCAACTTCTTCAGCCGGAGGGGCGTAGACCGCGGCTAATTTGTCAGCAAATTCGGGGTAATCGCGGGGATCAATCAAATCGGGCCCCAACACTGGGATCGGAATGGCTTCGATCGGTTCCTTCTGATACCAGCGGACGGATTTGATCGATTGGGCATCAATCATCTCATGAAGTTTCATCAGCCCAAAGATTAAGGCCTGCGGCGTGGGCGGGCATCCGGGAATATAGACATCCACGGGGATGAACTTGTCGATCCCCGATACGACGTTGTACCCTTCCTTAAAAGGTCCGCCACCGGAGGCACAGGCCCCCATCGCAACCACATATTTGGGTTCCGGCATCTGGTTGTAGAGCCGTACGATTTGGGGAACCATTTTCTTGGTTACCGTACCAGAGACCAATAATAAGTCCGCCTGACGGGGGCTAGGGCGCATGATCTCCATCCCAAAGCGGGAGAAGTCAAAACGGCTGGTTGCCGCGCAAATCATTTCGATCGCGCAGCAAGCTAAACCAAAGAACATGGGCCAGGTCGAATAATGTCGGCCCCAGTTGTAAAGTCGATCAAGGGTTGTAACCCGGACCGTACTCTCCATTTCGGGCGGAATATCGTATCCTGGTGAAGAAAGTTCATCTGTCATGGGGATGCAATCTCCTGAGTTCAAAATTGGGACAAATTTCTATTTTAAAGCAAGCCAGCGTATTATACCGTTGCCTAAATTGGGAAGTCAATCGTTTTAAAGTCAATACAGATTGCCTTAATTCATTCGTTTCGCTATAATTCCAATATTTTTAGTTTCCGCTAAAGCGGACAAAAAAGTCTCACCTATGGTATGAAAAGGA
>CAYVQU010000132.1:0-14987 GCA_964453155.1 uncultured Anaerolineales bacterium | reverse complement strand
TTTTGTTGCTCAACGCTTCTGTTTTGCCTGAGTTACTGCAGTAGAGTCATTGATGATTACAAAAATTCAAAAACTTAATCAAGGATACCTGCAACATGCTTAAATCAATTCTTAGCAATATCTGGGAGTACCTCAAAGACTGGAAAAACTGGCTGTCTCACACCCTGGTCGGGTTGGGAATACTGGCGATCGGCCTGTTCCTCCCGGTTGAGCCAGTTTATCGGATCATTATTCTGGTGCTCATTGTGGGATTTAATATTTATCGAATGAAACGCGAAGCCACTCATAAGGCTGAAGGAGAATTATCGTGAAAGTTGTCGTAATCACTGGTAGTACCCGGGGGA
This sequence comes from uncultured Anaerolineales bacterium, assembly GCA_964453155.1. Lineage (GTDB taxonomy): Bacteria > Chloroflexota > Anaerolineae > Anaerolineales > UBA11858 > CAYVQU01. Next base: position 14,643 of record CAYVQU010000132.1, on the reverse strand, counting down.
TTGGTTTTGGCTTAGCCGAAGCCTTTTTAGCCCGTGGTTGTGCCGTGATCGTTTCGGGCCGCACACCTGAGGGGGTTACCGCCGCGGTTGATAAATTGCAGGCTCAAGATCAAAATCGCCCAATTCTGGGGGTGGCCTGTGATGTCAGCAATTTTGAACAGGTTCAAAATCTATGGGATTCCGCCGTGGCTCAATTTGGTCAGGTCGATATTTGGGTCAATAATGCTGGCTTAAGCGGTCCCCAGCATATGCTCTGGGAACAGCAGCCCGAAACGGCCCAAACAGTCGTAAATACTAATCTTTTAGGCGTAATCTACGGCGCTAAAGTTGCCATGAATGGAATGTTGCCCCAAGGTTCCGGAGCCATCTATAACATGGAGGGCATGGGCAGCGACGGCCGGATGCATGCGGGTTTAACCCTCTACGGTATGTCGAAATACGGACTGAAATATTTCACCGATGCCCTGGTCAAAGAAGCTGAGGAGACCTCCATCCTGATTGGTGCCCTCCGTCCAGGGATGGTTGTCACCGAATTGGTCACCGATCAATATCGCGGCCGTCCCGCTGACTGGCAGCGTGTTGAACGGATTTTCAACATCATCGCCGACCGGGTTGAAACCGTCACCCCCTGGCTGGCCGATCGGATGCTGGCTAATCAAAAGTCTGGCGTCCGCTTCAATTGGAGTTCAACCTGGAAAATTTTGGGCCGCTTTATCACCGCCCCCTTCAAAAAACGGGATATCTTCGCGGACATTGAAATCTGAAATTTCCCTACTACCCAATTAACCAACCAACTAACAAACCAAAATACTGGAGAACCTCATGGATTCAACTGCAACCATCATCATCACCTTGGCTTTAGTCTTCTACTCCATCGGCGTATGGAGTGAACGGATTCAGGGCCGCCTCAAACCCTGGCATCTAGTCTTCTTTGTTTTAGGCCTGATCTGCGACACCTGGGGGACCGGAATAATGCTAGACATGGCTGGGGGCCTAACCTTCGACATTCACGGTGTCACTGGCGTAATCGCGATTGTTTTGATGGCCATTCACGCTGCCTGGGCTTTGGTCGTCTTGATCCGTAAAGATGAACAGGCCATCGTAAATTTCCACAAATTCAGCCTGATTGTCTGGTTCATCTGGCTGATCCCCTACTTCAGCCCCATGTTTTTCGCACTGGGCTAAATAAAAACGAACCGCAGAGTCCGCGGAGGGTGCCGAGATTTTTTTAAAGGTTTTTCTCCGCGGACTCTGCGCGTTCTGCGGTTAATCTCCCCCATTTCCCCCAGATTTGCTTTGCGGATATAATTCAAGCAGGCCCGTAATCTCCGGAGGAAATGATGACCGACGCCCCCCATCCCACCCTTGAACTGATCACCCAATATCTGACTGCCCTCAAGAACCGCGATACGGTTGCCATGCACGCCCAGCGCAGCTCTGATTTTATCCTCGACTGGGTTCACGGCGACGCCTTCGCTTCAAAACCCCTCAATCAGACCCAAACCAATAGCTTTTGGACCCCCTGGTTTGCGGCTTTTTCAGAGATGGATTATGAGGTGGCGCGGACCATTGTGGCTGAGAGTGTCGTCGTCGTGCAATGGACATTCACGGGCAAACATGACTACGTTTTGGGGCTGCCCATTTTTGATCCCGCCGTAGAACCAACCGGAAAAGTTATCTCAATTCGCGGGGTTTCGGTCTATGATCTTGAGGACAATCTTATCCAAAAAGAAACCATCTACATTGATCAGGCCACGCTTTGGGTCGAGTTAGGGGTCACGGCATGAGCAAACAGCACCCCATTCTAGGTGAGGTCATCCCGGCTTTTCATGTTTCGTCCAACCAGATGGAGCCGGGCCGGATTCGGAATATCATCCTCCTCTTATCGGGCAGTGTGGCTCTGATGATGACCGGTTATGGCATCATTATGCCGGTGTTTGCCCGGCGCCTGGGGGAATTTGGCGATGGGGTTGAAGAACTCGGTTATATGACGATGGCTTTCGCCCTGGCCCAACTGATCGGCGCGCCCCTCTGGGGTGGCTTTGCTGACCGCCGCGGCCGCCGTCCGATCATTTTAATTGCTCTCACATCGGTAACTCTGGCCTACTGCGGCTACCTGTTGGCGCCCGATACTTGGGTGATCATTGCCATCCGAGGCGCGGCCGGTTTTATGACAGCCGGACTGTTCCCCGCCGCGATGGGGGTGGTCGCCGACATCGTTCTTGAAAAGGACCGCGCCCGGTGGGTTGGGATCGTGATGGGCAGTTATGCCGTTGGGATGATCTTTGGCCCCGCCTTAGGTGGTTTTCTCTACGATGGGTGGGGTTATTCGGCGCCCTTTATGCTATCGGCAGTGGTGGCCTTTATGGCCTTGTTGGCCGCCTTTTTCATGATTCCTGAAACGCGGCCACCCGAAGTCCGCAAACGGCAACTATTGCGGTCTCGCCGGGCTGCCCCCCAAAAACAGCTCGAGAATCAATCCCTATGGGCCGTACTGCCGCGTCCGTTGTATCTCATCGGTGCCCTGCTTTTTATCGATTTTGTCGGCTCGTTTGGTTTTGCCTTTGTCGAACCCCAAATGGTCTTTTATTTCTATGACACCCTTGATTGGACCACGGTCCAGTTTGGGATTGTGGTTGGCGTTTATGGGGTGGTGATGGTCATTGGCCAGATGTTCTTGGGCCAGTTGAGTGACAAGTGGGGCCGCAAGCCGATCATCATATTGGGGCTGCTCCCGAATGTCCTCTTCTACGGTGGACTGGCCGTCATCTCCAATTTTTATGTCATGATGATTGGTGCTGCCCTGGCCGGATTGGGGAATGCCTTGATGAACCCGGCAATCAGTTCATTTTATTTGGATATCACGGCCGATGAGCATCGCTCCCGGGTGATTGGCGTCAAAGAATCTTCCCTGGCTTTGGGGGGCGTGCTCGGGCCGTTGGCGGTCGCGGCTGTTTCTGGATTAGTGTCCCCCCAGGGTGTCTTTTGGATCGCGGCCGGTCTCGTTGGGTTTACCGTAATTTTGGGGGGGGTATTCTTGCGGGAACCCCGCCGTACGCAGACCGAAGCCCTTGGTGTTCAAGAAGAAATCTCATCGCAGCGAGCTTTGGCGGCTCAAGCCTCCCTGCGCGGGATTGTGATGCGGGCAAATATCTCTCGAGCGGCGCGGAAAACCAAACACCGTTATTAACCAAAAAAGAGGCAAACTCACCGGTTGCCTCTTTTTTGATATTGGTTGGATTCGATCACCCGTAACCTGGACCATCCTCAAAGAAATCGTAGTTTAGTTGGACATCTTCGGTCAGGTCAACAACCTCTCCGGCTTCTAATTGACGAACCGTCTCGAGAACCACCGGTTCACCATCGGTGTTTTCACCCTCATAACTGCCGGTCAAACCTACTCGGTTGATGTATTCACCACCGGCGGCTTCAAAGGCATCGGGAACTTCGTCTTCGGTGAAAATGGCCTCAAAAGGGCATTCGGGGATGCAGGCGCCGCAGTCGATGCAAGTCTCGGGGTCAATGTACATTTGAGGAAAACCATCTTCGGCAACCCCAGCGACAATACAATCTACCGGACAAACCTCGATACAACCGCCATCCCGCAAACATAAACTGGTAATAATATGAGTCATGTTTTGTCCTCCTTAATAGCAAAACTTAGACAAATAAGTTGGTGACAGTTGGTCCTTGCAAGTAAATTGACAAGAAATACCGCCACGCCTGAGCGTTTTCGGATTGAGCTTTTTAAATATCCTTCCGAAAACTGAATAAGATATTAAGATAGATTATATCCTAAAATAATTCGGGCTCAACTTGAAGATGGGATTAGGAAATCGTGAGAGAATAATTAAGATTATTCTGATATTTTTTATCAATCTTGACAAAATTATTCATTCTCAGTATGATCGAATTGACTTAAAAACCAATAAACATCTACCCTACAGGAGGAAACATGTTCCACAAATTAATCCAATCCCTCGAAAAAAAACTCAATATTGAGACTGCCAAAGCCCACTGCGATGTGCCCTGCGGCATTTACGACCCCACCGTCGCCCAAATCAACGCGCTGACCGTCGTCCGCATGATGGACTTGATGGCTGCCCTGGAAGGCGACGGCGTGGCCTACGACAACAGCATGGGCCGCTACATCGCAGTTAAAGAAGAGCACGCCGAAACCGCTAAGCACGAAATCCGAGTCATCTTCGGGGATTTCATCAACGATGCCCACATCGAGAAATACCCTGAACTTCCCGCCTTGTTCCACAAAATTATGAAATTGGGCGGCAAGGCCCGTCAGACTGCTGACCGCGCCAATGGCGTCGCCTTCGTTGATGCCATCAACGAATTCGCCGAGATTTTCTGGGCCCTCAAGGGTGTGGCCACCAAGAAAGCCGCAGCCCCCTATGCTCCGGCGCTTGAGATGGTTTACCCCGATCTCTAAACAGAAAACACAGATCACCAGACCTTCAAGGTTTTCAAAACCTTGAAGGTCTTTTTCATTCTGGCATGTTCAAAATTATCAAGGTTACCGGCCACAGTCTGTGGCCGGAATATCGAGAAGGTGACTACGTGCTACTCCGCACGCGGCCCTTCTTTTTTCGTTTGAAACCGGGGGATACCATTGTATTCGAGCAAGCCGCCTACGGCACTATGATCAAAAAAATTGACCGGATCGACTATAATCTGGTGTATGTGGTGGGGACCCATGCCGACAGCGTCGACAGCCGCCAATTTGGCCCCATCCCGTTAGAAGATATCAGAGGCAAGGTTATCTGGCATTTTCGCCAGAAATAAATGGTTGGATGTTGGTTAGTGCCCACGAACAAACCCTCCAACTAACAAACCAACTATCCAACCCTCAACCACTTTCCGGCCTTCCTGGTTTCCGCATAGAAAAAAATGAATCCCACCCCAGACCGCCCTATCATCCCGCCGCTGCTCGCCATCCCGTTTGGCATTTTGGCCGTTTCGACGGCCTCTATTTTCATCCGCTATGCTCAGGCCGAGAACGTCTCTTCGCTGGTAATTGCTGCCTGGCGGTTAACCCTGGCCAGTTTGATCCTGGCGCCCCTTGTTCTGGCCCGCCACCGGGATGAATTACGCCAGCTCACGCGCCGCGAGTTGATCCTGGCGCTGCTCTCGGGGTTTTTTCTGGCCATTCATTTCGCCACCTGGATTTCGTCGCTAGAGTACACTACGGTTGCCAGTTCGGTCGTTTTTGTGAGTACTTCGCCATTGTGGGTGGCTTTGTTGGCTCCTTTTACGATTAAGGAGCCGATTTCGCGCGCGGTGTTGATCGGGATGGGGCTGGCCCTCATCGGAGGCGTCATCGTAGGTTTGAGCGATTCCTGTCAGATTGCAGAGAATCAGATCACTTGTCCCCCGTTTTCGGACTTTGTGGCGGGGGAGGCCTTTATTGGTGACATCCTGGCATTGATCGGCGCCTTCACCGGAGCTGGATACTTGCTGATTGGGCGTCGCTTGCGGGAGAAAATGTCGTTGATCCCGTATGTGTTCGTGGTTTATGGCATGGCGGCGGTGATGTTGATCATCTTTATGCTGGGCGCTGGGGAGACCCCCTTCGGACACTCGTCTCAGTTCTATGGCTGGATGGTGCTGCTGGCTTTGGTTCCCCAACTGATGGGCCATTCAACCTTTAACTGGGCTTTGCGCTATCTTTCGGCGGCCTATGTTTCCATCACCCTGTTGGGAGAACCGATTGGTTCAGCAATTTTGGCCTATTTCTTTCTGAAAGAAGTTCCTACCGGGTTGATGTTAGTTGGGGCTGCTCTGATCTTGGGGGGCATTTTAGTGGCCTCGCGAGTGGAGAATTAGACATAACCGTTTATAATTAGGGGTATATGACTCAATTCACCATCGGTGCTTTCGTTGTGCTCTTTGATAAAAAAGGCCGGGTTTTGCTCTGTCACCGGCGTGATTTGGATATTTGGAACCTACCCGGCGGTGGCGTTGAAAGTGGCGAATTGCCAGATGAAGCTGCCGTCCGTGAAACCAAAGAAGAAACTGGGCTAAAGATTAAAACGACCGGATTGGTTGGGGTGTATGGCAAACCCCACCGGGATGAACTCGTTTTTGTGTTTACGGGTAAAGTAATTGGCGGCAAACTCAAGAAAACTGCCGAATCGGATAAACTGGAATACTTCAAGTTAAACAAGATTCCCAAAAACACCATCCCCAAACATAAAGAGCGCATTATGGATGCGAAGAAATCCATCTCGAAACCCCTCTTCCGCTGGCAACACACCCCTTCGGCCCGCGAATGGTTGAAAAAACTATCTAAAAAATGACTCAACGTCGCAAAACGCAACCCAAAAAAGACCCCACCCCCAATACTCCTCTCACCTGGACGGATCGAATCGTCGCGGTGTGGATGCGGTTTGAGCGTTTCGCCTGGGATATTGGCGGGGTATTGCTGCTGGCGCTGGCCGTGATGACTTTACTGGCATTGGTCTTGCCAGATTTAACCGGTGGGGCCGTGCTCCAGTGGTGGATTACCATGCTGCGGCGCTGGTTTGGTTGGGGTAGCTTATTTTTTGTCATTGTTGGGGGGGTGGTGGGCCTGGTTATGTTGCGGCGGCGAGTTGATAATTTGCCCCCAATGCGCTGGAAGCGGGTGTTTGCCTTAGAGGGGGCAGTTTTTGTTACGCTTACCTTGCTGACTTTGTTAGGCGGGGGTTCTTTGGCAAATGCCGAAGCAGGATTGGATGGCGGCGTGATTGGCTGGGGGTTGGCTGAAATCATTGGCGCGGTGCTCCCCCCTTTCATATCCATTTTTATTCTGTTTTTATTACTCATTATTTTTTTGATTACCGGGTTAGGCTTGGGAACCTGGTTGTCGAAAACGACTCAAAAACTACTGGGTGGTGCGCCTCAAACCGACATCGGTGACCTGACCGCGCCGGCCGTTAGTGTGGCGCCGGCCCAGAGTAATGAACCGATTCCGCCGCCAACAAATGCGACCAAGAAAAAACCGATCCGAGTAGCGCCTGAATTTCGCAAACAATTCCGTATTGAAGAGCAGGATGACACTTCGTCCGATGCTCCGCCGCGCTCGGATAAATTACCTCCGGTGGACATCCTGATCACTGGCAAAGGTTCTCGCCCCGATGAACGGCATATTAACCAACGGGCAGGATTGATCGAGCAAACCCTGGCGGAATTTGGGGTACCTGCCAAGGTCATTGGTTTTCAAGTCGGCCCCACCGTGACTCAGTTCCAGGTGGAACCCGGGTTCATCGAGAAGCCCGGCGCCTCGGAGGAGGAGATCGCCCGCCAGCGAAAAGTTCGGGTTTCCCAGATATCAGGGTTGGCGCGGGATTTGGCTTTAGCACTCTCCGCGGAACGTTTACGGGTCCAGGCTCCGGTGCCTGGACGGCCGTATGTCGGCATCGAAGTTCCCAACTCGCGTTCCGCCATTGTGCGTTTGCGCCCGGTGATGGAAACTGAGAAATTCTATAAAGTCGGCTCGCCCCTGGCATTAGCCCTCGGGCGGGATGTTTCTGGTAACCCGGTTGTGGCCGATTTAGCCACCATGCCCCATCTTCTGATAGCCGGAACCACTGGCTCTGGGAAAAGTGTTTGTATCGCCGCGTTTACAACTTGCCTGGCGATGAACAATACGCCCGAAGATTTGCGGATTGTGATGATCGACCCCAAGATGGTCGAATTAGTGCGCTTCAACGGCTTGCCGCATCTCTATGGGAAGGTCGAAACCGATATCGAGCGGATTTTGGGCGTGCTGCGCTGGGTGGTCACCGAAATGGACCGCCGCTATATGGCCCTGGAACAATCCCGCTCTCGGAATATCGACACCTACAATAAGAAGATGCGCCGCCGCAAGGATGGCGAGATCATGCCTCGGATTGTGGTCATGATCGACGAATTGGCTGATCTGATGATGTCGGCCCCCGATTCGACTGAGCACAACCTCGTCCGCCTGGCGCAGATGGCCCGGGCTGTGGGCATCCATCTGGTCGTCGCCACCCAACGCCCCAGCACCGACGTGGTCACCGGTTTGATCAAAGCCAATTTCCCCGCTCGGATGTCATTTGCCGTGGCTTCCTCGGTAGATTCCCGGGTGATTCTGGATACGACTGGGGCCGAACATTTGTTGGGCCGCGGGGATATGCTTTTCCTGCCACCCGAAGCGGGCAGCCCCGTCCGTGTCCAGGGGGTATGGGTGACGGATCAAGAAGTTGAGAAAGCCATCAATTTCTGGCGCAAATCTTACGAAGTTGATGCCGAAGAAATGCCCCCTTGGGATGAGATGCTCGAGCAAGAAGCCGTCTTGGCCGAACGCGATCAACTGGTTGAGAAAGCGATCAACCTGATCGCCCGGACCCAAAAAGCCAGCGCCTCCATGCTCCAACGCCAACTGCGGATCGGGTATCCGCGGGCGGCCCGTTTGATGGATGAGCTGGAAGAACTGGGCGTAGTCAGTTCGGGGCGGGGCGGGGGCCGCGATCGGGAAGTTCTGATTGACCCAGATGTGGATATTGAGGATATTTTGTAAGAAATGGTTCTTTTGTAGAGCCATTTCTTACAAAATATATGAGCGTATCCTAAAGAAAAATTGGCTAAACTGTCAGCCGCTTGACAGTGCCCCACCCCCGCGTTAGCATACGCCAATTCGTATTCAACTTATTTTGAAAGGTAGTGTGTCGCAATGGCACAAGTGGTAGAACCCAAACAATCTCCAAAAACTTTGACCGATCATATTCGGGTCCTCATGAAAGGGATCCTGGATCCCATTGGTGCGTTTTTCAATCGCCTGGGGATATTGCCCAACACCATGACGTTGCTGGGATTGGTCGGACATGCCATTAGCGCAGTTTTTCTGGCCCAAGGAAAAATGTTGGTGGGGGGACTCGTTGTGCTGATGATGGCCCCCGTCGATGCCCTGGACGGGACCATGGCCCGCTTGCGCGGAGAACCTAGCCATTTTGGAGCCTTTGTCGATTCGGTCACTGACCGGTATTCCGAGTTGGTCCTGTTTTTGGGCTTGATCATCCACTATACATTGCAGTCTGAATGGACGAACGTCATTGTGGTCTATTTGGCCGCAGCGGGTTCGATTCTCGTCTCTTATATTCGCGGTCGGGCTGAAGCTTTGGGATATGATGCCAAAGTTGGGATCATGACCCGCCTGGAACGCTATTTTGTCATTGTTCCCACCTTGATCTTGAGTATCCCCATGATCGGGATGTGGATTTTGGCCGTGATGGCGAATTTCACGGCTTTGCAGCGGATTTTGCATGTGCGGAAGCAGGCCCACGCGGAGATGTCTGAGTAGTCTAAAAGGTCATAAGGGTCCCAGCAGTCTGTTGTTTGGTACTGACCTGTTCGACCACTTGGACGCTTGCGACCGTTTAGACCAATAGGAGTTTACTGACTTATGCCCACTGGTTTTAGTATTGGTCCGCTAGAAGTGCGGTTTTACGGAATAATTTTGATGTTGGGGGCTTTGGCGGGGGCCTGGTTGGCGACCCGCGGGGCCAAGAAACGTGGGGTAGACCCTGAACTGGTCTGGGATGGCCTGGTGTGGGTGCTGATTGGGGGCATTATTGGGGCGCGGTTATGGCATATTTTTACCCCTACTCCCTCGGATATTGCAGTCGGGTTAACAACGAAATATTATTTGACTCACCCCCTGGATGCGATCAATATTCGTCAGGGCGGTTTGGGGATTCCCGGCGCCGTCATCGGGGGCGGGCTATTTCTCTACTTCTTCTGCCGGAAACGAAAAACTTCCTTTGCCCAATGGGTTGATATTGCCGCCCCAGGGCTGGCGTTGGGGCAGGCCATTGGCCGCTGGGGTAACTTTGTCAACCAGGAATTATATGGTCCCCCAACCAATTTACCTTGGGCCGTTTTCATTGAACCCCAGAATCGGCTGGTAGGTTTTGAAGACTTCACCCACTTCCACCCCCTATTTTTATACGAATCACTGTGGAATTTAATGAACATGGGGTTGCTGCTGTTGCTGGAGCGCAAGTTCTCCGCGAAGCTTATGCCAGGTGATCTACTCTGGACCTATATGATCGTTTATCCGGTGGGACGCTTCTTGCTGGAATTTATCCGCTTGAATTCGGCCGAAATTGGCGGGATCAATGCCAACCAAACCTTTATGCTGGTCGTGGCGGTGATGTCGGCGCTGGCGTTGTTTTGGCGGCATCGCAAAAATACGACCAAATCGGTTAGGAAATAATTAATTCACTGGAGTGCGGGAGGCCATGGCCTCCCGTTTTGTTTTGTTGAACGTTTAGACCTTCTAGGTTTCCCAAACCTGGAAGGTCTCTTGGAAAGACAATGATCGAAACAAAAAACCTATCCAAAATGTTCGATGACTTCCTGGCCGTCGATAACGTCAACCTGGAAGTCAAAGCAGGGGAGGTGTTGGCATTATTAGGCCCGAATGGGGCGGGAAAGACGACGACAGTGCGGATGTTGACTTCAGTGCTGAGACCAACTGCCGGGTGGGCCAAAGTCGCGGGTTTCGATGTTGTGGAGAATCCGGCCGAAGTCCGGGGGGCGGTGGGAGTGTTGACAGAACAACATGGGTTATACGGCCGGATGCCTGCGGATGATTACCTCAATTTTTTTGGTGAGATCTATGGGATGGATGCCCAAATCCGGCAGGAGAGAATCAAGGAACTACTGACCAAATTCGGGTTATACGAAGATCGCCGCCGCAAAATTGGCGAATACTCCAAGGGCATGCGACAGAAATTGGCCTTGGCCCGGGCCTTACTCCACAACCCACCAACTTTGCTGTTAGATGAACCGACTTCGGCAATGGACCCGGAGAGCGCTAGGCTGGTGCGGGATTCGATTGCGGCGTTACGGTCGGATCAACGGGCGATCATCATTTGCACCCATAATTTGGGCGAAGCCGAAGAGTTGGCCGATCAGATCGCGATCATCCGCCGGGGGAAGATTATTGCGAAGGGGAGCTCAGCAGCCCTCAAACAGATCCTGCTGGGGGCTGGGGAATACATTTTGCGATTGGCCACCCCCCTCAATGGGATTCCTGAACTGTCGCCCGCGGTAACCCTCACAGCTCAGGGGCCCGATTGGCTACGGTACCAAACCTCCACGCCGGAAAGCCATAATCCCCAAATATTAGATCTCATGTTGAAGAATAACTGCCCGGTTGTTACTCTGGCCGAAGTTCCTCGCAGCCTGGAGGAGGTGTATCTGCAGGCCATCACCGCTCCTGATGGCGTTCCCTTGGGAGAAACGGTAGAACCGGAGGTGGCTGATGATTAATAGCCTCCGCCATAACCTGCAGCAGGCCATGATTATCACCCGGCGGGAAGTGCGGGATCAGTTTCGGGACTGGCGGATCATTCTGCCAATTTTGGTCCTGACATTGTTTTTCCCCGGTTTGATGAATTTTACTGCCGAACGGGTGGTGACATATATGGCCCAGTACGATGTCCCCCTGATCGGTGACCGCTTGATCCCATTTTTGTTGATGGTGGTTGGGTTTTTCCCAATTTCGGTTTCATTGGTGATTGCTCTGGAAAGCTTCGTAGGAGAAAAAGAGCGCCGCAGCATCGAGCCATTGTTGAGCAGTCCGTTGACGGATTTGCAGTTATATTTGGGTAAATTGTTTGCAGTGGTGATTCCACCCTTGTTGGCCAGTTATTTGGGGATTGCCGTCTATTTAGTGGGAGTTTACCGCCAAATTGGGTGGACGGCTGAGCCGACTTTATTTTGGTTGATCATCATTCTCAGTTCGGTGCAGGCCATCCTGATGGTCAGCGGTGCGGTAGTGATATCGGTCCAGGCGACTTCGGCCCGCGCGGCGAATTTATTAGCCTCGTTTATCATTGTACCGATGGCCTTGCTGTTGATCGGTGAGAGCACGATCATGTTTTGGGCCAACTACAATGTGTTGTGGTGGGCAGTCTTAGGCCAGTTGCTGATCACCGGATTGCTCATGCGAACGGGGATCGCTTATTTTAATCGGGAGGAGCTACTGGGCCGGGAGTTGGATACCCTCAATCTACGATGGAGCTGGCTGGTATTTAAACGAACATTTGTCGGATCGGCACAATCTTTTTCATCCTGGTATCGCGGCGTTCTAACCCAATCGCTCCCTCAAACCCGGATCCCCATTGGTTTGACAGCATTGTTATTGGTTGTTGGCCTATGGATTGGATACCAACAGGCCGCAGTTTATGTTTTGCCGCCGCAGGCTTTGAATTGGAATAATCTGGAACAAGGTTTCATCGAGGGAATTGAGGGGTTTGAAAACATCCAGTTCTTTTCGGTGAGTGGGGTGGGCACGGTTTGGTTCCATAATATCCGAGCCATTATTCTGGCAACGGGATTTGGGTTATTTTCCTTTGGGGTCTTGGGCGTTCTTATTTTGATGCTGCCCTTCGTCATCATCGGCTATTTTGTAGCTACCGCCACTCAAGCTGGGATTCCCCCGCTGACGTTTTTAACCGGATTCATTTTACCGCATGGCATATTTGAGATTCCGGCCATTATTTTTGCTGGTGGTGCCCTATTTCGGTTAGGGGCGACGTTATCGATCCCGGCTGAAGGTCGTACGATGAGTGCCGCCTTGCTCGAATCTTTTGCAAATTGGACCCGAATTATGTTAGCCGTTGTGGCCCCGATGTTGCTGGTCGCAGCGATTTTAGAGATCTTTGTGACCCCGCGTATCGCGCTCTTCCTATTTGGGGGGTAGTGAGGTTCTATATGCTGAAAATGGTAATTTTGGGAACCGCCAACGCGATCCCAACTGCCGAACACGAAAATTCATTTATGGTGCTGCAAGGGGATCAGGATCAAATTTTGATCGACTGCCCGCTCAATCCAATTGTGCAACTGCGCCAGGCGAATATTGATCCCCAAAAAATGACCGGGGTGATCATAACGCATTTCCATCCGGATCATGTTGGCGGTTTGCCGGGGTTGTTCTCGACGTTATGGCTGCTGGGGCGGCGGCATCCGCTCAAAGTGTATGGCTATCAATTTAACCTCGAGCGGGTTGAAAAAATGATTGACCTGTTCGATTTTGATACCTGGCCAGAATTTTTCCCCCTTGAATATTGCTCTTATCCCGAAGACAATCAGGCCTTGGTCGTAGATACCCCCGAATTCCGGATTCTGAGTTCCCCAGGAAAACATGTCATCCCTACCAGTGGGTTGCGAGTCGAATCACACTTAAGTGGGAAGACCTTAACCTATTCTTGTGATACCGAACCATTTGCGGCCATCACGCAGCTCGCCGCGAATACCGACATTTTGATTCACGAGGCCACCGGACCATACCGGTATCACTCGTCCGCGGCCCAGGCTGGGGAGGTGGCTCAGGCAGCAAATGCTAAATCGTTGTACTTGATCCATTACACCCCAGATCTATATAACTCCTCCGAAATGCTGGCGGATGCACGCCAATATTTCTCAGGAGAAATCCAGTTTACCCATGATTTGATGGAAATTGAATTCTAGGGGGGATGAAGTTTAAAATGTTCCGTTTTCCGTTTGAAAAATATTGGCTCATTGCTGATCGGGAACCATCCCATCCCGATTGCTTTGTCATTCCCTCCTATGCCCTGAAAAACCGAACGACTCCTACTCGACCGACCCGGGCTCAAATTGAACTCGCGTATCAGTGGTGGCAGCGGTTTCCTCAGGCCGTCATGATTATGTGTACGGGCGATAATCAAGGGTTGAAAGTTTCAAATGCCAGCGTAATGGCCGCCTATGCGCGGGGTTTAGGGGTTCCGGTCGAAAATATCATTACCGAAGATCAATCCCTAAATACCTACGAAAACCTGAAAAACGCCCAGGCTATCATTCAGGACCAGGGATTTCAGCAACCGACCTTGGTCACCCTCGATTTGTATACGGGACGGGCTGCAGCCACTGCTCGAAAAATGGGATGGGGTGAATTTTATTGGCTTTCGGTATATTCAGCCGGTGAACCGGCCTATGGTTATAAATGGATTCAGACCCATTCGCGCCTGACGCTCTATCTTTATGAAGTCGGGGCCATGATGTATAGTAAATGGGTCGGATGGGTGTGAGGGAGCGATTACCAGCCGGTTAGGAAGGGTTCCCATTCATCATGATGGTGGGTATGCCGGGCGAAGATATACACCGCCGAAGTGGAGGGTTCCTGGGGTTTACGGGGGAGGGGCATTCTGGCTTGATCAGCAGTTCGCCCGCCTTTACGATGGTTACAGGCCGAACAGGCCGTGACCAGATTTTCCCAGGAGTGGATTCCGCCCAACCGGCGCGGAATAACATGGTCGAGAGTCAGATTCCCCCCCTTACGACCACAGTATTGACAGGTGTAATGATCCCGTCTGAAGATCTCTTTGCGAGATAGTGCCACCCGCGGCCGCGGACGTTTGACCATCCGGCCGAGGCGAATTATGGAAGGTTTTTGAAAAGTGTGGGAAACCGTTTGAACCCAGCCGCGCCCGTTCATCACCAAACTGGCCTTCCCAGTCAGGATCAACCCAATCGCCCGCCGGGTAGTACAGACGTTGATAGGGGCAAAATTCGCATTTAAAACGAGCACAGGTTCGTTCATATTGCGGTTGTGAAACAATGGCAGTTAAAACTGCCTTTGTGCGGGGAAAAAACACGTAT
>CAYVQU010000131.1:0-15001 GCA_964453155.1 uncultured Anaerolineales bacterium | reverse complement strand
TCTTCCAGACCATTTCAAAAATGGGATCTTATTTTTGCACACCTCCTTAGAGGAATTTGACCGCTGGCTCGAGGTGGATTTGGAGGGGAACCCCACCGATCAAGGCTGTGTCAACTACATCATTCAAAACCCGGAAAAGACTGTAGCGATATACGTCCAATCTCCGTGTGGTTTCTCAGGGGAGGTCCAAATTCGTTCTTGTATTCCAGGGATGCAAACCGTTGACGAAAAAATTGGGCGGTACCTGGATATGCTGCGAGATCGATATATTTATACCCGTACCGGATTTTGCACTCAAAACGATCGGGATTTTGTCGGTCAGCGCAGCATCGATATTTGCTGCCAAGACATTTTTTTCATGGGGCACGCAACCGTCATGATCGAAGCCCAATACACCGGTCCAGAAGATGGCCGCGACCATTTGATGGCAACCGTTGATCGGATTGTTCTGTCGATCAAGTAACTCATGTTACGCGCGATATCCAAATGAGCCAGAAAATTCACCCATCAATACGCTGACGCTACTCAGGCTGCTTGTTGTGTAACATCAATTAAATTGCTCCAACAAACTATGCTCGGAGTGCGGTTCCTGGGAGGACCGCACTCCTTGTCTTTAATAATTTGAACTATACTTAGTTCCATGGAAAAACCTAAGTTTTCAAAGGCAATCTGGTTCTTAAGTTTCAGTTTCCTGGTCAGTGGCTTGGGACTTTTACTCTGGCTATTTTGGGATCTTCCTGATCTGGCTAACCTCCCAAATAATCTTGCCACCCCCAGTATACGGATCACCGATCGTCATGGGCGAATTTTATATGAATTACAACCTGATGCCAGCGGCCGCCATACGCCCGTCTCGCTGGAGGCCATCCCAGAAAGTCTAAAACTGGCCACGATTGCGACTGAAGACCGCAATTTTTACACCAATCCCGGGGTTGATTTTGCCGGGGTGCTACGATCGGCCTGGATCAACCTCAAAGGGCAGGAAACCCTGGCGGGGGGCAGCACGATCACGCAGCAAGTAGCTCGCAATTTAATACTAAGCTCGGAAGAGCAATTCGAACGCTCGTTGCGGCGTAAGTTGAGAGAAGTCTGGTTGGCCTACCGACTGACCAGGAAATATTCCAAAGATGAAATTCTGGCCCTATATTTAAACCAGATGAATTATGGGGGTTTGAGCTATGGGGTCGAAGCCGCGGCCCAAACTTATTTTGGAAAATCCGCAGCCGAACTTGGGTTGGCGGAGGCCGCCTTAATTGCCGGGATTCCCCAAGCACCAGCCCTGTACAACCCGCTCATCGATCCACAAGCCGCCCAAAATCGCCAAAAGATTGTCCTGGAAATCATGCACAACCAGGAACTAATCTCCCCCGCCCAATTTGAACTTGCGCGGCGCGAGCCCTTGGTGTTCGCCTCCCAGCCATATCCAATTAATGCCCCCCATTTTGTGATGTGGATCAGCACCCAGTTGGATAAAATATTGACTACTCAGCCAATCCCCCCCACGACCAGCCTGATCATCAAAACCAGCCTGGATTTGGATTGGCAACATCTGGCTGAAAACGCCGTGACCCGTCAAATGGAAGCTCTGGCGGCGACCACTCCGAACTCCCCAGGCCACAATGTACCAGGAGGGCATAACGTGAATAATGCGGCCCTAGTTGCGTTGGATCCTGACACCGGAGAAATATTAGCAATGATTGGCAGCCCCGATTATTTTGACACCCTCAATGCGGGCGCCATCAATATGGCCTTGAGCCCCCGACAACCAGGTTCGGCCCTCAAGCCACTAGTTTACGCGGCCGCCTTTGATCCTGATCGGACCAATCCCTGGACAGCCGCCACCATGATCATGGACGTCCGCACAACTTTCACAACTCATGAGGGTGAAGCCTATACCCCGGCAAATTACGACAATCTCGAACACGGCCCGGTATCTGCCCGTCAGGCCCTGGCCTCCTCACTCAATATTCCGGCCGTGAAAGCTTTGGATTTTGTGGGGTTGGCTGATTTATTCGATTTTGCCACGACGTTGGGCATTTCATCTTTTGGGAATCCGCTGGACTATGATTTGTCTTTATCCCTGGGTGGCGGCGAGGTCCGCTTACTGGAATTGACCGCGGCTTATGCTGCTTTTGCAACGCTGGGACAAGCCGTCACGCCGACAGCCATATTGGCGATCAGCACCGTCGCTGGCGAGGTGATTTACGAACCTGAAAACCCGGCCAGAGCGCAGGTTATCACCCCCCAAGTAGCCTGGTTAATCTCCGATATCCTCAATGATAATGCGGCTCGGTCGATTGGTTTTAGTCCTAATTCAGCCCTCCAAATTGACCGCCCCGCGGCCGTCAAAACCGGTACGACGACAAATTATCATGATAACTGGACGATTGGTTACACCCCAGACTTGGTGGTTGGCGTGTGGGTTGGGAACGCCAATCATGAACCGATGCGGGGGGTAGATGGTCTTAGTGGGGCCACACCAATCTGGCATCAATTCATCCGCACGGCCCTGACGGGAACGCCTGAAAACTGGTTCGTCCAGCCAGATGGATTTGAGTATGAAGAGGTTTGCACCCTTTCGGGACAATTGCCCACCTCAAGCTGCCCTTATACGCGCGGGGAATGGTTCATCGCAGGAACCGCGCCAACCCAAAAGGACCAAATTTTTCAGCAAGTATGGATCGATGATCGCACCGGATTTTTAGCTGGAGACAATACGCCGAATAATGACCGCCGCCGGGTGATCGCCGTCAATTTCCCCCCTGAAGCTCATCCTTGGGCCCGGGCCCAAGGATATATTCTCACCACCGATCTTCAACATGAATCCGCTGAAAATACTTGGGAAAGTTATCCCTTACAGATCATTTCACCAGGGTTGAATAATGTCTACCGGCGGGATTCAAATTTAGAGTCGACCCAGCAAAAACTAACGATTGAAGCCGCCGCCGCAACCCCCATGAATACCATTGGAATCTGGCTCGATGATGAACTTCAAGCCAGTTTTGATCATCCACCCTATTTATTGTGGTGGCCCCTCCAAGAAGGAGACCATTTGGTTTGGGCGGAAGGGACCACCATAACAGGGGAACCTATAAAAAGTCCAGTCGTAAACTTTGAAGTCGTTGAAGACCTTGAACCGTAAAGATAGAAAAGGGTGCTCTTCTAAGAGCACCTCCAAGATCACCCTTTTTCACTCCTGATATGGCCTTTCGGTCACTTGACAGAACTTCAATTTGAAGTCTCGTTTAGTGACCTCCATAGGTTCCCACCCACGCTGACACAAAATCTTAAACATCCACCACCCAATTTGGTGGTGTCGCTCTAGAGGTTCGAGTTCGGTTATACTAGCGAAATGAATTTGCTCGGTCAAATCTGTTTTGGTATCAAATTCACACGCGGGATAGGTTTGTTTTATCGCCTGGAGCAAACTAGCAATAATTTTGGGATCGGTAGCTTTAATCCGGGTCTCGTCATCGGTTGACCAAATATGAACGAACTTATAACCTAAGACTTCTTTGGGTTCATTTTGAAGATAACGGGCTAAACCTTGACTACGGGTCATTTCTACCTCACTTTTTGACGCAACAAATCAGCTACCCTTCGACTACCTGACGGCAGGGTGCTTGACCTGAGTAGTTACTTTTTGACAATAAATTGACTGCCAGCGCCCCGTCCATAAACTTCAGGGAAATAGAATTCCTGGGCGGTCGGCGGGATGACATGGTAGGTTCCCGGCGTGCTGGCCCGCACAATGTAGGTGTAGACATAGGTTCCGGCGGGGAGATAGTCGGCCGAGATAACCACGCGTTCATCTCGTAATTCAACGTGATCAAAATACCACCAACCCCAGCCGCCTTGCCACAGCGTTTCATAATCGTAACGGGTGGGGGCAGTGATGTTTGGATTGGTTTCCAGGGATTGGTCAACGGCCTCTAATCCCGCGGGCAGCGGGTCATCAATGACCACATAGTGCAAAGCCTTGGGAACTACCAGCGTTAATCGGGCTAACAACAAATCACCTTGTTCGGCTTGCGTAACTGATCCATCATTTTCTGAGGCACTAGGGTTAAAGTACTCCCGAGTAATGATTATGCCGCGCTCTAAGGGTTGAATTTGATCAACCGGCAAGTAAACTTCAAGATGGGCAGTGTAATACATGGCGCCAGGACCATCATCACGAGCCACAGTGAGGCGATTGACCTCGTCCATGAATAAATCCGTTATTTCGGCCTCCAACGTATGGATCATCGTGAGGTTATCCCCCGTAGCCGAACCATCGCCTAACCGAGTACCATTCAAGCCCACCGCCCAATCATAATCGGCATTTAATTCACCTGTTAATTCAACCCAGCGGGTCAAAGTCATGAGTGACCAGGCAGTTTCTTGCGTTGTCCGCCAATAACCCGCAGTACGATTACTCATCAGCCAGCGAACCGCATTGGCATTCAATTCGTTATCGGGGTCAATCTGTAACATCGTAGCTAATATGATCGCGGTGGTGCGGGTATCGGTGTTCCAATTCCAATAATCGCGCCAATCTTCTTCCCAATGGGTTCCTGTGGCGGATAGCACCGCAGCATTGTAAAAGTCTGAGCGGAGGGTGTCCAACCGGGGATCAGCCGGGTCAATTCGCCACAAAGCTTCCGCCAGAAAGGCGCGGGCATACAGGCTCAAGGCCTGGCGATTATCATAGGCGGCCACCGTCTGGCTGACTTGGGGATCATCCGCCCGGGCCAGGACATACAGGAGAAAAGCCTGCCGATTCAGCAAGTACTGCTGATCCAATTCACCCAGCGTTTTGAGGTTGAACTTGAGGTAACTGATCCCACGCGCTAAAGGTTCAGCACTGACTTGATACCCTGCATTTTGGGCCTCAACCAGCCCCAAGACAACATAGGCACTGGTCAACGGATCGCTATATTCGCTGTCACCCCACCATCCCCAGCCGCCATCGGGGTGCTGCTGATTATACAAGCGCTGCAGGGCGATGTTGACCTGTTCTTTCAGGTTTTGGGATAATTCGAAATCCACGATGCCCGCGGCCTGCAGTGCCTGGGTCGTCAAGACATTGGGCAAAAAGCGCGAAATTGTTTGTTCAGTGCATTCGTACGGGTAATGCTTGAGAAAATCTAATCCCGTTGCCATACTTGCGGCCAGAGAGGGAGCCACAGCCACCCTCAATTCGCCGCGGGTTACCTGCCATTCTTCGGGGAGATAGACACCTTCCGTGCGGGAACCAGCCGCTAACAACATTCCGGCGGTCCCAACAGTTTCAGGGGCTTCATATTTGTAAACAGGGATACCTTGATCTTCCAAAGTTCCCATCGTTGGTTTGGTGGCATCGGAAAAAGCGCCACCTTGCGCGGTGAATACTAAATCGACCCGCTCAACATCTGAATTAACCACAACATCCCAGGTGATATACACTTGAGCACCGGCCGCAATCTCCACAACCTGGGAAGCGGGAGATTGTAAAGTCAGGCCTTCGGCTTTGAGATCGACAGTGACGCTCAGATATTCAGCAGTATTATTATGGACCGCGGCCCCCAAGACGGATTGATCATCAATGACGAAGAAACGAGGGGTTTGCGGACGGATCAAGAGCGGCTTGGTACTACGCAGATCATTTTCAGCATCGCCCACTAAAGTCTCAGGAGTCACTGCGCGGGCATCCAAGCGCCAGGTCGTCAGGTTATCAGGGAGGGTAACCGTAACTTCAGCCTCACCATTTTGATCGGTGACGACCTGCGCCTCCCAATATGCTGTATCTCGAAAATCGCCGCGCACCGCGAAGACCCCAAAATCATCCGCGCCTTTGCCACCGCCGCTCCCCATCCCTTCGCCTTCCGTGAGGCGATCCTCGAGGGTAGAAATATAGTGTTCGATATTCAAAACAATCGGTACTGCGGTCCGAACACTGAGCGAGCGCTGCGAATAAAAGTAATCTAAAATGGGGACCGAATTGGGGTCGCTCAACGTCAGGGTGGCTAAATCGGCCAGTGCCAAAGAAACTTCAGCCGAGACCGGCTGGCCAGCATGATCGGTGGTACGGATCGCATAGGTGACCTGCTCGCCCGGGCCAGCTTGAGTTTTGTCGGGGGTGATATCAACCTGGATATTTTTTTCGATCGGGTTGACATCCAACTCGACCATTCCCATCCGGAAATCCGGTTTACCACCCTGGTCAGCCCCTTGGATGACCAAAACTGAAACATAGATATTAGGTGTCATGTCAGCCCTGATCGGCAGACGGTACACAGCACTATTACTCTGCAGGCGAATGACTTCGGCTGAACGAACTTGGCCCCGCTCAACAGTCACCAGGGCATAATTTTCTCCCTGGAAAGGCGAGGCAATTAATATCTCGGCAACTTCACCCGGTTGGTATTCATCTTTATCAATAACCAACTCGATCCGCCGATCATCCGTCTGACGCCAGGCGACATAATCACTCCCCGAAACCCACATATAAGCTCCGGCTTGGGCCTCATTTTCAAATTCATCTTTCGCAGTAACCTTGGCTTTATAGACTCCCCCATTTTCGGGGACAAAACTGACCGTGGCCTTACCTTGGGCGTTCATCTCCACCGCGGTAAAACTGGCCACCGGAATCTCTTCAACCGCGGATACCCAGGTGACGAAACCTTGAGGGTCTTGTTTTTGGACCGAATGCCAGCGGCGTTCAACGATATCGACATCGACCTGCGCACCGGGGATTTCAACTGCATCCCAATCGACAACGACCAAATCAAAATGCTGTTCGGATCCTACTTTGCCAACATAACGAACCGGCCGAACACCCGGATACACCGCGGCCTGATGGGCGATAATTTCCGTTTGATCGGTTACCGAGGTGCCAGCGAGGTCAATTACCCGGGACTCATAGGTGAATTTGCGCGAGCTGTTGGTATCACTTAAATCTGCGGTCAATGTGGTTTCAAAGACGCCCTGCGCATCGGTTTGTCCGGTACCATCGGCAATGATTTGGCTGTAACTGGGGCTGTAAAAATCGTAGTAAAAATCGATATCCCGGTCGAGGTCCGCAAAGCTGTACCGTCGCAATTCACCCTCCGGCCGGAAAGAATAATCCACAGCATTTAGGGCCCAGATCACCTCCGCGCCGGCCACATTGCCACCGGAGAAGTATTCGGTGTCCACCCGAGCGACAAACTCATCGCCCGTCAGGACGTCGGCCGGATCGACGCTGGCAGTGACTTGAAATTCGGGTTTGCGATATTCGGCCACGCTGAGCCCCACTCCGCCAATACCATCTTCCAGGTGGGGATTTCGCACCAAAATCGAATAA
Organism: uncultured Anaerolineales bacterium; assembly: GCA_964453155.1. GTDB lineage: Bacteria > Chloroflexota > Anaerolineae > Anaerolineales > UBA11858 > CAYVQU01. The sequence goes on along the minus strand of CAYVQU010000131.1, from coordinate 7,695 downwards.
TAGCCCAAGGCTGCATTCTCATCGAGCGTGAATTCACCTTCAAAACTGCCAAAATCAGAAAGTGGCAGCATTTCTTTGTAGACGGTCTCGTTAAAACTTTGAATTTCGACTTCTACCGTCTCCCACGGCAACAGGCTGTAATCCAGATCGTCATTTTGACGCAGGATGCCCTTAAAATATACCGGCTGTCCAGGGCGATACAGCGGCCGGTCGGTGTAGACATAAACCACTGGCTGATCGGGGGTCACATAATAACTACTCCAAATGCCGAAGTCGTACGGAGACACTCCGCTGCCCCAGTCACTCAAAGCAAAAGCCAGCGGTTCATCCTCGGCCGTCAGCACATAGCGGATATCATATGATCGTTCCGGGATGGGCAAATTTATCTTAAGGATCCCATTGGAATTAGTCGTTCCCTGACCAACGAGTTGGAAATAACTGTTATAGATTCCCAGGGAAACATCGGTCAGCGGTTCACCTGAATCGAGATCCGTTACCCAAACCAGGCCTTCGGTTTGTGTGCTTTTAAAGGTTACATTGGCATCTGAAACCACGATTAAGCGGGTATCGAGATAATTCCCGGGGAACTCTATTTCGGGAGAATTAAGGGTCATGAAGTAAAACCCGGGAGCCAGCGGTTCACCGGCCTGATCTTCCAGATTGACACTCACTCGAGAGATGTCATTGATATCTTTCGAATTCGTGCGCCGCCAGCCGTTGACCCACCACTCTTCGGGAGCGACAAAATCCCAGCGGCTGTAAAGTTCATTGGTTTGAATTCCGGCGGCAAAAGCAGCAAATACGTCTGCAGGTAGTTGATACAAATTGACGGTTACGGTATCAATATTTACGTAGCTGAGATAAAACTTCATGGGGCCGCCGCGCCGATAAATTGCGGGGGCATATGGCAAATCCAGGTGGGCGGCTGGATTTCGGTCGGCGGTGCGGAAACTAAATTTATATTGTTCGGTAATCGGATTGCCGTAGATATCTTCCACCCCAGGTCTAATCCGGATAGTGTAATCGGTAGAAGGTTCCAAACCCCAAAAATCTGCCCTCCAACCGGAGGGGTTGTAATAGGAGGACAACTCCTTATCTATTGCGGGAAAAACATGGACCCGATCAGCTAACGTTTCCATGTTTATGGAAGTGTTAAAATCAATTCCAAACCGACTGGAGTACCGCTCTTGGGTGGTCCCGTCCGCAGGAAAAACGGATTCCACCGCGGGGTATGGCAAGGTTCGAAATGTCCACCGTAAACCTTCTGCCAGGGTTCCGCCGGTCGCGGCTCGGGCATTTGGGGCCAGCATAAGCGTGTAATCGGTATTTAAGGCTAAATATTCGGTCGGAGAGATGACCAATTGGGTTTCAGTCGTCCATTCCAAATTAATCGCGACATTATCCCCCGCGAAACTGTAAAGTGACAGGGCCTCCTGCACACTGGCTTGATCCATTGATTGGCGAAAATTGATAAAGAAGGTCGATTCCAGCCGAACGTTTTCATGATTGTCTTCCGGATTATGGACTCTGATCGGTTCATCAATCCCAAAATAGGAAATAGTCGGCGCCACGGACGTAAACTGCCAACGGTAAGCCGCAGCCAGTTCTGATCCGATCGTATCCGTCAATCCAGCGGGTACTTGGGCAGTGTAGGTTGTCGCCGATAACAAGGCTTCGGAGGGATGAAAGACATACACCGAGGTGTTCAACCACTCACCTTGGCCCGGAATTTCGGGTGAAAATTGGACCGGTTGGGGTAAGTTGGCCTGATCTTCAACTGTCATCAAAGCCACGACCGGACGATTGAAGATCACAGTAATAACGGCGTTATTCTCAACCTCCAGCGTGCCGTCGGCCGGAAAAACCTGGGTGATCATCAGGTCGCTGGCTACAGAAATATCAAGGGTGAATGAATCAGCCATAGTGAGGTTCTCAGAACTGGCTGCGTCAGTAGAAAGGGTAGCTTGATATGTAATTTCAGGGGTGAGGGGTTCAGCAGGGGTGAAGATCAGGGTATCGGCTGAGGGCCAGGTAATATCACCGGTGACAACCGCCCCCACCGGATCCAGGAGAGAAAATGCGGCTGAAGTTGCATTTTGCTCCATAGCTTGATCAAACTGAAGCTGAACGATCCCATTCGCGCCAATTTCTTGTCCGCCAGCAGGAGTCGTATTAATTACCTGGGGTGGCAATGGGGCGCCATCATCATCGAGCTTCACCAGATTAGTGGGGACCGGGGTTGGGGTGGTGGTCGGAGTCAATGTGGCTGCGGGCTGATCGATTGCATCGGCTTCGCCCTCCGTCGGGGCTTCCACAACTTCGGGTTCCGGTTGGAATACACTGCAAAAAATCGAAGACAATAGGATTATGATTCCAGCAATTAGGATTAACTTTTTCCGTTTCATCGTGCCCTCCAATGGGCAACTTTCTATGAGTTTAATCGCGTGCTATGATCATACAACAGGTTGGGGGTTAGGGCAAATGATTCTCAGGAATAATCAAACGACTGTCTCGTCATTTGATTATTCCTGAGAATTTAACGTTTCACGAATTTTTTATAAAATCTGTTCAGTTGCGCTTCAGCATAATGTTATAATCAATACAGAGCAAATCCTATGTGCGAAAACTGTGAAATTAACACTCTGCTAATTGTTTATCTATCGGCTGATCAACTCCCAGGGCTGACTGCGGCGCTGAATGAACAGAAATTTTATTTTACGCGGATTGCCAGCCGGGGGGGATTTCTCAATTTATCGACCAACACGCTGTTAATTGGCATCAACGACGATCGCCATGACGAGCTTACGGCGCTGCTTAATGAACATTGCAGCAAACGCCGCACCCATATCGCCACCCAAACCCAAATGGAAGCCCATTTCCAGCCCAGCCAGCCCATCATCATCGAGGCTGAAACGGGTGGAGCCACCATTTTGACATTGCCCGTGGAGCATTTTGAACAGTACTAGATAGAGAGTGGAGATAGAGACGGGAGATTGAGATAGATATATTTACTGATCTCTATCACTAGCGCAGGTCTCTATCTTATCGGAGAGAATAATGAAACTAATCCTGGCCGTTGTTCGTGATATCGATACTGAAGCGATTATGAATACCCTCCTGCCAAAGGGTTTTCGAGTCACACGGCTGGCCAGCACGGGCGGATTTTTACGCCGTGGGAGTACGACCTTGATGATCGGTGTCGATGAGGGCGAGGAGGACAGCGTCATCGATCTACTCAAAAATGCGGTGGGGCCGCCGGATCCAGATCAACACCGCATCACTTTGTTCGTAATGAACGCGACTAATTTCGAGCAGATCTAATAAACCCCAAGAAAACATTTTTTCATTCGAAAAATATAACCGCTGAGAACGCGGAGTTCGCGGAGTAAAAAATGGTCTCTGCGAACTCTGCGGTTTTATCATTAGATATGACCTGGAATTAATCCAGAAACAGGGAATCATATGTCAAGGACTTGGCACAGACGTTGGACCCGAACCCGGATTCGGGCCGAGCATTTGACAGCAGGGGGAAGTTGGGCTGTCCAACTTTCAAAAGCAACTCAGTACAATCTGCGTAGTTTCTTTTTCAGTGGTTTATTTACCTCGGCCAGCGATTCGATCTTACTGACTTATTTGACATTGTTTGTCCTGGCATTGGGTGCCAGCAGCAGTGACATCGGGTTGATGACAGCTTTAGCAAGTTTGAGCGCCACCCTGCTGCTCATTCCAGGGGCGATGCTAGTTGATCGGATCGGAAACCGCAAGAAAATTGTGCTCGCAACAGGCGGTTATTCAGCCCGCATCACTTTGTTTTTGCTAGCAATTTTGCCGTGGTTCGTCAAAGGGCGACTAGCAATTTATGTCGCCATCGGCCTAAAAGTAATCTTGGATGGACTGCGGAATTTTGCCTTGCCAGCCTGGGTATCCATGACCGGGGATGTGGTGCCGTTATCGTGGCGGGGGCGCTATTTTGCGACCCGGAACCTGGCGATGAGCTTCGCGGCGATGGTGATGATCTATGGTATCGGCCAGGTCATCTCCTGGATCGGCGATCCGGAAGGATACCAAGTCGCTCTGGGGTTGGCCTTCATCTTTGGAATTTTGGCGACCTTCTTTTTTGGGAGAATTCGGGATTATCGCGAGGAGGGTCATGAAATCCCGAAACAAAGTTATTCCCTAAAATCCCTTTTCGAAACCTTAAAGAATGACCGGAATTTCCTGGCCTTTTGTATTTTCACGGCTATTTGGACATTTTCGCTCAATATTGCCGGGCCGTTCTTCAATGTTTTTCTGGTCAAAGATTTAAAAGCCACCGCGGGGATCATTGGCGTCGTTGCGGTGGTTGGGCGAATTTCGGCAATGCCATCCCAAAAATACCTGGGGATTCTGGCTGACCGCTGGGGATCACGCCGATTAATGCGATTGATGGTTCTGACCATTCCTGTTTTGCCGATCTATTGGTTTTTCATTCAGGCCCCGTGGCAGGCAATTCCGGTCAATATTGTCGGCGGCATCTTATGGGCAGGGATGAATCTAGCCAGCTTCAATATGCTGCTGGATATCTCACCTCAGGATCAGCGAGCCCGTTATTCGGCCATGTATCAGATTGCGGTCGCTTTTTCAGCCGCAGTGGGCGCCTCCTTAGGCGGATTTGTGGCGGATCAATGGGGGATTCGGTTTATTTTCATCCTATCTGGAATTGGACGGATGATCGCGGGGCTGTTGTTTTCGAAGTTTGTGCGGGAGCCGGAGGTTGAACCGGTGGGGCTCCTAAGTGAGGGGTAACGGATGATGAGCAGCGGAGGGCTGCGCCAAATGGATGAACGGAATTAGCACAGGATGAAAGCGGATAAACGGATATAACGCGGCAACGGTCTGTTCATCTTGTTACGATCCGCTGCTAACCGGCTCGCGATAGAAAACCACCCATAAAGTCCATAAGACGCCGATTACGGCCGAACCAATCCCCATCGCCCATAACATTTCGGTTGCACCGAAGGATGGTTGGTCCATGCCCCAGCCGCCAAGATAGGCGGCCGCGGCGCTGGCGAGAGTCATCATGGCGAACTCGGTGGAAAACACCCGGCCTCGGACGCGGTTGGGCACGGTCTGCAACAATATTTGGGTGGAAAACACCCAATTGATCCCACCACCCAAACCACGAATAAAAACCCCGATCAGCATGATCCAAAAGATGGGCAACGGCGCAGAGATCGCGAAACCGATCACGGTTATCACCCAAGCCACGACAATGGCTATACGCAGTTTTCGGTCGTTATCCCCGGTAAATTTGCGGGCCCAAATCGGCCCAAAACCGGTACCAGCCCCCACCATCGCATAAAACAGCCCCAAACTGGTGCTGCCCCCCGTCCCCATGACATAAACTTGCTCGGCTAAATAGACTTGTAAAACCTGAAATGCGCCAGTCGCCAGGGAATTGGCCGCCTTCAGGGTTGAAACCACCAATACTCCACGATTTTCAAGTAAAAAGCGAATCCCATCCACATATTCCCGCAGTGCCGCGGTGATTGTGCCGGTTTCAGCCGCAGATTTCTTCGGCTGGTCGTAGCCGACTCGCGCGATGATCACAGCTGAGAGTAAAAATGTGAGGGCATCAATCACAAAAGCCGGGTAAATTCCCCATAGGCCGGCTACCAATCCACCCAAAGCAGCTCCTAAAGAGAGCATAATCGACCACGTTGAGGCCCCCAAAGCATTGGCCGCGCCCAATTCTTCGGGCGAGACGATATCGGGCAAGATGGCACTACGAGCCGGATAAAAGAATCCGCTAATTGCCAGTTGGACTGCAGTCAGGGCGTACAAGATCCAGACCTGCTCCGGTTCCCGCACAAACAAAAACCCCACTACAATGATGGCTCGCAAAATATCACTGGCAATCAGCAGCATCTTCCGGTTGTAACGATCGGCAAAAACCCCGGCGATCGGACTGATCAAGAACGGCGCTAACATCCGCACGACAAACAGCCCGCCAATGGCAACACCGGATTTGGTCAAGGCCCCGATCAGCGCGGCCGAGGCAATTAAGTTGAACCAATCCCCCAACAAACTGACCACTTGCCCCAGCCATAAATTCCGGTAATTTTTATTCTTGCGTAGAAGTTCTACATAGCCGACCGATTTTTGCATACCAATACCTTTGTCACCATCCTAAAATGCGTAATCTGCCACAAACCGTTGAATTATACCCCGCATATTTGGTAGAATAGCCTGCTGTCATGAAACGTTATCGAATCCCTGCCCTCGAGACCCGCGTTGAAATAATGGTGGTCAACTCGCGATTTATCGCCACCTTGGCTCCAGTTTTTAGCGTGGATGAAGCCAAAGCTTTCATCGCCCGCGTCAAAACGGAGTTCGATGATGCCTCCCACAATGTTCCCGCGTTTGTGGTCGGACACGGGGCCTCCGTCACCGCCCATTGTAACGATGATGGCGAACCCTCGGGAACCGCGGGCCGACCGGCGCTCTCCGTTTTGCAGGGCAGCGGCCTCGGGGATGCGGCCGTCGTAGTGACGCGTTATTTTGGCGGAACGAAATTGGGAAAAGGCGGCTTGGTGCGGGCCTATGGCGATGCGGTTCGGGCCGTTCTGCAGGTAGTTCCCCTGGCTGAAAAAGTGCCGACTCACACCGTCATGATCGCGCTGCCTTATTCGCATTTCGACCGAATCAAGCTCCAAATTGAAGCCCATCACGGTAAAATATTGGACGAAGAATTTACTGCCGATGTCACCCTCACCTGTCAGTTCACTGTCGAGCGCTTCCCAGCTTTTCAGGCCGCTCTCGACGAATTGACCCACGGCACCCTCCAAGCGGAAATCATCGAGACCAACGAAGCCACCATCATGCCAATTGTGAAAACGTGAATTTCAGGCCTCAAGCACCATTAAAATTGAACCCTAACCCACCCCAAAAAGTAGGTACCTAGCGATGAATGACAAAACTCAAATTGAATTTATTCCTTACCATGCCATCAACGAATTCATGCGGAATGATTTTCGCCTGAATGTGATCAAAACGGCCCTGTTAGCCTTACCCAAATTAGACAAAAAATTCGGGATCGCGGTGGACCGGTTGATCCGGAAACATGTCAAAGTTTCTGGTTTTCGTAATAGCGTAAAAGCACCTGCGACCGTTAAGGCCGTGGCGATGGTTAAAGCTTTCGAAAAGCACCCCAAACTTGTTGGGGCCGTATTGGCAGCCTGGGCCGCAGCCCAAACTGAACTCCGCCAAGAAATCTATGCTCTACTCGTAGAACGGGACTGGCAAATACTCCCTATGGAGGCCGAGCGCGCCAAATTGCCTGGATTTCTGACCCAGTGGCCCGAGGAAGATGATTATGAAACTTTATACACCGCCTACACAGAGGCATATCCAGAGCGTGAAGCCAGTATCGACGAAACCAGTCTAATGGTCGTTTGGCTAGCCGGGCGATTACCCATTGAAAAAGTTGCCAAGGAAGATTTGGAAACACCATTTCTACAGGATAAACCTGAAGAAGAATCATAATTTATTTTGCAAACGAAGCCGCAACGGTGTGCAGGTTTTCCTGACACTCTTTGCGACTTAGCGGCTTCGCGTGAGAATATTCTGCACGGAAATTTGGGAGTGAAATTTTGACTACCTTAACTGACTCTACTGCAAAAAGGGTGCTAGACCCTCCTCAAAACAGCAAAAGTT
>CAYVQU010000130.1:0-15038 GCA_964453155.1 uncultured Anaerolineales bacterium | reverse complement strand
GCTCAGTTTGGACTGGTTTACCATGTTCACCCCTTATTGTGAATAGACTCTAATCTGTAAGGGCATGCTCAGCCCAACTTCTCGCAAAGCATCGAGATGAGCCTGTTTTTGGGAAGGCCAATCATATCCCGCAATCCCCAAGCCCGCCGCGGTGATGTCTTTCATGGCCAAGCCGGCATTTTCGAGCGCCAAGTTCGTTGCAGCCAGCACTGCGGCCTTAAAACCTGTCCACCCGACACCTTCATAATTCCCCGAGCCGCCCACACCATAACCAACCGCCTGACCATCGGCTGTAGCAATCAGAGCTGCGGTTTTGGTACCGCCAACGTCAATTCCGAGATAATAGGGCATGGGTTAGGGGTGAAGGGTTGGGGGTAAAGGGAGGAGGTTTATAAATGATCTCCTTGCCCTCTATCACTAGTCCTTAATCTTCACAACTGCTCCTGTTTCGGCACTTTTATAGGCCGCATCAACAATTTGCATATTGACCAATCCTTCTGGGTATCAGCATCGGTTTGAATGGCACGGGCATGGTAATCGGCAATGTATCCAGCCCCGGCGATAGCAAATTTTAAAGTCATAGTTTCTCCTGTGGACGAAAGTTTCATCCTGAGTAGCGGTCGCACCCTGCGATACGTACTCTACTTCGTTCCGTACTACTCAGGATGCTTTTGTCAAGCAATACTGAGAAGCGTATCGAAGACGTGTCCTGAGGGACATCGAAGGGTGTGATACGTGATTACAATTTCAAGTCGTGGGCAATTCCATACGGTAAATCATGCCTGCGAACATAATTAGGGAGGTCAACCAGGGTTGCACCCACGATGTCATCCGGGATGTTTTCCAGGGGAATGTGACAGGCCTGGAGAGCGCGTTCCAGTTCGGTGGTATCTTGATCCTGGAATTGGGCCATCATCAGGATACCGGGGCCAACCAGATCACCGTGGGGCAGGCCTTTGCCCATCAGGTTTTCAACGGAATACGCAAAATAATGTTCGCTGCCCTCCTCGGGGCGAGAGTGACCAATCTGATTGCAAAGCTGGACTTCCAAGGCCAGACAATCGAGAAGTTGTTTGAGTCCTTCGGAGTCTCCGGCTCCAGCGGCTGCGGCACACTCGAGCGCCCCATCCAAAATGGCTTGGGCGGCATCGGCCACCCAGGGAATCAACTCCATCCCCTCGGGATTTTGACCTTTTTCAGCCGCGAATTCCCAATCCCACAGGCCGGTAGCGATGGACAATACGTCGCAAATCCCAGCGGCTCGGATCGATTTGGGGGCCGTTGCCAACACATCGACATCGACGATCAGGCGTTCTGGAACTTTGGTTTCAACGTATTTCACACACCCTTCGTGACGCACACCTGAAGCCCAGGTTAGAAAGGCATCGACGGAGAGGGCCGTGGGGAGACTGGCGAGGGGTAGATTGAGGACGTTGGTCGCGTACTTGGCCGCGTCAACTGCCAGGCCGCCGCCAACGGCATAAATTGTGAATTGCCCCCTGTGGGGATGCTCCGTTCCACTACGCGATGAATTATCAACGGTTAATTGTTGAATTTGATTCGTCAGGGTCGCGAAATGTTGGATGGTGGCGTCGGTAACTTTGATAGTAGCGACGATGTCAAGATGTTTGAGATCATCCGCAACGACATCGATGGCGCCCTCGGTAGTGACCACGATGATCCGGTCATCTTCTTCGAGTTCATCGAAGGGAGTGTATTCAACGAGGGGTAAATTCCAAATTTTCATAAATTTTCACTTCAACTTTTTAACCGCTAATCACGTGAATTTTGTAATGTCCAGAGTATTTTGAACAAAACCAGGGAAAACCACGAAGGACACGAAGAAACACAAAGATTTGTGATCCTTTGTGTTCTTTGTGGTAATTTGGGTTGATTTTGAAATATTCAAGATCATTTTTCCCAGCACGCTAATCACGCGAATTACTACGAATATTTGGCGAAGATTAGCGAAATTCGCGGTTAAACCATATTTCTTTTTACCAAATCTTTTCCAGACCGTATGGTTTTTTCATAGACTAGTTCGCGGCGGAAGATGTGCATCCCAGCTTTTTGGTAGAGGCGATAAGCCTTGGTAAAACTATCACCATCCGTATCGGTATACACCTGGCGGGTGCCGCGTTCATAATAGACATTAAGTGCCTGGAGCGTCAACGCCAACCCAATTCCGCGCCGGCGATATTTCGGGCGGATACTGAGGCTGCCCAAATAGCCGGCTCCGGGAAATTCGACTGTGGTGGCATTACACAGGCAAGAACCCGCAACTTCATCGCCATCCCAGGCGACATAACACAGACCTGGGGAATTGAAATATTCTGGATTGAAAGCCTCGGGATCGGTTTCTTTGGGAGAAGGTTTATCGGCATTATTGCCAGATTCTTCTGCGGAAGATTCATGATCCACTATGCCCCAATGATCCTGGAATGCTTCGTTTAAGGCCGGGCCGACCTTCTCCCAATCCGAAGATTGTAATTCCCGGATCTCAATTCCAGTGGGGACGTCCGGTTGGGGCGGTGGCGTGTCCATTCCAATTTGTAGATACACAAAATCGCGGACACCTTCAAAGCCATGGGCGGCGAGGAGGACGCGGCCCGGCCGGTTGCTGTCAAAAGTGCTGTTTTGGATGAAAACGGCCGTCCCCTCGGGGGCCTTATCTAAATCCTGATTAACTCGGTTTTCGGCACAAACGATCAGATACGTTCCGATTTTTTGGCCGCGATAATCGGGATGAACCACGCCAGCCATCTCATAGACCACATAGGGGGTCTCGCAAGTAATTTCAACATACCCGATCGCCTTCTCGTCATCCAAAACCAACAGGGTATTGGTTTTCAGGTTCAAACCAGATTCATGCCAATGCCGCCGTTGCCAATGATCGGCAGTTACATTTGTGCCGCGGGTGTTCTGGGAACTGGCATTGCGCAATTCTACTAGGCGATCCACATCGGTCCAGGTCGCCGGACGAATTTCATATTTCTCAGTCAGTTGAGAAAATTTTTTCCATTCAGCCATGGTGTACTTCCTGAGCCGCAGCCGTAATCTGATCTACCGCCTGGGCTAACATTGCAGGGGAATGCTGGGCCGAAACGGTGAAATCGGTATGGAAATAGAGGCCCTTTTCAATACATTTACGGAATAATTTCTGGGCCAGGGTCTGATCTAATTTGTCGAAATCGTGGTAATTTTCAATGGGGTCGCGGGTTCCGACGTAAATAAAGAAATTACAGCCCAAATGTTGAACCCGGGCGGGGAATCTAATCTCATCCAAAGCAGATTGTAGCTCCGTCATGAAGGTATCCACGCGTTGCTGCCAGGATTCGAAAAATTCAGGGGCAGCCATGATATCGAGGGCCCCGATCCCGGCGGCACACCCCAACAAATTTCCAGAGAAGGTACCCCCCGCAATGACGGGATCAACCGGGTCCATGATTTTCTGCATGATTTCGGCCTTCCCAACGATCGCGGCCAGGGGCACGCCGTTGGTCAGGGCTTTTCCGAGCAAGCACAGATCCGGAGTCACCCCATAGTAACCTTGAGCCCCCGAAATTCCGGTGCGAAAACCCGAGAGAATTTCATCAAAAATTAAAATAATGCCATTTCGGTCACAAATATCCCGGATGGCCTGTAAATATTCGGTCGTGGTTCCGATGTAGCCGTTGTTGTAATCGATGGGATTCATCATAATAGCGGCGATTTTCTGTCCGTTGGATTGGGCCAGGTCTGCAAAAACCGCGGCATTATTCCAGGGGATGACGAATTGGGTATCCCGAATCGCGCCTGGAATTCCAGCGGACAGCTGACCAATTTGAGAGACCCGGTCCCCAGGATTTTCTCGGTCAATCAGGGCGGCCAAATTATTCCCCAGAACATAATCATGCCCGCCATGGAAATGCCCATCGATCCGGACTATTTTGTCGCGCCCGGTATAGCCGCGGGCCAGCCGCAGGGCCAACAAAGTCCCCTCGCTGCCCGAATTAACATAGCGAACCTGTTCGGCACAAGGGATATGTTCCCGAATTTTTTCAGCCAACCGCGCCGTCAGAGGGTGTTCAAACTCGGCGAAGAAGCCCAAATCCAAAACCGACTGCATGGCCGACCGAATTTCGGGACGGTTGTGGCCTAACGGACAGGCCCCATGCCCCATGAAGAAATCAATGTATTGCCGGCCCTCCAAATCATAGATGAAAGGACCGTCAGCCCGACTGAGGTAGATGGGTTGGCCGGTGTAGGGGTTGATCCGAAAACTGGATGAAACCCCACCTACCAAAGTGTCAAAATCGGGGATAGTCATGATTTACTCCGTATCTCCCGAAACGCTTTGCCAACCATCTCCCACACAATTTCTGGGCGTTCGCTGGAACCGTCCCAGGCCGCATTGCCGTGCATGCCCCAGACGGCCAGATTGGTCGCCCCTGCTTTGAGGGCGGTTTGCAGACCCAATTCGAGTTCGGCCTCGCGTCCAGCGGGAATGCCAAAACCTTCAACCCAAATTTGCGGGACAAGATCATTTTTCTGGCAGATTTCTACCGTCCGCCGGGTTTGGGCGGTGACATAATCGACGCAGTCTTTGTCATGGATGAACCAATAAGGATCAGTGCCGAAAATGTCCACGCCTGGCAGAGCAGCGACTTGATCCCAGGGGAGGGATTCGTTGGCCTCGTCATCCACCGGAAGTAAACAAATGGCATTTTTAGCACCCTTTTGATGGGCATAGGCCACCATCTCCCGGAGGAAATCGACGATCAGGTTTTGTCGAAACTTCTGTACTGACGGGGTCAAAACATTCGGCATAGGTTCGCCAAATTCCTGCTGATAGGCGTCCAAACACCGCGGGCAACGGCAGGCCCAGGCATCATCGGGGGCGAACTGCAGATCGTCCCAATCGGGGATATAGAGATGGGGTTCGTCCCAGAAAATGGTGTCGGCCCCGAAGTCGATGGCGGCGTCGAGCCAAATCTTCATCGCGCCCCGAGTTTCAGCCGCCGAAGGACAGGCCGCCGGAGCGCGCTGGCCCGTCGAAAGAATCTGACAGGCCTCCGGGTTGCGCGGCACAAACGCCGAGAACTGCTCCCCGCCAAACAACCCCATCACTGCCCAGGGATCGGCCCAACAACCCATACCCGCATCGCGTGTCATTCGAAAAAACTGCTCCGTGCGTTTACGGGCCAGAATCAACTCATTCTCGCTGAAGCAATGCACAATATACGTGCAGCCATGCGTTTGAATATCTTCCAGGTCCCGTTCAAAGTGATGGGGCCAGCCGTTGGCGAAATAGGAAATTCCGGTTTCAATCATTTTAGTGGGTGGTGGGTAGCGGGTAGTGGGTGGTGAATAGATTTTAGGCTCAACTTCTATCCACTGTCCACGACCCACTCTCCACTATGTATCATGACCATGATCAGCAATACGAGTGCGATCAGATCGATTTGTCCGCCTGGGTATCCGGCAGCAACTTCTTGCGGAAGATCAGGCGGGAGGAGTTGAGAACAACGGCGATGGAGCCGATGTTGTGCATGATGGCCCCCCCGATGGCGCTGATATCGCCGCGGGAGGCCAAAATGACTCCTAAGGCGTTAAAAGCGACCGCGAAGTAGGTGATATTTTGGCGGATGGTTTTAAGGACCAGTTTGCTCAAGGCTACGGCTTCAGCCACTTTGTTAAGATCGTCGGTCATCAAGGCGACATCGGCGGTTTCGATGGCAACATCGGCACCGGCGGCGCCCATGGCGATCCCGACTGTGGCAGTAGCCAGGGCCGGGGCATCGTTGATACCATCGCCTATCATGATGGTGGTTTCACCCGCCCCGACGAATTCGGTGACTTTGTTGAGCTTGTCTTCGGGGAGCAGCCCGGCATAGGTCTGATCAACGCCGACCTGTTTACCAATCGCCGCCGCGACCCGGGCGTTATCGCCGGTCAGCATGACGATTTTTTCAATGCCTTGTTCTTTGATGGCCGCGATGGCTGCTTGTGATTCTTGACGGGGTTGGTCAGCGAGGGCGATCAGGCCCTTCATCTCGCCGTCCACGGCTACGGAGAGCACTGTCCGGCCGTTGTCTTCCAGGGTGCGGCATTTCTCATTCGTAGCTGGCAAGGTTTGAACTTCATGCTCGGCCAGGAGTTCGGTTTTACCCACAGTGATATGGCGTTGGCCAACTTTGGCGCACACACCTTTACCCACATGGACGTTGAAAAAATCGGGATCAGGGATATCTAATCCCCGGTTGGTACCTTCTTGATAAATCGTGCGGCCCAGGGGGTGTTCGGAGAGTTTTTCGGCAGTGGCCGTCAGGGTCAGGAATTCTTCTTCGTTCATCCCATCCAGGAGGACCACGTCGGTGACTTCGGGTTTGCCGTAGGTCAGGGTGCCGGTTTTATCGAAGGCGACCACGCTGGCTTTTCCAATGGCTTCGAGATATTTCCCCCCCTTGACCAGGATACCGCGGCGAGCCCCGTTGGCTAACCCGGCCATCACCGCGGTAGGGGTCGCCAACACAAACCCGCAAGGACAGGCGACGATTACGATCGTTAATGCACGATGATAATCTTTGGTGTAAATCCAAACGGCGATCGCAATCGCAAGAATAATCGGCGTGAAATACTTGGCATATTTATCGGCCAAGCGTTGGACGGGGGCCTCGTTACCTTCAGCGGCCTCAACCAGCTCAACGATCCGACCCAAGACAGTGTCAGTGCCGACTTTGGTGGTTTCAATGGTCAGCGCCCCGGATTCAAGGAGGGTTCCAGCGAAGACTTCGGCCGTGGCACTCTTATCGACGGGGACGCTTTCACCCGTGATCGGGGCTTCGTTAATGACTCCGTCACCAGAGGTGATCTCGCCATCCACGGGGATGCGCTCACCGGTGCGAACCAAAATGACATCCCCTAATATAATTTCGTCCAGATCGACGACTTCTTCTTTACCTTTTTTGCGGCGGGTCACTTTGGGCGGCGTCAAATTCATCAAATCAGAGATGGAGAGCTTCATTTTGTGGGTAGTCAGCTCCTCCAGGGTACCCCCGAAAATCATGATGAAGGCCACGACTGCCGCGGCAAGGTATTCACCACCAAGTAAAGAGGCCACCAACGCGATAACGACCAGTTGGTTGGCTGTTATTTCGCGGGCCTTAATCCCCGCCCAGGCCCATTGGGCAATTGGAAATCCACCGACCAGGGCCGCAAGTGTGGCGATCACCGGGCTGGCCCAGGTGATCGAGAAATGGGTTAATTCTAAAATCCAGGCAATTAAAATCAGGAAACCCGTAACAATCGAAATCCGGGCCATCGGTTCAGACAGAACCGGTTCGTAACGTGCGTAAAATTTTTTAATCATTTTTTCCTCTCAAAGTGCTGTGCGGTTGGTCTAATGAATTTATCAATATGATTTCCGCACAGCCTAAGCAGATTTCGGTTTGGATTTGTATTTTTTGCAAATATACTTTCCGAAATCTGCAAAGTGTTGCTTTTGGGAGGTTATTGGGTTTGAGCTTTACGCGGGAACCCACAACCGTCGACCCGCGAAATAGTGGGTAGTGGACAGTGGGAAGTGGGAAGTGGGAAGTTATGCTTCTATCCACTCACCACTATCCACTACCCACTCATATCATCCTTTGACACCCGAAATGACGACGCCCTGGGTGAAAATTCTCTGCGCAAAAAAGAAGAGAATGATCGGGGGAAGGACCATCACGACGGAGGCGGCCATGATTAGGTGGGTGTTGACCGAGTAGAGGGCGTTGAAGGTTTGCAGCCCGACCGCGACCGTCCAGTTTTCGCGGCTGTGGAGGTAGATCAGGGGTTCATAGAAGTTATTCCAGGACCACAGGAAGTGGAAAATGGAGACTGCCACCAACGCCGGGCGAGCCTGCGGCAGCATGATATAAAACAGGGTCTGGAGGGGATTGGCCCCGTCGATCTTGGCGGCGTCGTCTAACTCCAAGGGAACAGTCATGAAGAACTGACGGAGCAGGAAGACGTCGTAGGCGTTGGCGAAGAAGGCGGGGACGATCAGCGGCAGGAGCGTATCGATCCAGCCGAGTTTTTGGTAGAAAACATAAATGGGGATCAAGGTCACCTGGGAAGGCAGCATGATCGTTGAGAGTAGAACAATGAAGAGGATGTTGAGACCCTTGGCTTTAAACCGGGAGAAACCGTAGGCCACAAACGAACTGGAGATCAGCATCCCAAACATGCCCACAAATGTCACGATCAGGGTGTTCATCAGGTAGCGATCGAAAGGCACACTGGTGAGGGCTTCGGGGAAGTTACTCCAATGCATGACCACTTCCCGGATTTCCTTTTGTTCGGCGATGACCAGTTCAAATGTTTCGGTGGGGTTGTCGGGATAGACAAAAAGACCCTTACCACCGGGCGCTTTCTTGACCAGGGCCATTTCCACAACCTGGCCATCCCTAAGCACTTCGTATAACGGCTCTTTTTTACCGTCGATCTCGGCATAAACATTGTCCCAGGGGATCAGGGGGGGTGGAGATGTACGTAACTGGTTGCGATCTTTGAGGGCAGTGGAGATCATGAAGAGCAAAGGGATGGTGATCAGAACAGCGCCAATTGCTAACAGCAAGGTTGTGATGGCTTTGCCAGTGAACTCTCCGATGGATTTGCTAGTTTTTGCTCGTGAGAAGAAATTTTGTAGCGTTGTCATCATTGGCTCCTATTTCTTCACTTCGCCTTCGTAGTAAACCCAGAAGGGGGACGAACGGAACACCAACAAAGTCGCCAGCAGGGTGATCAACAATAGAATCCACGCCAGGGCCGAGGCATACCCCATCTCGAAATACTTAAACGCGTTCTGGTAAAGGTACAGGTTGTACACCAGCGTCGATCGCAGCGGCCCTCCTTCGCCATTGCTAGCCACATAAACTTCGGTGAAATATTGGAACGAACCGATCAACCCCATCACCAGGTTATAGAAAATGACCGGAGTCATCATCGGTAGGGTGACGTTCCAAAACCTGGCCCAGGTGCCGGCCCCATCAATCCGGGCGGCTTCATACAGGGCCGTGGGAATCCCCTGAAGTCCGGCCAGGTAGATGATCATGCTGCCGCCCACCCCCCATAGGCTCATGATCACCAGGGAGGGTATGGCCCAATCGGGGTCACTCAACCACCCGGGCGGATGGACCACCCCCAATTTCATCAGGAAAGGATTCAGAATCCCGATTTTGGGGTTGAATATCCGCATCCACAGGAGCGCGACCGCGACCCCGGCGATGACCGAGGGCAAGAAGTAAACCGTCCGCCAGACATTGACACCTGGAATCTCCTGATTGAGGAGGATTGCCAAAAATAGGCCGAACAGCAGCCCTAAAGGCAATGCCAGAGAGGCAAAATACAACGTCCGTTTGAGGGAGTGCCAGAAAAGGGGGTCTTTAGCAAACAATTTGATGTAATTGGCAATCCCGACCCAAGTCGGCGCGTCGATGATGTTGTACTCATTGAACGAGAAAAACAATGAAGCTATCATCGGCCCCCCGGTGAAGATAAAGAAACCTACAATCCAGGGCGAGATGAAGATATAGGCCCAGATGGCTTCTTTTTGGGACAGGGAAAATCTCGATTTTTTCAGTCCATTTTCCATACGCACATCCTTATTTTGGTGAATTTTTCATCAAATCCAAAGGAAACCGCGAATTTCGCTAATCTACACTAATCTTCAAAATATTTGGCGAAATTTCGCGAGATTAGCGGTTAATTTATTTTCATTTTTATGCTCATTCAAAAGCGCTAAGGCGTAAGTATTTCTTGGCGGCTTAGCGGCTTTGCCTGAACTTTTCAAAAAAGTTGGCGTAGTTGAGCGCGGGCCCAACTACGCCAAAAGATATTGTACTAGCGTTTATTGACCAGCCCAGTATTCGTCGAGGAGGGCCTGGACATTGTCGTTGGCCGTGTCGAGGAGGGCAGCGGTGTCATCCACGGGTTCGGTGAAGACCAGGTCGAAGACTTCGGCCTGCATCGCTTCGCCAACGCGCTCAACATTGGGCATCCAGCTTTCGTGGTGCGGATTGTCGAGGTATTCGATGGCTTCGTAGATCACGTCGTAGTCGTTCTCGCCATAGCGATCTATCATGCCTTGGGTGTAGGCCGCAGAGACCGATTGGCGGGCCGGGAGGCAGCCGTAGATCAAGCAGACGTCGATGATGTGCTCTTCACTGGTCAGCCATTTGAGGGCGTACCAGGAGGCATCCAGGTCCTTGGCATTCTTGGGAATGTAGAAGGTGTCGGCGTGAATGCGGGCCATGCGGGTCCCTTTCTGAGAGTAGGGAGCCGCGGCGAAACCGTAGTCGAAGGGCAGGTCTACCAAGCCTTCGGGCATGAACCAAGTGTGACTGTAGAACATACCGGTCAGTTGGGAGCCGAAGGGATCACCGGCGACCGCGTAGAAGGCTTCCTGGCCAGAGTAGTCGGCCATGAAGTGGTCTTCCCAGATGGCTTTGTTGGCCCAGTCGAGGCAGTATTTGTACTCATCGGAGTTGAGCATAGCCGTCTTCATATCGTCAGAGGTCGGGCGGCCGGCACCAGGGGGATCACAGTGGGTCATGAAGCCGCGCATGTCCGTCCAGGAGTCATCGAAGCCGTATTGGGCAATCGCATTGGCGTCAAAGTCTGGGGAGTTGGCGTTGTTGCCATTGGCGTCGAGGGTCAGTTCCATGGCGACTTCACGGAGGGCGGCCATGTCCCAGGAGGTGTCGCCATAGTCGGTGGGGGGGTAATCCATACCGGCGGCGTCAAAGATATCCTTGTTGTAGAAAATGAAGGACGGGAAAACACCCAGGGGTAGACCGACCATCTTCTCAGGCAGGTCGTAGAGATCCACGGCCGCGCCGTAGAAGTCACTGGTGTCAAAACCTTCGGCTTCGATCATCGGGCGGACATCGGCCCACAGATCGAGGAAGCGGGCGGCAACATCAACACCACCGGGGCCTACCAAATCGGGGGGCTCGCCACCGGAGACCATGGCTAACAAGCGTTCGCCAGATTCCTCGTGGGGCACGATCAGGAATTCGAGTTCCATATCATCATGGCTCGCATTGAATTCGGCGGCCAGAGCTTCCTGAGCAGCAATCTGATCGGGGTCGGTGCCGGTTCCAAGACCAACAAAGACAACGACTTTTTTCTTCTCCGCGGGAGCCGCGGGTTCTTCAGCCATTTCTTTCTCGCCAGCATCTTCCGCTGGAGCGGCCGGTTCTTCGGCACCACCACCACAGGCCACCAGGGCCAGGGCCATGATCAGTGCCAGTAAAAGCAGGAAAAACTTGCGGTTCATTAGACTCCTCCAATTTAAGTCTTGTGAATTTGGAAATTAGGTAATTTGGTGACTAGGAAATTAAGGTCTTTAGGGATTAGCATCACCTCCTTTTGAAAATTACGGATTATTAATGATTTTTCTTCTAAGCAGCGTAGTTACATCCGCAGGATTGTCGAATAACCAACTCGGTAGGCAACAACGAGATCGGATCGGCTTCACCGGTATTGATTAATGTCACCAACTGTTGGGCCGCGGCGTATCCGGCGGCCTCAACTTGGGCATCAACGGTTGTCAATTGAGGTACGAGATGGCTGGCCAGATGAGAATCATCGAAACCAACCACAGAAATATCTTCGGGGACTTTAATCCCCGCCCAGCGAAGGGCCCGCAGGACGCCGGCGGCCGATTCGTCATCCCCGGCGAAAACGGCATCGAATTCAACCCCATCCATGATGAGAGAATCGACCGCATCTTGGGCATCCTGGTCGTTGAAGTTTCCAGCCCCAATCAGGCAAGGATCAAATTCAAGATTGTGTTTTTCCAGCGCGAGGCGGTATCCCATTTCACGCCAGTGTGTGTCTTCGTGTTCTTCAGGGCCGCGTAAAAACACTATTCGCCGACGGTTATGGGTAACTATCAGGTGTTCGGTAATTTTCATCGCCCCGTTTTTATTTTCGACAGTCACACTGGGCAAATTTAGCTCTTTGGGAGATGAGCGATGCAGTAACACCACTGGGAACCCTAACTCCGAGAGGCGTTCCAACTCGTCCTTATCCAAACTATCCGAGAAAACGATCAGGCCGTCGGTATTGTGTTCCCCTAACACGCGCTTGAATGTAGTTGTAGGTCGGGCTTCGTGATAAGTGGAGTGAATGAGAAGGTCGAAACCCCCATCCAGAACCCCTAGCTCTACACCTCGCAGCATCGAGGCAAAAAAGTCACCACTGATGATTGGCAACAGCAGACCAATGGTGTCTGTTTTTTGGCTCGCCAAAATCCGAGCCGCAGCTTTGGGCCGGAATTTCAACTCTTTGATGGCCTGGAGCACCTTCTCAGCTTTTTCCGGTTTTACGGGGGCCGAATCATTCAAAACTCGGCTGACAGTGGAGATCGAAACCCCGGCGTGTTTGGCAACATCTTTGATGGTGGGCTGAGTTTTTTTCTTTTTTACCATCGCACCTCTCCAAAACCTTGAAAACGTTTTCTGAAAGCGTTTTCAGAAGTATACAAAATTTTTTCAGCGAAGTCAAGCCCCCGCAAAAAAAGAGCGCTCTATGGAAGAGCGCTCTTCGTTTTTTTGGTCTTCACCCTTTAGAAAAAGTTGAAATTCACTAACCCGTAACGATAGGCGAAATAAATAAGGCCCACGATCAACACCAAGGGGTAGAAAACTTTGCCAAAGGTAGTCAGACGGGCCACAGTTTTCATATTTTCCTTTTTATGTTGATATTGGACCATGACCGAAACGACCAAATCCACCACGATCAAAACATACATGGCATAAAAGACATAATCCAACGCGACCGAATACCCAATGCCGGGTAAGTCATTCGACAGTTTGATGTGGAAGAAGGCGACCGTCATCAGGGCACCGCGCCCAATCGCGTTCTTGATCGCAAACTGCCCCACCGACAAGAAGGCGGAAAGGTATGCCAGAATTGTGACGGCTAGGAGCGGCAGCAGGTTCTTCAAACCAAAACTGACCGTATCGCGCTCGATTTCGATCAGGGCATTGAACCGTGAATATTCAACTGTTGGATCCGAACCGAAGAAGTTGGGATTCCCCAAGGTTGATTTGGTTGTCATGATATCCTGGAAAAAGGTAACCCGGGTCGGTATCCAGCTACCAATATTGAGTATACTTTCCTCTGAATTTAGAATTTTCTGTAAAGCCGTTTGTCCTTTACTCAGCTCCATACCGCGCGAATCAATCACATAAATCATCCGGTCGCGCGTCAGATAGGCGTGTTTGAACTTGATTTCCATATCCTGTTGATCAAAAGGATAATCATGGAATAAGAAATCACCTAAAAAGTCGGCTTTGATGCGATACGCCGCATATTGCTCCCGATTAATAATATCGCCGGCAATTGGATCGGGCAAACTGATTTCTTTGACGGAGTTCACAAACTCTATATTGTTGGCATCCACTCCTGGGGCAGAGCGGAACCACAGATAAAAGTCCATCGAGTAGGTTGAGTTTTTGGCATTCAAACTCGAGACTTCAATCAGGTCAACACCGGTATAAACGACATCCGTTTTATACATGTATTGACCATCAATTTCGAAAACTTCCCCTTTTCGGATGGCAATCCCCAGATCGTTTACATATTCCAGGTTTTTTATGGGTTGTAATTGGGTCAGGGCTGAAATACGATCTTGGTCTTTGTAGACCCCAATGTAATTGGCCTTGACGATATTACCGTGCTCATCAAAATAGATACTACCGGTTACGCCATCAATGGCCTCCCGAGGGTGGTCCAAATCGGCCAAAAAGTCGCGGATCTTTTGGCGGTCTGCCGCCCGGTCAATGTGAGCGCCAGAAATGCCGGTCTTCTTCATAGCTTCGACCGCGACCAAAACGGCATCATAATTGGCGGCAGCTTTCATCCCGGGCTCGGTGCCAAATTTTTCTAGAAAATCTTGGCGGAAATCTTGCCCGACCCGTCCGGCAACATCAAAAATAATGGGGGAAATGGCGTGGAAATCATCGGAATAATATCCTGGCGATGAATCCTCCGGTGATATGGTTTTAAAGCCCTCGATAAAGTCGATATTCGAGAAAGCACTCGATCCAAATTTGGGGGCATCGACACCCATTTTATGTAATTGGACAACAAGCTCAATCCCAGCTGGCACTTTGGTAGCAAAGAATATCGCGCCAATTCTACCGTTCTCACCCGCATCCAAAGTTTCAACAATATCCCCAATTTGGGCATCTACATCTTCAGCAGTATCAATTGGCAAACTGTAATTGATGCTACCCCCGAGATCTGCAAAGGCCTCTTCGAATGGTTTTTGCAGTGAAACCCCGGCCGCATCGGTATCATATATCACCGAGGCCGTTTGGATTCCCATGATGTGAAAGATATAATTGGCCGTAAATACCGCCTGGGAACGACCATTGGGGATAACCCGGAAATACCAATCACGACCTTCGGTAACACCTGCGGCGGTCGCTGAACCTGATATGGCTGGAATACCCGCGGCCTCATAATGAGGAGCTGCTTTTTTGGATGATGAACTAAAGGCATGCCCGATCACGACCAATGCTTTGTCTTCATCGACAATTTCCTTGGCCCTTTGGGCAGCCAAATCAGAATTGTTTTCATCATCAATCGCGATAAGATTTATTGTTTTCCCATTGATCCCCCCTTTTTCATTGACCTGATCGATATAAAGTTGAACCCCCTGAAGCAAATCTTGGCCGTCTAATTGAAATTTCCCGGTCAGAGGCGCTACAACCGCGATATTAATTTCTTCTTGGTTGCGATTGAAAATCTCATCTTGGAAAACATAACCCAAAATCGAGATAACAATTAAAGCCAAGACCGAAAATATAATCCAGCGTCTTTTCTTCTCCATCATTTTTCTCCTTTGCAAAATCTATACAAAAGAATTACCCATTATTATTTCCAGTACCATTTTACTATATTCATCTTAAAAAGCAATCTATACGCATTTATTTTTATAATTTTATTAGTGTCATCTCAAAAAGTAGCGGTAGAACAGAAAATTAACGAAAAACATAGGC
>CAYVQU010000129.1:10250-15104 GCA_964453155.1 uncultured Anaerolineales bacterium | reverse complement strand
CCTTTTCATACCATAGGTGAGACTTTTTTGTCCGCTTTAGCGGAAACTAAAATTTAAGCAGTTTTCGGAAAGAATCTTAAAACAAAATATCATTTCAAACCGAAAACTGCTCAGGCGTGGCGGCAGATTTTGCCTGTTTTATTTCAAAACACAAACCGGCACGCACTTAATAGAAAACTTACGAAAAATGTTTAACTTACACGTTCCTCCTGCGCTTACTCATCGGCGTTTCCGTCTGCTCTGGCTGGGAATGCTGCTTTCCATTGCCGGATCGCGGATGCAATTTGCGGCCCTGCTATGGCATATTCGGGTCCTCAGTGATCAACCGATCGCGCTCGGGGGGATCGGCCTAGCCCGCGTGATCCCCATCATCATCTTTTCGTTGATTGGTGGCGTGATTGCCGATGTTTTTGACCGTCGCAAGATCATGTTCGTCACCCAAAGCGTCTTGATTGCCACCGCGGCCTTGCTTACGTGGCTGACCTGGACGGGACAAATCCAACTCTGGCACATCTACGTCCTGACGGTGTTTGAAGCCATCGCCGCGTCCTTCGATCTCCCTGCCCGGCAGGCCCTGACGCCCAACTTGGTGCCCCATCGTGATCTGCCCAATGCTTTCAGCCTACAATCCATTGCCTTCACCGCGGGGGCCATTGTCGGCC
The DNA here is from genome assembly GCA_964453155.1 of uncultured Anaerolineales bacterium. Lineage (GTDB taxonomy): Bacteria > Chloroflexota > Anaerolineae > Anaerolineales > UBA11858 > CAYVQU01. The sequence continues at coordinate 14,442 of CAYVQU010000129.1, read as the reverse complement.
CGGCCCTGAGCGGCCTGGTCATCGGCTATATCGGGCAGTATGTGGTATATCTGACCAACGCCCTCTCCTATTTCGCGCTCATCTACGCCCTGATATTAATGGGGCCGGTGGCCCAACAGCACGCTGCCCGTCAAAAGGCCTCCCCCGTTAGCCTGTCTGCCATCCGGGAGGGGATTGAGTTTATCCGCAGCCAGCCGATTATTTTGGGCAGCATGATCCTCGATTTCTTTGCCACCTTTTTCTCCTCGGCCAATGCCCTGATGCCCATCTTTGCCAAGGATATTCTCAAAGTCGGGGAGATTGGCTATGGCTGGCTGCTGGCAGCCCAATCAGTGGGATCGGCAACCACGGCCACGATCCTGTCTCAAGTGGACCGCATCCGTAACCAGGGCCAGATTTTACTCGGCGCGGTAATTTCCTTCGGAATCTGGACCATCGTTTTTGGCATTTCGCGCAATTATTGGATCACCTTCTTCGCCCTGATGATGATCGGGGCCTCCGACACCGTCAGCATGGTGATCCGCAACACGATCCGTCAAATCCAAACCCCCGACTATATTCGCGGCCGGATGACGAGTATCAATCAAATTTTCTTCATGGGCGGTCCCCAACTTGGGGAACTCGAAGCCGGTTTGGTGGCCCAATTCTTTGGTGCCCCTCTGGCCGTCATCACGGGCGGGATCGGGTGCATCGTGGCCGTCTTTGGGATTGCCAAGAAATGGCCCCAACTGCGGTATTATGATGGGGAAGACGAATGACGAGTGGCGAATGTGGAATGGTGATTGAATAAAATGAAGCATCCTGAGTAGCGCAGCGTTTCGCCTGTACTGAGCTTCGTCGAAGTGAAGGGGCGGTTCTCAGGTACTGTTTAGGAGTGTAAAATGAGTGAAGTGATTTATCCCGTATCGATTTGTCCCCAGCGGTTTCGATTTGAGGTGGATGGAGAAGTGGTTGCCATCCCCTGCGAGTGGAATTATCCGCTTGACCAACCCAACTCCGCCATCGAGCGGGTAGTGATTGTGGTCCATGGGGTCTTACGCAACGCCGACGATTACTTCCCCAACATGATGGCCGCGGTGGCGCAGGCCGGGGTGGCGGAGCAAACTTTGGTCATCGCCCCCCAGTTTTTGCTCGAAGAAGATATCAACCGCTTCGAACTGCCGGATGAAATTCTCTATTGGGATGGGGAGAGTGGCGAGGGTTGGAAGAAGGGCGACGATTCTGCTGCGACCGCCGACCAGCCGCGAACGGCCGCGGTTTCGGCCTTTACAGTGATTGACCGGCTGATTGAACGCGTCGCAAACCCCGAAATTTTCCCTAATCTCAAAAACATTATTGTCCCTGGTCATTCGGCGGGGGGCCAGTACGTCAACCGCTACGCCGCCGGGACGCGGGTTGACCAATCCATTCCCAAGAAATATCACCTGCGTTTCATCGTTGCCAACCCTTCGACCTATGTCTATCTCAACCCTGACCGCCAAATCTCTGGGGAGGCTAAGGGATTTGGCGTGCCCGAAGGGGCGCTGCCTGACTACGATGACTACAAATACGGTCTGGAGAAGCTGAACCCTTACATGGCCGCCGCCGGGGCCGACCCGATTCGAACGGGATACCCCCACAAAGATGTCGTCTACCTGCTAGGCGGCGAAGACACCCGGGAAGCCATGCTCGAACAGACGCCGAATGCCAATCTCCAGGGGAAAAACCGGTTGGCGCGCGGCCAAATCTATTACCGCTATTTGCAGCACCTGTATGGGGCCGAAATCACCCAAACCCATAAGATTGCTATCATCCCCTGCGTGGGGCACGATAATGCCGCGATTTGGAAGTCGGAAGCCGGGAGGCAGTACATTTTTGGTTAGACGTCGGCCCTGTTTTCCTTACTGCGCGGGTCCCCTTCCCTGCCTGGAAAGCGTATGTTTCCTGCCGGGAAATTTTTAATCCCCCGGCGGGTTCTTTTTTTCTCCAGTAAGGAAACCAAGCCAATCTTGACTGGTAGCTTCGATATCCCCCCCGCCAATTCCCCGGAAACTTAAGGTTCACAGAACCCAGTTTCCGGGGAATTGGCGTCCCATCAGACTCCCGGCCCACAAAATTGGGGGTTAGGAGGCAAATCAGTTCAATTTCGTCATGTAGAACCCCAAATTCACCCAAAGAGTCGTATTCATACCTGTTTGGGTATCACCGTACTATTTTATGGATATCGGACTCTGCTATAATTTTTTTGGTTACATAATTATTCACATTGAACAGCGTTGCTTTTGGGAGGGACCGCATGAAACGATCACATTTTCTCATACTTGGTATCCAGATCGTACTGGTAATAGTGTTAATTTTGGGTGCTCCTCTGCAGACCTATTCTGCGGAGTATGATTTGAATTCTCGCAATGGAAACTCGACTAGATTTGAAGTCGATGGAAAGTCTCAACCGATCCAACCAGGCGAAATCCCGACTGGATTGAGCTCCGCTGAATGGATGCGCATCCAGGATACCATCACAGCGGATCAATATCGTTTTTCGAGAAAGAACACCACCGCCAACGCCCACAACGTGACCCAGGGCTGGGAACTGACATTTGATGAAAACGGCCTGAGCGTTACCCCGGCCAATGGTGATGCGTGGAATTGGGGCCTGCAACTGACGGGGTATGGGTATGATCCTGAAAACCTAAGGGGATTTGACGCCCGCGATTCGCTCCGGGCCTTACGTAAAAACGCCACAGGCCTAACCACCGATACGAACACCCTCACTTACTATTGGGACGAGAATATCTCGGAATGGTGGATCAACCAGGCCACCGGTCTAGAGCAAGGCTTCACGGTTCAAGAGCGTCCTCAGTACCTGACACCTGACACCCAATCACCTTTAGTCTTGGAAATGGCCGTTACCGGCAATCTTAGCCCAGTTCAGCACGGTAATACCATCCACTTTCAAAACCCCGCAGGTGAAACCATCCTGACCTACGACAAACTCTTGGTCATCGACGCTAAGGGTCAAACCATCTCCGCCCGCTTATCCCTCTTCCAAGGGGATGCCAAAGGCGCGTTTTCGCCAAAGGCTGGGGTGAGGGATAATTTCATCCAAATCCTCGTCCAAGACGCCCACGCCGCCTACCCCCTGACTATTGACCCTTGGGTTGAAACCACCATCCTGCGCGCCTCCAACGTTCAGTCAAACGCTAATTTTGGCCACTCGGTTTCTATTAGTGGGGATACGCTGGTGGTAGGGGCACCTTATGAAGACGGGGCGAGTAGCGATGTCGGTGCGGCCTACGTTTTCGAGCGCGACCAGGGTGGAACCGGTAATTGGGGCCAGGTAAAGAAACTGTATTCCTCCGACGGCCAGGAATATGGCAACTTCGGCACCGCGGTTTCTATTAGTGGGGACACACTGGTGGTAGGTGCGCCCTATGAAGATGGGGCAAGTAGCGATGTCGGTGCGGCTTACGTTTTCGAGCGCGACCAGGGTGGAGCGGACAACTGGGGCCAGGTAAAAGCTCTGCATGCTTCCGATGCCCAGGGGAATGATTACTTTGGTCACTCGGTTTCCATTAGTGGGGATACGGTGGTGGTGGGGTCATTTGGGGAAGATGGTGGATCAGGTGACCCACTCGGTAACTCCGGTGCGGCCTACGTTTTTGAGCGCGACCAGGGCGGGGCCGGCAACTGGGGCGAAGCCAAAATCCTGCACGCCTCTGATGCCCAGGTAGATGATTACTTCGGTTGGTCGGTTTCTATTAGCGGGGATACGCTGGTAGTGGGGGCTTTAAGGGAATGGGGCGGGGCCGGAGACCCATTCACAGAATCCGGAGCGGCCTACGTTTTCGAGCGCAATCAGGATGGGGCTGGTAACTGGGGCCAAGTAGCCATCCTGCACGCCTCCGATGCCCAGTCATACGACAACTTCGGCACCGCGGTTTCCATTAGTGGAGATACACTGGTGGTGGGGGCAAAGGAGGAAGACGGTGGAGAAGGGGATCCGCTGTTCACTACCGGAGCGGCCTACGTTTTTGAGCGTGACCAGGATGGTGCTGATAACTGGGGCCAGACAAAAATTCTATATGCATCCAATGCCCAAGCGTGGTACAGCTTTGGTACCTCGGTTTCTATCAGTGGAAATACAGTGGTGGTGGGGGCAACGGGGGAGAATTGGGCGGGTGCGGCGTACGGTTGCGCGGGGGAGGATGCCGGC
>CAYVQU010000129.1:0-10240 GCA_964453155.1 uncultured Anaerolineales bacterium | reverse complement strand
ACTTCTTCTCTGCCGAGGCTTGCTTAAGCTTAGTTACCGTGGTTTCGTTGTGTGTTGATTCAGTGGGGGGTGTTGCTTCTGGGGAGATCTGGGCGGGTGCGGCCTACGCTTTCGAGCGTGACCATGACGGACCTGGCAACTGGGGCGAAGTAAAAATCCTGCGGGCTTCCGATGTTCAGGCATCTGACGCCTTCGGCTCCTCGATTTCCATCAGTGGGAATACCGTGGTAGTGGGGGCAAAGGGGGAAGATGGTGGGGTGGGAAATCCATTTAGCAGTTCGGGTGCAGCCTACGTCTTTGATCCGGTTTCTGATCTGGAGATTTCAAAATCCAACGATACTGGCGATGCGGGTACGGTAGGGACGGCTTTTAATTGGACTCTGACGGTTTCCAACAGCGGCGCGGCAGACGCCATTTTCAATGATGGCCAAACGATACTGAAGGATGAGTTACCCGTTGGGCCAGATTACGGCGCGCCGGTTTATAACGGGAATGCCGATTGCTATTATGTCGTCCGCAGTGGAGCACACACCCTCTACTGTGCTGCCGACGGTGGGGAACAGACCATCGCGGCGAGTGGGGGGACATTCGCGGTCGAATTCAGCGTCACCCCCCAGTCGGCGGGTGATCTCGACAACCCCCGCTCCGGCGGCACCTGTCAGGTCGATCCGAACGGCGTCGCGCCCGAATCCAATGAAGGCAATAACACCTGCACCGCTACAGTTACCATTTCGGCCGCGGCAACACCCGAAATGGATGTCCAGGGCAACAGCCAATCCATCGTGGATTGCGATTACACCCCGGCCAGCGCGGATCACACCGATTTTGGCCTCGCCGGGATCGTCACTCAAACCCTGACCCGCACCTTTACGATCGCCAACACCGGTCTGGGCGCGCTGAGCCTGAATGGCAGCCCGCGGGTTGAGATCGTCGGCACCCACAGCAGCGATTTCACGGTCACCCAGCAACCGGCCGCGGCCGTCAATGGCAGTGGTGCGACCACCTTTGAGATTGTCTTTGACCCCAGCGTGCTGGGCACCCGGACGGCCACCGTGGTGGTCTCCAACGATGACACCGATGAGAAACTCTACACCTTCGCCATTCAAGGCACCGGCGTCGCCGATCCCACCGCCCTGACCCTGCAATATTTGGCCGCCTACTCTCCCGGTCAGAAATGGATGGGTCTGTTAGTCGCGGTGGTATGGGGGGCTTCGGCCGGGATGGTCGGCTGGGGGGGCTGGAAAATGGTCAAACGGCGAAAAACTTAGGGGTAAGCCGTAGGCATTCCGGGGTCGATGGGTTAGAATTCAAGTATGCTGGACCTGCCAGGTTTTCCTAAACCTTGCAGGTCTAAAGAATTTTATACCGGAGGCGCACCATGACGTTCGTTTATATTCTCATCGGATTGGTTGTCGTAGTTGGGGGCTTGTTCATCGGCAATAATCTCAAAATCCAGGCCAATAACAAAAAATACCAGGCCACCCTGGGAGCGGAAGCCCCGACCCTGACCATTGACGGTCATACTTTTCGCGATCTCAACAAAAATGGGGTGCTCGATCCTTACGAGGATGTCCGGCTGCCCATCGATGAACGCGTCGCAGACTTACTCTCTCAGATGACGGTGGCAGAAAAAGCCGGGATGATGTTCCAAACCATGATTGGAATGAAAAAGGATGGCACCCTGATTGAAAAACCGGCCAACTTCATGCGGGTCACCACCACCGACTTCATTGCCAATCGGCTGATGAACCACTTCAATGTGATGCAGGGGACCGCCCCCCGCCTGATGGCCGAGTGGCACAATTCTTTGCAGAAAATGGCCGAACGGACCCGTCTGGGTATCCCCGTGACCCTCTCGACCGACCCCCGCCATGCCTTTTCGTTTAACCCCGGTGCGGCCATGCTGGCCGGAGCCTTTTCCAAATGGCCGGAGCAAATTGGTTTGGGCGCGATTGGTGATCCGGAATTAGTCGAAGAATTTGGGGATATGGCCCGGCAGGAATATGTCGCGGTGGGGATTCGCACCGCCCTGCACCCCATGATCGACCTGGCAACCGAACCGCGCTGGTGCCGGTCCAACGGGACTTTCGGCGAAGATGCCGCACTCTCGGCCCAACTGGCTAAAGCCTACATCCGTGGCTTTCAGGGTGAATCAATCGGCCCCGAGAGTGTGGCCTGCATGACCAAACACTTCCCCGGCGGCGGCCCCCAGAAAGATGGCGAAGACGCCCACTTCACCTACGGCAAAGATCAGGTCTACCCTGGCGATAACTTTGATTATCATCTGATCCCCTTTGAAGCCGCCTTCGAGGCTGGCACTTCGCAGATCATGCCCTATTACGGCCGTCCCCTGGAGACCGAGTTGGAAGAAGTCGGGTTTGCTTACTCCAAGCAAGTCATCACCGAAATGCTGCGGGGCAAATACGGTTTCGACGGCATCGTCTGCACCGATTGGGGTCTGGTCAATGATTTCAAGATTTTCGGCAAAACCGTCATGGCCGCCCGGGCCTGGGGGGTCGAACATCTCAGCATCCCCGACCGGGCCAAAAAGATCATTGAAGCCGGTTGTGACCAATTCGGCGGCGAACACTGCCCCGAGGTGATTGTGGGGTTGGTGGAGAATGGGCAGGTCAGTGAGGACCGCATCGATGAATCCATCCGCCGCCTGCTGCGCGAAAAGTTCCAGATGGGTTTGTTCAATGACCCCTATGTGGATCCCGACAAAGCCGAAGAAATCATCGGGAACGAGAAATTCGTAGCCGCGGGCGAACTGGCCCAACGTAAATCGATTGTGCTCCTGAAAAACGCCGGGCAGCTCCCCCTGCAAGCGAACCCCAAAATCTTCCTCGAAAAAGTGGATCCCGCGGTTGCGGGCCAGTATGGTCAGGTGGTCGATAAAATCGAAGAGGCCGATTTTGCCATTATCCGCACCCAAACGCCCTTCGAACCCCGCAAAGGGATGCTCGAGCGCTTCTTCCACGGCGGCGATTTGGATTTCAAGGAACCTGAACTCAGCCGCCTCCTGAACATCTGTGAAAAAGTCCCCACCATCGTTGATATTTATCTCGAACGGGCCCCGGTAATCCCTGAGATTGCCGAAAAATGTGTCGGGTTGACGGCCAACTTTGGGGCCAATGATGGCGCCTTGTTGGATGTGATCTTCGGGAAGTTCAACCCTGTCGGAAAATTGCCTTATGAACTACCCTCTTCAATGGAGGCGGTCCGCAATCAGAAGGAAGATCTGCCTTCCGATTCGGAGAATCCCCTGTTCCCATTTGGGCACGGGTTAGACTACTCCTGAAGCTCAAAATAATACCGCAAAAAACACTGAGAGCGCAGAGAAAAAATAACTCTGCGCTCTTTGTTTTCTCTGGGGTGAAGTATTTGTTTATTGGCGGGTGAGTTCCGCTTTTACGGCCAACTCTTCTTTGCCGGTGGGGAATAAGTTGTACATGATCAAATTCAGGGCTTGCTCCGAAACCGGTTCTAGGATGATCCGCCAACCCCAATCCGGCCCGGTAGGGACGGTGTAGGTGCCCCGGACATTGAGCACGCGGTTTTCAGTTAGCGTCCCCTGGCAGGTCATGAACTGGTCTCCCATATGCCAGGTATCCAACCAAACTGCGGTGGCAAGCTCCCGGTCAGGCTGATACCCGATGATTAATAATCCGTTTTGGGGGCTGTCTTCATACATCCAGGTATATTTGACTTCGAAGAATTTCCCTTTTAGAGTGGGGGCTAGATCCAGGGTTGCGGAGGATTTTTTTGCATCTTCAGTGGGCGACAACCAGAGTTGACTGGTGCCCGCCCATTTACCTGTAACAGTTGTTAATAAACCCAAACGATTATTGTTAGCAGTCATTATTTACTCCTTCAATCTCGGACCGCTAGCCGTATTTTCTGAAACCCACGCGGCCAGATCTCCCACGGAATCAAAAAATCGCTCCACAGGGGTCGCCGAGAATGCTGTCCGCAGGGTGACGCCGGATAAAATTGCATAGAACGGCAACCCCACATTGGCCGCGGTTTTTGCATCAGTCACACTATCTCCAACATAAACTGCATTTTGTGGGAACGTATTTAGTTTCTCAAGGGCCTGGAGAAGACTTTCGGGGTCGGGTTTATGCCTGGTGACATCCTCCCCGCCGACGATCTGATCGAAGGGGGCCAACATTCCATCGCGGGTGAGAATTTCTTCGATCCGGTAGCGGAATTTGGTTGAGACGATCCCCAATTGATAGCCTAACCGCTTAAGTTTTTTGATGGCCGGGGGCGTACTGGGGAATAACACCGTGCGGTCAGTCATGACGCGTTCGGCCTGATCAACGAAGAGACGGGCAAATTCCTGCCCTTGTTTGGCTGGTTCGCCTGTCAGGTAGGCGAAGGTTTCGGGCAAGGAAAGGCCGATGGTCTGACAAGATTTTTTGTAAGTCGTGGGTGGAAATCCGAGATTTTCCAGGGCGAAGTTAACGCAGGAAACGACCCCTCGGGATGAATCGGCCAGGGTGTAATCAAAATCGAAAATGATGGTGTTGAACGTCGTCCTCATGGGGTATCGGTGGTCTCCAAGTAGGTTTGTATAGCCGCTAAATCCTGGCGAATGTAATCTACGCGGTGCAGCCATTTGTCAATATCGGTGTCTAATTCGGCGAGCCAGGCGGTTTGACCGCCAGCGGCATCAATTTCGACTGCGTAGCGGTTTTGGGTTTCGAATTCCAACCCTTCAGTGGGGATGTAAGCCAGGGAAAAATCTCCCAGTGACCGGAGATACAGCGGCCAGGTGACATCAACGCTAATCTCATTATCCAGGCACCCGGTAACGATGGTTTGGGCCGCCCGCTGAGACATCCCGCGGGCACCGATCATCACATCCCATTCCCAGCCGGTTTTGACATGGAAAACATGATTGACGATGGCTTCAGTGTCTCGTTGGATGCGGGGATGGGTATCCCAGGCTCGCGGAGTGCGCCCGAACAAAGTGAAATCGTGCTCAGGGATTCTAGCGACAATTGCGGTTAATTCTTGGGGATAATTTTCGACCCAATGCATGATTCGGTCCCCATCGCAATGCATCGCGAAAGGGCTATTGAACTTCAATGCCAGGGCCAGTGCATTTCGTCGCGTCCGGCCAATTTGCGGGCCTAAGTGAGGTTGAATATCTGAATCAACTTTAACCAGCGCTCCGGCAGATTCGAATCGGGCCAGTGATTTCTCATTGGCTTGGCGGCTGCCCTGGACGGCTAGTCCGCTGAAAATGTTAAGGACGGCCGGTAATGTCCGTTCAATTTGGGAATAGAGTTTTCCGTTCGGGTCGTGATAGGTGATGGAGAGGGTGATGTTCATGTGGGGTTATTTGAATTCAGATTGCATGTTTCGGCAGCGGTCTAACCACAGCTTTTGATAATCTTCTGGTGTGATGATGTGGTCTTGCAAGTCGGCAATGGTGCGAATTCCGGCTGTCAGACACCAATCGACGCAAATCTGGTAGGCCTGCCAATCGAGTTCATCTTCATCCCAAACGGCCCAAATATCCGCGTGACCTTGTAAATGAGCCGCCAGAGCGCGGGTATGCCCGTCGGTAAATATGATCCGTCCATTCAGTTTTTTTAGTGGCACCGGTGGAAAATTTTCTGGGCTGGACGATGTAAATTGCGCCAATTTTTCGGCCGAAATATATAGCTGGGAAGGTTGGATCCTACTTAGGGGGATTTTGAAGACCATGCGTTATAAATCGATCTGCATGCGGACGCATTCAAGGGGGACCCCCTGAAAAAGATGGGTGGTCTCTTTCTCCGCTTTGAAACCAACGGCTTGGTAGAACGGCACTGCGGTTAGGGAACCATCCAACCACAGGTGGTCTAAACCGCGACGCTGGGCATCTTTAAATACATATCGCGCGAGCGCGGTCGCGATGCCTTGCCGGGTGTAAGCCGGATCGACGTAAAGCGAGCAAAATTCCATTGTTTTGGCGCTATATCGGGCAAAACCCGCGATAATTGTTTCAATTTCAGCGACGAAAAAATGAAAATCCCGCATGCGGGGTAAATACCCGGCTGGCGTGCGATTACTGGTCCAGGCGGTAATTTGCTCAGGCGTATAATTGGGTTGGCACAGGGTGCGGATCGCGCCCATGTGGATTTCATAGATGCGCTGGCTATCGGTAGGCTGGGCGCGGCGAATGATCATCGTTGGTAAGACCTGCCAGGTTTTCAAAACCTGGCAGGTCGGGTTGTTTTACCAGGCGTAGGCCATGGGGGCTTCCCCACCAGGACCAGGGAAGATTTCGTCCAGCTTTTGGAGAGTCTCGGGGTCGAGTTCGATGCTGGCGGCCCGGACGGCACTTTCAAGCTGCTCGATGGTGCGCGGCCCGATAATGGGCGCGGTCACCACCGGGTTATGCAGCAGCCAGGCCAGGGCCACTTCTCCCGGCGGATGACCGATTTCTTTACAGAGGGATTCATACTTTTCGAGTTGGTCGCGTTTCTCCTCGACCCGCTGGGTGAAGTCATTGCCCTTGCGGCGGCCGGTGTTGAATTTTTCCAGGGCACCCCCTAAAATTCCGCCACCCAGGGGGCTCCAGGGGATCAACCCGAGGCCATAATGGCGGCAGGCCGGAATGACTTCCAGTTCCACCATGCGGTTATCAAGATGATAAATACTTTGCTCGCTGACCAGCCCCATCAGACCGCGTTTATCGGCTTCCTGACAGGCGGTGGCGATATCCCACCCGGCGAAATTGCTGGAACCCACATAGACCACTTTCCCTTGTTTGACCAGGGCATCGAACCCCTGCCAGACTTCGTCCCAGGGGCAGTCATGGTCGATGTGGTGCATCTGGTAGAGATCGATCCAGTCAGTTTGGAGCCGTTTAAGGCTGCCTTCGGCGTGCTTGCGGATTTTGTAAGCGCTCAAGCTGCGGCCATCACTGTTGACTTCCGGAAGATTCGCTTTGCGATCCACCGGGTTGTAGACTTTGGTGGCCAGTACCACCGCCTCCCGGCGACCGCCGCCTTGGGCGAACCAGCGCCCGATAATCTCTTCAGTCAGGCCGTGTTCAACGGCCCAACCATAGACATCGGCAGTGTCGAAGAAGTTGATCCCTAGTTCCAGGGCGCGATCCATAATGGCAAAGCTGTCTTCCTCGGATGTGTGCCAGCCGAAATTCATGGTGCCCAGACAGAGATTGCTGACCAGTACGCCGTGTTTTCCTAAACGTTTGTGTTGTACAGACATGTGTCCTCCTGAGGTCTCATAAAATGCAGTAACATCCTGAGTAGAGACAGCGTATCGAAGGGTGTTACTACGTTAGATGAACTGATAGTAACACTCAGGTCAAGCACCCTGAGCGGAGCGTCGGCAGCGTTCTTCGACTGCCTTTCATTCCGCTCAGAATGCTGCCGACGGGTAGTCGAAGGGTAGCTGAGTAGTTACAATTGATAATTTAACCTCCCGCAGGTTCAAAACCTGCGGGAGGTTGGTTAGAAACCTACTTCTAAATTATAAACGATGTAATTGCCCAAATAATGATTTTAGACTCCCAGATAGGGCAATCGCATGTTCATGAAAACAAGGCGACTGAAGTCGCAGCGACACATGCAAAACCTGCCTTCGCAGGTTGAAGCCTAGTCGCCGAAGGGTGACTTCGCAGGCGTAGGTGCAGTTTCAACTGCCGTTTTGATCTATATGCGATTGCCCTTTAAAGGCCATGACTGATTTTCCATGGTCTTCGAAAATCCCTGAGATCTTTAACTAAGGCGAACCCGGGTGGAAGCGCGGCCAGCGGTCGGTGTCGGGGTAATCCGTTAGCCGTTGGGGATTGCTGCCATCGGCGTTGGCGTAATAGATTTCGGGGTTGCCAGCGCGGGTAGTCATGAAGATGAAGTATTTGCCATCTGATGACCAGGAAGGATTTTCATCATCGGCGGTGTTATTGGTCAGGTTGACCGGGTTACTGCCGTCGGCGTTGATCGTGTAGACTTCGTAATTGCCATCGCGGTCGGTTTCAAAGATGAGTTTCATCCCATCTGGTGACCAGCGCGGGCAAGAGTCGGAGGCGCCCATGTTGGTCAGCCGGGTTGGTTCAGCGCCATCCACCGCGTTCATCACATAGATTTCGTTATTGCCATCGCGGGTCGAGGTCCAGGCGATTTGTTTGCCATCGGGGGACCAGGCGGCGGCGCAGAAGTCGGCGGCCGGGTTGTTCGTCAGGCGGACAACGTCGGTCCCATCGGCCAGCATGGTGTACACCTCATAGTTGCCGTCCCGGTTAGAGACAAAGGCAATCCGGTTACCATCGGGTGACCAGGAGTAGGGCCAATCTCCAGCGGAATTGTTAGTGAGATTGGTTTTCTCCGAGCCATCCAGGTTCATGAGATAGACCTCGTAATTGCCGTCGCGTTTGGAGGCAAATGCAATTTGAGAGCCATCTGGCGAGAAAGTGATGTGGTTGTCGTTGGCGACATGCTCTGTCAGGCGGGTCAGGCCGGTGCCATCCATATTTTGCAGGTAGATGTCTTCGTTATTTTCTCGGGTGGAAACAAAGCCAAAAAGACCGACTTCGGGCTCAGGGGCCGCTGCTCCGGCACCGGGTGGAATTACAATCTCAACCGCGGGCGGCTCAGAAATCCCTTTCAGTTTTTGCATTTCTTCGGTGCTGATGACGAGCAGGGAGGGTTGCCCACCCCGTTCGGGCGCATTGGCACAGATAATCAGCGATCCGTACTCAGCCCCACAGTAATTGTGATTGGTGCGCAGGAATTCGTGCCAATCATCTTGGCCGCGCAGGTAAGCGACCCCCTGGCACTCTGCTTCGGTGCACAAATTACCAAATGCCATTTCCAGCTCAATCATTTTGGCGTAGAACACCCGTTGGTAGCCGATGTATGATCCGGTGTAGGTCGAAACCGCCCAAGTAGCTCCGCCATCGGTGGTTTCGGCAATGACTCCGAAGTCACCACTGCTGCCGACAGTAAACCCATGATCGGCATCATGGAAATAGACGTCCAGTAAATCGCCGGTCTCGACTGGATTAGGCAACTCAGCCCAGGTTTCGCCGCCATCCTCGGTTTTGATCACCATGGGGATGGGATTTTCCCAACCGACCACGCCGACCGCGTAGCCGACCATCTCCGTGGGGAAGAAGATTGAATTCAGGCGAGCTTCTTCATGGGAAGGGTGATCAACAAAGGCCCAGTCGATGCCATCTTCAGATTGCATCAGCAGGGACGCGAAATTGCCAAAATCGGCCCCCACACTCCAAACTGTTCCATCTGGAGCGAGGTAGATATTTTCAACGCTGCCGAAGACTTGGGGGAGGTTGGCGCGCGTCCAACGCTGACCCGCATCCTGCGTGTAGAGGATTAAGGTCGGAATATCTCCACCCCAGGTTTGGCCCCCTGCAAATCCGGTGACTTCGTCCTTGAAAACTACCGTGCTGACAAAACCATCTCCCAAACCGGTTTTTTGCTCAATCCAGGTCAGGCCGCCGTCTTGGGTGTGGAAGATGGCGAGGGGGTTGGTATCATCATCGGTTTCGATAAATCCCACTACCCAACCGGTATCTGCATTGACAAAATCGACATCTGCGATCAGTAGAGAGGCCGGGATGGGGTATTCTAAGATCATGAGGGGGGCCGGCGTCGGGGGGACTTCCGTTGGCGTGGGCGGGACTTCGGTGGGGGTTGGCTCTGGCGGAACCGGGGTAGCGGTGGGCGCCGCCTCCGGTTCGGGTTCGGCTGGTTTTTCAACCGGTTCCTGGCCCTCCTGCTCTTCAGGTGCCGGTTTGGCAGGTTCCTCCGGCGGTGAGGTAGGTCCACAGGCAGTTAAAACCAACCCAATGGCCAGGATCATTGTGAAAATGATCCAAAATCGATTCTTCAAAACAAAACGAGATGTAGAAATATGCATGACGGCCTCCATATAGCGAACGATGATCTGACCAGGCACGCGCTGCGAAAGACTCGCGGTGTGCCGCACTACTGAAAATCCCCTGAATAACGCCTTACTGAAAAATTATAAGGCATCCAGAGATGCAGCGCAATAATATTGAAGTTCTAATCTTGCAATCTTGAATGGATAAAAATTTCTCTACCGCAAAATTCGGTTCAAAAACCCAAAAATGTAACGCGGATAACGCAAATACCGCTGCGCTTACGCAGATTTTTGCCGATTCAGACGAATTTTATAATCTTTTCAATGATTCGGGGGTGAAACAAAATCACACACCAACCCCAAGCAGCGG
>CAYVQU010000128.1:0-15203 GCA_964453155.1 uncultured Anaerolineales bacterium | reverse complement strand
CGACGCCAAAATATTCTGCATTCGCCCGATTAGCATTCAAAATGAATGGATTGTTGTCCCCCAGGTCGTAAGTTGTGCTGGTCCCGTCCGGTTTCTCGATCCGGATGTAGACCTGATATGGCGGCGTTCCCCCGGATACCGATCCCCGCAGAATCTGAGTAGGCTGTTCGAGTGCAGGAGCCATATACAGCAAGGCGATGTAGTCTGCCTGCAGATCGACCATCAGGGGTTCTGGTGTTTGAGTTGGGGTCCCGGTGGGCGTACCTGGAACCGGAGTAGCTGAAGCCGTGGGAATATGAGTTGGGGTCCAAATAGGTGTCTGGGTCGCGGTAACCGGGGTAGGTGTAGCGGCAATATTTGTAGGATTGGGACCAGGTGTACGGGTTGCCGGCGCGCGGGTTGGTGTCGGAGGCGGTCCTGAGCCACAGCAATTGGTGCGCGCCGAATTTCCGACTCTTTGGCAGCCCGTCAAGACATCTTGGTGCCCCCATAAGACATAGCAGGTTGACCAGTGGCCGGGCGTGCATTCTCTGACCCGTACTCGTTCTTGATGGCAAACCTGGACACTCTCACAAACCCGTTCATACCAGCAGTAGTAGTTGCCATAACACACTAACTGATCATAACAGACCTGTTCCCACTCACACACATACTCCCATTGCCAAACCCAGCTACATTCTTCTTCGATCCAGCAGGATACCCATTGCCAGATCTCTTGCCTGACATAAGAAGCCTGGCAAGCACCCTGGTCATAGAAGGCTTCGCAGCCGCCATTGCAGCCCACACTTTGCCGGTCCCATATAGCTGCACATCCCCAGGAGCGCATATCACAGCCAGAGACAACATCAATAACTGTACTGCCCAGGCAGCAGTTACTGGCGCAATACTGGCTGCCAGCGCCGCACCCGGCAAACACTATACAACCACTTGAGATGAACTGCCATACGAAAGTAACCGCGAATATGACCAAGACACCACCAAGAATCAACCAATATCGTGAAGGTTTATGTTTCTTCATGGTTGGTTTTCCCCTGGACATATTTCCAGAACGCTTCTCTGGGGATTGAAGACCCAGCCATAGACCATGTTGGTCGAGAATTTGTCACCCAATACCAACTTGCGACTGTCCCAACACAGTTCTTCTTCGATAAGCAACCCAATTTCACAAGGGACATCGAAAAAGCCGGAAACCCGGTTGTGATAGCAACGCTCCCAGGCGATGCCGTCCGATTCTATGTATCTATTGCTGATAAAGGTCTCGAAGAACTGGCCGGGGATGCTTGTTATTTCCAAGACATCCTGGCGACCTGATAACCCCCCAACGAAGGAAACATAATTATCCTGTCCTTGTTGTTCAGTGGTTACGCCAGTAGACAGCCAGATAGTTTGGAGCTTTCCTGTGGGATCCAGATAATAGAGCTTTACCAGATCAATTTCATAAAGGCTGTTCGGGCTGCTCCCCCGCGCTTTCAGGGCACTGGTTTCACCCGATGAAATCCCATAAAACGCGAGTTCAGGCGGATTTCCCCCATTGTCGCGATATTGGACACCCCATTGATCTTCTGGAACCGATTCGCCTAACACATGTTCAATGACTGGGATGTCCTGACAGGGTTCCGCTACAGGCAAATCGGCAATCCCTGCTACCAAGGGTTCTGACTCGCTATTCGCGATCCGGGTTAACGCGGCAGTATAGGATTCATAGGCAAATTCAGCTTCATCCGGCAGAATCAGCTTGAAACTAAAGGTTTCGCCACGCTCGTCCGACAAACAATTTGGGAAGAATCCATCTTCAGCATTCAGGTCAGCGGTTAGGGGAAAGGCACAGCCCAGAAAAATCTCGATGGAATCACCAGGCAATATTTCCACTTCACTGCCCAGCCAGGCACCCAGGTAAACTTGCTCTCCAGGTTGAAGGACCAGCGGGGTTTGAGCCAAGGTTTTCTTATATTCAGGGTTTAGATGGGGATAATATCCATTGCTGCTAAAAGCTAACCCAGCTCTGAAGAAGGGGGTGAAGTTGATAACGTTGGCAAAGTCAGCTTCAGGCGTATCGCTGATAATTAAATGCCCGACCTCCGGCAACAAGAATCGGGATTGGTCAGCGTGGTTGGTAATCTCGAATCCCAAGAAGATCGCCGATTCTGCTGTTTCGAAGAGATTAGAGTGCTGCCTGTTCTCCGTAAAGGTTTCTACTGGTGCTGAAAATAGTCGCTCCAGGCGGATTTCAACCCCACCGTGAGTGATTGATTTCTGGGGGGTGATGTTCAATCCCAAGGCTGTGTTATGTTCAAATTCAAGTAATTCCCCTGCACCTAATGTGATGTCGACAATTGTCTCATAGCGTTGATTTGGAGACCCATGGCAGCCTCTGTTCCGAGTCATCGGACAGTCGAAAACCCATTGAAGCGTGGCAATATTATCGCCTGGTAACTTCTCCAGCCCCACTCGCAAGAGACGATGTTTGGTTTCACCGGCTGGGATAAGCGGATCACCGATACCTGGACTCAACACCATCCCATCCGGCCTGATTGCGTGATAATCGCTCAGCCTGATCACTTCAAACTGCTCTCCGTCAGCATCCCCAAAGAGCATCAAAGACCAGGGCGAACCTTCGATCAAATCAACATCTGTGATATTGGTCAAAGAATAGACGATCTCAACCATCGTCGGTTTATTCCACAACGTGGATTGATCCAGGTAGGTTTCCACAAACACAGCTTCCCGATTCAGGATACGGATTTCATCAACAACGATCTCCAACCCTTGGCTGTTATGCGATACCAGGATGTCATCACGCCTGAACTCGAAACCACTCGGAGTTGCGACATTCACCGGAGTGAATGTCGCTATTTCCGTAATTGGGATGGTTTCAGTAATTCGGGACAGGACCGTACCAGTCAAGGCGTGCGTTGGATTCAAGAAGCTGGTGGGTGTCACAGTCGAAAGTGTTCTTTGCGTAGAAACCGCTGGTATGCTGGTTGCCGGTCGTTTATCTGTCTTGCTGGAACGGCAACCCACCAAAATAATACTCACCAGGAATAATGCAACCCAACCGAAATATCTGTAATGTTTTCGATGTGTGTTCATGGAACCTCCCTAAGGTTCAAACGGAGTCAACAAGGTTTCAGCTATCCAGCCTTCGATTTCATCCAGGGTGCGGACTTTGATCCAAACAGTTTCGCCCGATTGAACGCTTTCACCCAATACGACTACCGGAGAACCATATCCCAGCCAGGTCAGGGGGCTACCATGCGGATCGGCCCGCAGGTAAGCCCCATTTTCAACATTCACCCGGGCCAGATCACCAAACGGGAGTGGGTAGAGCAGGCTTTCGACCATCCAGCCGTTCGTACAGCCATTGCGGTAACAGATCATCACCCATAGCCAGATATGTCCGGCTTCAGTCTCAATCTGGGACAGCCACTCGACCACGCTGCCATTTTCCAGTTGGATCAGGATGCGGCCGTTCGGGGTTTCCCGGATATTGCCTCCCTCAAAATTGGGTGCCCAAACCAGATATATTGGGCGTGGTGTCACGGTAAAGGTAGGCGTTGGCGAGGCCGTCTGGATGGGAGTATCTGTTGGGACGGATGATGGTGTCTGGGTGGGGATTTCGGTTTCCGTCGCGGTGGGTTGGCTGGTAGCCGTCAACGTCGGGGTACTGGGTGCTGTCGCAGTGACCAACGGGTCCAGGGTAATTGTGTTTTGAACCACAGCAAAAGTGACTTGTTCAGGCCGAGTCAGAAACAGGCCAACTACCAACCCGAAGACCAGGCCGGTCAAGAGTAATAGGCCGCGATGATCTAGGAAGAAGTGTCTTTCAATAGACTTCATGGCGAAATTCCTTATGCTGAATCCGGGGGCTCTCAACCGGACGTAATTCAGGGGGCAAAGCCAGCATCACATGCCAGAACAGGAATCCATACAAGGGATAGTTTTTAGATGGATAGGAGCCGACGATCAACTGGTTACTGCCAACCCAGGCTTGCTGATCGATCTGTGCGGCAACCCGGCAAAAAGTTGTATCGCAATAAGACCAGTCAACGTGATCGGCAAAGACATGCGGCCCTTGCAAGAAAACGTAGACATGGGACCCCGGTTGGTAGATTCGCAATGCCAACGCCTGATCATAATAATCAGGTCCGGTGGGCAGATATTCCTGGTTCCAGAGCACCGTGCCTACTGCCACCCACAGGGATACCACTCTGTCCAAATCCCAGAAGGTCACTTCGACCAGGTCAAAAATGCTCCGCATCCAAGGGATGGTGCAGGTGGCGGTCACCAGGCCATAAAAACCCCAGATTGGCTGCTTGCCGCGATCATCAAACTGCAGCATCCCATCAGGAACATTTTCGGGTGAAACAGCGATACCCGCCCAGTTCTGGCAAAGTTTCAAAGGAATCCTTTCACCAGGGGTCATTTCCTGTGCCTGGACTGGAAGAGCCAGGAATAGGCTTTGGAATAAAATCAAACACAACAAAAAATATCGTTTCATTGGAGCCTACGGCACACACACATTTTCAGGCTGGGCAACCGCGGCGGAAGCGAAAGCATGCACTGGAACGGTGGGACGTCCGACCAAGGAAAGCAAGAAAGTTGATATTGGAAAGGAAAAATACACCCCAACTGCCGGGTCTTCACTAGACCAGTTACCCAAAACATTTCCCAACCGAATAGGTCGGGGTGGATAGCCATTCAGCGTGCCCCCATCGACATCTTCGATAACGCGCACATCGAAGGTGTACGCTTCCAAGTCCCGATAATTGATTGCTTCGTTGACATACTGAACCGCAACGTTTTGTGCGACAGTGGCTTTCAAGAGAACCGGTGCCGGACCATCACAACCGCTACTGGAAACAGTAACCCCAGACCAATCGCGACCCATTGAAACTCCAGCCAGAGCCGCCTGCTGCGCTACCTGGTAGCCCCAGTTCCGGGCCTCGAAGAGTAGGTACACATCCACCAACGCCGTTGTTATCAAGACAAAGATCAACAAGATAAGTAGGGCCAGGATGGTGACCTGACCATGTTCCTTGTGAGTACGGGGGCGTGGGTGTCTGGGTGTTGGTGAAAACTTTCCCCTACTCCCCTGCTCCCTTTCACCCCCGTGTAACGAAGTGAAGCATACCCTTGGAGAATTGCTCCTACTCACGGATACCGCTCCACCAGACTACGATGGGAAACCCGGATGGTAATAGGGATACCGCCCACGATTGGGATGTCCGGGGTATAGGTCACTGTAGATTCCAATCGAAAGGGAGAACCAAAGGTTAGGGCATTCAATGCAGACGATGTGATTTCTGTGCCGTTATCGTTGTAGATTTTGACGGTAGCCGCACTGACCGATCCACCACCCAGGACGTTCGTGTTGAGTGACGATTGGATGGTGCTTAGCGCCCAGCTCCAACCATCCGGTTCCAGGCTCAACCCCCGGGCCGCGATGAAGGTGCCGCTCTCTAAAGACTGGCGGATATCCACACCCCGCGATAACTCAATCCCACCAAACACCAAGGGAATCAGGATTAGCAAGGCCAGCAGGAGTTCGAGCACACTTTGCCCGCGTTCGAATTGGTTCCCTCTACGGGGATGCCCTGCGAGAGTTAGCCGGGTAACTGGCGGATGCGTTGATTTTCCCTGCTGAGTTTCTTTCAGTACATTCAGCCTCAGAAGAAACTGTCGGAAGAGCCATTTCAATAATGAAATCAACGCGTTCAAAATCAGCACAAAGAAACCCCAAAACACCAGACTAACCGCTAAGGAACTAAGAACCAAGATCCACATTGATCGCTTCCAGTTTCAGGGCAATGGATTGGGCCACAGCATAGAGAGCTGCACCCAGAACCGTAATGACGATGGCACCCACGATGATGTATTCCAGGGCAGCTTCGCCCCGGTGGTGTTGAGATCGCAACATAATTCCACAAATCAAATAGAAAGGTGGGGGCAGGACACCTGCCCCCGGTTGATATTGGCGTGGTCATCGGGACCACGTTTGGCTAAGGACTCGCGGGCACATTGATGCCGGAGATCCAATTCGCCACGTTACTGCCTTCAGCACTGGCCGACTGGACAATTGACCAGATCGCGACGCCGAGTACGGCCAGGGCAATGGCGCCCATGACGATGTACTCCAGCATCGATTCACCGCGGTGTTCGGCCTTTCGAAGCATACGCATCACCTCCTTTCAAATTAGCTGTCAGTGGTTAGCCGATAGCTGTTAGCGGAAAGCAACTAGCTGGAAACGAACTGCTAACGGCTATCCGCTAATTGCTATCTGCTCCTAAAACCCCATGCCTTGCAAACTGGCGATCAAACGGGCTGCCAGGGGGAAGACCAGAACGAAGAGCGCAGGCATTAGCAGGGCGGGGAAAGCTATCAGGATCAGTCGGGAGGGAATCTTCTGTAGTAGCTCTCGGGAGACCGTCTTCATCTCTTGCTGTAAGCTCTCCATCACCTGACGCAGGGCCTGATCGAGATCGAGCGTACCTTCCTGGGCCGCGTTCGTTCGGGTAACCAGGTCACTCAAAAAGGGCAGGCCAGGGACTTCTTGGTCTAATTTCTTCAGCACAGCCATCCCGTTATCACCCAATCCGACATCCAGATATTGCTGCAGGGCGCGAGCAATCGGGTTGGCATTATTTTGGGCCACATCCTGCAAGGCCAGGAGCAGTGTGCCGCGCAGGGTCAGGCGAACGCGTAAGTCGAGCATGAACTGCCAAACATCCTGCATCAGGCCGCGTTTGCGGTAGCGAGTCAGCCACACCCGGTACAGGAAGGGCAAGAGTGCCAGGAGCAAGGCCCAAAATTGGCGAGTGGTCAGGTAAATACTGATCGCAAAGGCCGCGCCGCCCAAATAGATTGCTACCCAGGGAATGTGATCCAGGCCCAATAGGGCGGCCATCGAAATTGAAGTTTGGGTTTCGGTATTTGCAGTTACCTGGCGGTCATAACTGCGCAGCAAATTGAATTGATTTCGTCTGGGCAGACTGAATAGTTGGATAAGACCCGCCAGCAAAGTATAGGTCAGGATCGCAAATCCCAATCCATATCCCAGGATCGAGACCCAGAAAGTCCAGGTGGATAATGTGTCAGTGAAAATAGATTGATCCACTGTTACTTGACCTTCACCGAATAATATCGCCAGGACCAGATTGATATGGGCAAGACCAGAGAAATGGAGAGCGTGATTTTGATCCAGAATTCCACATCAAATCTCCAGGAATTGGATTTCGGATTCGATATACAAACTACCCAATACGCCTAGTCCGGCTGCCGCCCAAAAAATGATCAAATGGCTGAAACTGTTCTCAAAATACATCCGCCAACTGGAGGCTGTGCTAACAAAAATCAGGGCACCAGCCAATACCGCCTGCAATACCCGGGCTGTGCTGCGAATCAGGGTCAGGCTCTGGCGGCTCAAATTGTGGAGTTCCCGGCGTCCTTCGACATCGCCGCGCAGCATTTCCAATGTGTCTTGGAAAATGGCCGGGGTAGTCAGCTGGGCATGGGCCAGGATGACGGCGAATTGGTGTAGACTGGGGACCGGCAGTTGCTCGAACGGTTTCACAGCCCTATCAACCGGCTGGTTGAGCTGGATGCG
Organism: uncultured Anaerolineales bacterium; assembly: GCA_964453155.1. Classification (GTDB taxonomy): domain Bacteria; phylum Chloroflexota; class Anaerolineae; order Anaerolineales; family UBA11858; genus CAYVQU01. Next base: position 7,599 of record CAYVQU010000128.1, on the reverse strand, counting down.
GCGGATGACATCGGCCGTTGTCTGTCGGATTTCACCCTCCGGCAACTGTTGGTGGGCAGCTTGTAGCGCTTGACCCACCGAACGGACCAGCGGATATCTGGCCGCAAATTGCAGGATCAGATCGCCAGTTTGCCGGTTCAACCGGGCCAGGCGCTGCTGCCGCTGCTGAGATCGATACAGTAGCCCTGCAACCTGGATGATGAACAATAGGATTGGGGATAGCATTGGATCAAAAATCAGCAGAGCAGCCAGCACGCTTGCAATGGCCCAGAAATAAAGAGAAAACAATAACAAACGAAAGTGAAGTGACCGTTGAACGGATTCTGCGGCTAGCATTTCAGGCTCCGTTTGGAGTCCCGCCAGCCGGTACCCAGCCCCAGACTGGAAGCGGCGTTTGAGCCAGCCGATCCCACCCAAACCCAAATCGATCAGGATTTGCAGGCTGAGAGAAACCAGGGTGGTGATCCCCACCGTGGTCAGGGCGGTTGCCAGCCAAAAGTAGATGGTCAGCTTCATAGGGTTTTCCAGGCCTGCAGGATGGGGTCTTCCGGCTGTCCTTCCCAACCGGAGTAGAGTTGGGTGAGTTGATATTCACCGCGTTCATTCAATCCCTGAAGACGGGTAATATCGGCCACAAAGCGGTATACACCCTCAGGTTTGCGCACCCGGCCCATATGAATGACGATGTCCACCCCAGCAGCCACCATCTGGCGGACGGCTGCCAGCCCTAGTTCCGGTTGATCGCCCAAAGCCAATTGCTCCAGTCGGCCAAGGGCTGAACGCGAATCGAACCCGTGAATAGTAGCGTAAGCTCTCCGTCCCAAGTTGGCAGCTTTGAGAAACTGCATCGCTTCGCCGCGGGAGACAATTTCCCCCAAGATGATGGTGCCCGGGTTGGCCCGGGTGTAGATCACGTTCAGGACCCAGTCCATGGTGGCGGTGGGTTCTTCACCGGGCCGATTTTCGGAGGGGGCGACGGCCCGCATTTGGTAGAGACTTTTCGATAGCTGCAGTTCCCGGAAGGTTTCCAATACGGCCACCGGGACTTCATTAGGGATATATTGGCTGATATGGTTGAGCAGGGTGGTCTTGCCGGAGGAGAATTCTCCCGCGATCAGGATATTGCCAGCCTGGGCCGCCACCAGCCAGGCCAGGAAGCGTTCGGGAGAACCCTGGTCTTTTTCAGATGGGATCAGGGAGACGGCCATGTTCAAGTTGACATCCAGGATATCGTCCAGCCTACCGCTGATCTGGGGCGTATATTGCTCAAAAGCACCCAGATCGCGCAGGGAATGGCTGGCTTTCCCACCGAAGAGCCGCACGTTGATCGCAGGGACATCCATCAGGGGCGGCAGCATCCCGGTGAAACGCTGGCCGCCTGGTAGATCCACCAAAACGGCGGGATGGCGTGGGGTCAGACGTTGGCCGGAATGTTCTGAGACTCGCCGAATCAGGTCTTCCCAATAGACTTCGGGCGCCAGATTACCCAAGCGCTCGAGCTGGCCCCTGCGTTCGATCGAGACTTCCCGGCCGCGCACGTAGACTTCTTCGACTTCAGGATCCCGCAGAAAGGGTTGCAGCAGTCCCACCCCGGAAAGGGCATCGGCAATCCGCAATGTAGCAGTGTCTAACTCGACCGGGTTGACCTGCCGCATCAGCACCTGGCGGACCTGATCCTGAAACCGGCGTTGGATACTCGGATCGGTATCGCGCCAATCTGGGATGGTGACGGATCTGGAAAAGAGTTTTTCCCGGACTTTCTCCAGCAGAGGCAGATCGGCATCGCGTAAGGCGTATGTGTTTGTGGAAAGGTTCATGGTTTTTAGTCAGCTGTCAGCAGATAGAAGTTAGTGGTTAGTGAACGGCCGAGAGCACTTAGCTTTCAGCTAACAGCTTACCACTCTCGGCTATGGAGTCGCCAGCGTGATCCATAACTGATTGTTGCCCACCGTCGTGCTGGCCTGAGCTTTCAGGATATCTGTAATGATGTCTGGCGATGCAGCCAGGACCAGGATTTGCAAGGGCAAAATTTCTTCGCCTGTCTCGGTTTCGGAAACACCTTCGTCAGACAGTACCTGGACAACGGGTACAGTGGCGACTAAGTCGATTTCAGTAATGGTTTGGTTGCTGGGAATTTCCAGCGTGGCGGTTACCACTCTTCTAGGAATGGAATCTGGTTGTTCTTCCCGGGCTGTCAGGTGATAGAGATTGACCCGGTCACCGATCTTGATCTGGCCGCCCACAGCCATTTCGGGCGTAACGGGTAGGGAGATCACTTCCAGACTGGGATCGGCCAGCCGGTATTCGCTAGATACTGCCACCAGCTTGTGGGGCACCGGCAATCCGGCAACCAGATGAGATGTAGCGATCTTGCCGGTCAGATGTTCGGGTTGGGTGGCATAATCGCCTTGCTGAGCCACCAACGCCCGCGGGAATGAACGCCAGGCCAGCATTTCGGTAGTCAGCAGGGTGTACGGTTCGATATCTTGTTGGGGTACTGGCAGGTTGACCGTCACCACACTTTCCAGGTAAGTGGTGCGCCCATACCAGGCCCCACTAATTCCGGCCGCGAGGGCGATCAGGCCCAGAAAGATGTGGAGAATGCGTTTCATCGTTTACCCCCTTGCCTGGTTTGCTTTTCCCAGCCGGGATACAATCTTTCCAACAAGGGGTCAGCCAATTGGGAGGCGTATCGTAGGGCTTGGCGTTCATCGAAAGATAGAAAGATATCCACCTGGCCTTTCAAGGCTATTCTCTCTCCCACCGAACGAACCTTGTTCAAAATCAGATGAATCCGGGGTTGCGGGTCAAGGGCTTCCAGGGAGACCTGTAAGTCTTGCAGCAGGCTCTCAGTCTGAGCTAAAGCATCCGGGCGGGGATCGGTCACGACCAGGATGTCCGTGGCCCGGTTGAGTAGGTGGGGCCACAGGCCATAACCGGGAAAGGCATCGATCACAGTCAGGGTATGGCTCTGGTTGATCCCGTCCAATACCGCCGTAGTGCGCTCAATTTCCCCCGCCAGGACACCGGCAGCCCGTCCATCGAGGGGATAGAGATCGACGCCGTGCCATTGTTCTGGCTGAGAACCCTGGGTAACGATTTCATACAAGGAAGGCCGTTCACCCCCCAACCGGGCATTGAAAGCGCTGCCGCCCAGCCCATTTTCGAGTAGGGCGGTACCTAGGCTGCTGGCGGCTTTGAATCGTTTGGTCACGGCCATTGCCAGGGTGGTCTTGCCTACCCCGCCGCAGTAGTTGGCAATTAGGATGGTGCGAGCCGTCAGGAAGCGGATGGCTGTTTTGGTGCCCGTTTGAAGCAAGGCCGCACTGACGATCTGGTCTTGTTCTTGCAGAAAAGTGGATCCACTCACCACTGGAATACCAGCGGCCTGGACCGATTCCAGGCTGGCCGCCAGCGCGGTATGGGGGAAGTCTGGGGTTTCGACCAGATCAAGTGGATCAATCACCATCAACACTGGATGATGCGCTAGTGCATCCAGAACGCCACGCGTCGTGACCGCTTCTTGTGTCTGGAAGATGTCATCGGGAATGGCTGCATAGACTCCTGGATTCCGACTGGCGACTAGCAGGGTGGGAAGGGTGGTTTTACGTTTGAAAATTTTCATAGTTTGATATTCATCATTATTCGTTAGAATGATCCTAAAAACGGAGCAATAATCGAGAAGACCAGTCCAAGAACGGCCAGAATGCCGAACAACCCACTCCGTTGGCGCACCAAAGCTGCTCTGGCTTCGGTGTCCTCAACCACCGAACGATGGACCGCGTCTCGCAAGGCCTGGACGCTGCTGAGCAAGGGCCGGTTGGTGCGAAAGAAGTCTTCCACATCCCGCAGGAACAGCTGGGCTTCAATGTCTTTGGGGTCTGGGAGATGGGCTCGGGTAGTGTGAATCGAAGCTTCGAAACCTTCCACGCCCATCCGCGCAACCAACAACCCCATCAGGTTGCAAAACGGACCACCCACATTGGCTGCTCTACGCAAGGCTTCCTGCACCCCGACCCCGGCATTGAGCAGTGACCCGAGAACCGACAGCCCGATCAGCATATTGTTCCGCAGGGCTTCTGCTCGTTTCTTGGCGATCTGTTTCAGGTTGACGTATGGACGGCGAAGTCCGAGAAAAAAGAAGACCGCTGCAACGGGTGCGGCTGCGATGGGCATTTCCAGCGTAACCAGCGCACCAGCTAACCCGGCCCCGATCACCAAATAGCGGATGAAAATCTGCATCGAAGCTGCGTAGAAGGCACCAGGGGTGCTGTATGGGTAACCGGCCCGGCGCAGTTGGCTGATCACATCAGCTTTGTCTTTGGCACTTTCGGGGTCGAACCGGTTTGGGGCAATCGCGATGATCAAAGCAGATAGGATCGAACGCCGGTATGGAAGTTGCGCGTCTCCTTCAAACTGAATCCCATCCAGGCGGTTATGCCTGCCAAAACCTGAAAAGGCAATTTGCAAACCAGAAAACAGTTCGAAGGCCAAGACGCTGGCACTGAGGGCGGCGATGAAGATCAGGAAGTTCATAGCTCGCCGCTCCAAAACCATGCTGAATTAGTTGGGGAAGAATCACGTAAGGGGTACATTGTTGGATAATGTACCAATTTCAAGAAATCGATGACGGCGTTGCGTCCTATTTACCCCCAAACAAAATCTGGATAAAACGGGTATTCCTGTTGCCAATATGAAAGAAATTGAGGCAAATCAGGTTATGGCGTTCTCAAAGTCCGTTGACAAAAATATGATTACGAGGCGCTCATGGAAAAATCTCCGCATATTTTTACGAATTTGCACGATTTAGCAAAATTTAAAGCGATATCCGCGAAGAAAGTTATGGCACAATTGCCAGGGTTTTCTTAAAGTCGAAAACCATTGAAAAAAGAGACCTTCCTCGGTAAAGTAATGGCTTAGAGTCAGAAAGCCAAAAACCAAGGAAGGTCAAAATGAAGTGTAACACAACAGAAAAGTCAGTTAGGGAGGCATTCAGCATCGGTAGTTTGATCAGCTACTTGGTCAGGGTAAAAGATTCGCGTAAACCACGTGGCATCCGATACAGCTTGGTAACGATATTGGTTGTGATGATCCTGGCAAAACTATGTGGAGAAGACAAACCGTTCGGGATTGCAGATTGGGCGCAAATGCGGAGCGAGTGGCTGATCGAAATTCTACAGTTGGAATACAAACGAATGCCGCATCACACGACCTATCGGCGGGTACTTACCGATGTGATTGATGGGGATGAACTTGAAGGGATAGTGAGTGAATATCTTGGTCAACTGCCTACCGATGGGCAAGATATCGTGATTAGCATTGATGGGAAAACAATCCAAGGCACGATTACGGCAGATGATCCCTTTGGTTTACATCTGCTGGTTGCCTATTTGCCCGGTGAGGGCGTGGTATTGATGCAAATGGTGGTTGAGAAAGACAAAGAAAATGAGATTGTGGTCGCACCAAAGTTGCTAAAGTGTCTGGACTTGCGTAACAAGATCGTAGTTGGGGATGCCATGCAAACGCAACGTAATCTATCGACCCAAATCGTAGATGCTGAAGGTGATTTCGTTTGGATTGTCAAAGATAACCAACCTAACACCCGACAAGCGATCGAACAACTCTTTGCCCCTCAGAAACCGGTACCTGGTCTGGGTTACCCACCCATGGATTTTCAGACTGCCAAGACAACTAACAAATCCCGAGGGCGTCTGGAAGAGCGCACCATCACAATCAATAGTATGCTCAACGATTACCTGGACTGGCCCAATCTGGGTCAGGTTTTCAAACTAGAACGCCGCTTCACTTATCTGGCTTCTGGTAAGGTCTACGCTGAAACACAATATGGCATTACCAGTCTGACGGATCAAGAAGCCACTCCTGAACGCTTGCTTCAAATCATCCGCAGTGAATGGGGCATTGAAAATGGTCTCCATTATCGTCGAGATGTCACTTTTCGCGAAGACCTGACCCGGATGACCCAAAAATCGTTCGGGAGAGCTATGACCATTATCAATAACTTGGTGATTTCCTTGTTGAATTCTCAAGGCTTTGATAACCATGCCCGGGCCAGACGCAGCTTTGCTGCTCACCCTGATCAGGCTTTCGCCATCCTTTCCGGACTTTAAGAAAGCCTTGGCACAATTGCGCAATTGTATTGCGGATTTACACACCATCGATTATACTTCACCTATTGCATCTTATACGTATTTGTTAATAAGAAGGTGAACCATGATTGAAAGAACACTCTCGAATAGGTTAGCTGCCTTATCACAGAAATTTCAGGTTATTACCCTAACTGGTCCTCGTCAGTCTGGTAAGACCACTTTAGTTAAGGCTACTTTCTCATCATTGCCCTATGTTTCATTAGAAGAACCCGATATCCGACAAATTGCACTTACTGATCCGCGCGGTTTCTTGTCAAACTACAATGATGGTGCCATTCTCGATGAAGTTCAACATACACCAGCATTATTCTCCTACATTCAATCCATCGTAGACAGTAATCGGGATACCCAATTTATCTTAACTGGCTCATCGAATTTCCTTTTGATGGAGAAAATCAGTCAGACGCTGGCTGGTCGAACCGCAATCCTGCACTTACTCCCCTTTTCATCAATAGAACTCGAAAATGGCAACTATACATTCGATCAATATGAATCTTTAATCTTCAATGGCCAATATCCCCGGATTTATGATCGTGATCTAACCCCATCCGATTTTTATCCAGCATACATCCAGACGTATGTTGAAAGAGATGTAAGAATGATCAAAAACATTGGAGATATTAATTCTTTCATCCAATTTATTCAATTATGTGCCGGACGGACCGGGCAATTAATCAACTACACCAGCCTGGCCAATGATGCTGGTATCAGCCCAAATACAGCAAAAGCATGGATTTCTATTCTGGAAACATCTTACATTGTTTATCGATTGCAGCCTTATCACAAAAACTTCAAGAAGCGGCTGGTTAAATCACCAAAGCTCTATTTTTATGATACTGGCGTTGCATGTTCATTGTTAGGCATTCGAAATGAAAATCAAGTCAGCACTCATTTCTTGAAGGGTGCTTTATTTGAGAATCTCATCATCAATGAATTTATCAAGCATGAGTTTCATCGCGGGCAGAGACGCTACCCGTATTTCTGGCAAGATAGTCGTGGAAAAGAAATCGATTGTTTATTTGTTGATGGAGAAAACATCACCCCCATTGAAATAAAATCCGGTAAAACAATATCGAACAGTTATTTTGATAATCTCAGATATTGGTATCAACTTACTGGAATGCCAGATAATCACGGATATGTTGTTTATGGTGGTGAGCAATCCTTACAGACCAGCTCCGGGTCCTTCATTAGTTGGAAGCATCTAAACCAAATCACCAGCGATATCTAACTCACAGCTTCTTTGATTAATTTTTTTTTCTGAAAACGTTCGAGTCTCTGTAGGGGTACCTAACAAGACCCATCCCGAACAGATTTGACAGTCGGTAGATGAGTTTCTTGAGATAGTTCACTTCGATCAAAGAAGAAAACTCCAAGAGGGTGTATTTCAGTTTGGGGGAAAGGTGTGAGAAAATAAGGTGACCAAGAGACG